>JAEMRF010000102.1:4715-7219 GCA_016463515.1 Solirubrobacteraceae bacterium | reverse complement strand
GCGATGTAGGTCGGGTTGCTCTTGCCGGACTGGGCCGTCTGGAGCTTCACCGTGCCGTTGCGGCGTCGCTTGGCGCGCAGCGCCAGCGCATTGTCGAGCGACTGCATGACCAACACGATCACCGTCCGGCTCGACCAGTTGCTGGAGACCATGAGCGAGGCGAAGCGCCGCGGGTGACGGACGACCTGGCCGAGCAGCTTGATCGGCCGGGTGACGCGCGTGCCGTCGCCCACCATCAGGGTGAGTAGGGGGCGCATCGATGCGCCGGCGTCGCCGTAGACCACGGTCTCGATGTGGGTATCCGGGTCCGGGTAGATCGAAGAGCTGATCGCCACGCGATTGGTGAGGCCGGCGGCCTCCCCCGGGGGGACCGTGACGGCCAAGATGGACTCGCTGTTCGTACGGACCTGCTCGCCCAGCATCGGCGAAAGGCGAGGCAGGCTGCCGTTCAGGCGCGCCCGCTGGAGCAGGGTGTTGCTCCCAAGCGCCCCGCCGGACAGAATCACGCCGCGGGCGCGAATGGTGCGGCGGTCCTTGCCCGTGCGCCACGACGTGGCCTCATGCTCCACGAACCAGCCGGTCGCGCCCGACTGACCGTCGATGGGGCGCACGTCGACGACGGTGCGATCGGGCTGAACTCGAGCACCGCGCTTCTCCGCAAACCACAGGTAGTTCTTGAGCACGGTGTTCTTGGCTCCGATCGTGCACCCGACCATGCAGCGCCCGCACTGCGTGCAGCCCGTCCGGTCCGGGCCTTCGCCCCCGAAGTACGGATCGCTGACCGTCTTGCCGGGCGTATCGAGGTAGGCGCCCACGCGGGTCTTGCGATAGGTCTCGGGCACGCCGATCTCGTCCCCGTACTCGCGCAGCCACTGGTCGCTCTTGTCGTCCTTGCGCACGTCGGTCACGCCAAGCATCCGCTGGGCGGTCTCGAAATGGGGAGCCAAGCGGGACTTCCAGTCATCCATGGCCGCCCACTGGGGGTCCTGGAAGAACCGCTCCGGCGGCGTGTAGAGCGTCATCGCGTAGACCACGCTGCCACCGCCCACGCCGGTGCCCGTCATGACGAACGCGTCTTTGAAGGGCGTGAGCTTGAAGATGCCCCGCATGCCGAGGGCGGGGTTCCAGTAGTAGTTCTTGAAGTCGAGCGAGCTCTTGGGCAGCTCCGCATCGGTCCTGCGGCGCCCTTGCTCGAGCACGAGGACCGAATACCCCTTCTCCGTGAGCCGAAGGGCGCTCACCGATCCCCCGAATCCCGAACCCACGACGACGTAGTCCACGTCGTAGTGCTCGGCTCCGTCCCGGCCGCCAGCGCCTGCCTCGTTCAACATCTGTGAGATGTTACAGAACAACGGTTCGGTCGTTTGCAGGCTTCACCGCAAACTCAGCGATAAGACCATGCGCGGGCGTGATCTCAGGCACCCCCGCAACGGCAATGCGCGTCCCCGGCACGGACGCTGGCGGGACCAACAGGCGTCCTGTGGTCCCGCCAACACGTAGAGCAGCTACCCGAAGGGCACCGTCGGACAGTTGGCCGGCGCCGTACTTGGAGTTGGTTGCCCCAGCCACCACGACGACCAGCATCCGATCGTGTGCAGTCCCGCGGTGCCGGCGGCCGCGGTGGCAAGTCCCCCGGTGGGGGTGACGCCACTTCGCCAGGGGCACTCCCCGATGTAGTGGTCACGGCCCGGCGATTCGGCATACGGCCGCAACGTAATCGGGCTCTTCGGCCGACCGCCGTCGACGGCGGGGCGCAAACACGCCGCCGCACCGGCAGGGCTGTCGTTGAACTGCTGAACCTTGACGCAGACCGGGTAGCCACCGGTGACGGTGAGTTGCTTCTGGCTGTTGCAGACGTCATCGGCCTGGGTCCTCGTGACCTGGGCGTCCTGCAGCCCATGGAACACCAGGTACGGCGCGTCGCCGGGTCCGCCCTTCGGTGTGCACGTGCCCCAGTTCCATGGCACGCCTTCCCGTAGGACCGTCGTGGGCCCGGTACCAGGGCAATCCGAGGCAGCCACGGCAATGGCGCGGTGGATGCGACTATCGACACCCTGTGACCGCAGCAGCGTGCCGTTGGGGCCGGAGGTCGCCTCGCGCGCGACGACGTTGCCCGGGTCATCGGACCTCGTCGCTGCACGGATGGCCGTGATGCCTCCGAAGGATTCCCCGTACACGCTGATACGACTGGCGTCGATCCCAAAGAAGCTCTGGTTGACCTTCAGCATGCGAACGAGGGTCTGCAGGTTGCGCTGTGCCTCTCGCAAGGTGGCATCCATGCCCGTGGCACCGTCGGGGTCCCGGACCGTGTTCATCGCATGCTGGGCGCACCATGCGCGGGCCTGATCGGACCCCTGCGTCGGGACCTGCGCGGCTCCAACGACGCCGCTCCAGCCTGAGTTCGGGCCCGTCGGGTTCGCCACGCAGGCGTCGAAGGCCGCAAGCTGCGCCGGCGCACCCACGTTCAGCCCCGGGGAGCTCGCGTAGAGGTCGTAGTACACCGG
>JAEMRF010000102.1:0-4615 GCA_016463515.1 Solirubrobacteraceae bacterium | reverse complement strand
GCCGTCGAAACGAGATCCCGAAAACAGATGTCGCTCTCGCTCGGGTTGGTGACGCAGGGCGCACCGGCGGTGGCTGGCCCGGCGCCGAGCGCAGGCAACGCAAGACCCGAGAGGGCTGCGAGCAGGAGAAAGCGGCGTCCTCGCCGGAGGCGAGGCGCAGATCTGTGGGTCATCAGCGTGATCCTTTGTTGAGAGGCTGCGGCGGCGTGGCACCAGCCGCCCCGCGACCGTACGGATCGCAGGGTCCGGCTTTCAAAACGATGTTCCACGGCGTGCAAAACTCCGCGTAATGACCGGGCGACCCCGCGGAGACCATCCCGACCACCAAGACCTGGTCGACGCTGCGCAGCGGTGCTTCCTCGAGGCCGGCTATGCCAACGCAACGATGCGGGATATCGCCGAAGAAGCGGGAACGTCAACCTCTCGGCTCTACGTCGCGTTTGAGAACAAGCAAGCGATGCTCGTGGCGGTCCTTTCGGCCGCCAACACCCGCCTGCTCAACGGGTTCCTCATCCCGGCGCTCAACGAACCGGTGCCTCCGTGGGATCGCGTCATGGCACTGGTCGAGGCGTACCTACGCTTCTACACCGAAGAGCGGGAACTCGCCACGCTCATGGCGACCACACGTCTGGACCCCGAGGACCCAGATCCGGCGATGCGAGAGCTCGTCGCGACCCAGCAGGCCCAGATGGAGCGCCTCACCGCCCTCATTCGTGAGTTGACCGACGACCACGACAACGAGATCGACGCCAGCCACGTGGTGCGCTGGGCATGGGCAGCGGTCTACGGCGTCGCCTCCATCAACATGCGGCTCCCGCACCTTTCGGTCGATGACGACGAGCTGGATCGCATCGTCGGCCTCGGTATGCGGTTCATCCGCGCGGGGCTTCGCGAAGCAGGCAAGCTCTCGCCTACCTCGCGCTGACTCCCGCCGATCGGCTAGCGCGCTGTGGCCCAGCGATGCGCTCGGGCGGTGGCCCGGCGCGGCGCGGCGCCGGGCCACCGCGAACTGACCTACTGGTCGGTGAGGCCTTCGCGAACGCCGCGACGGAACTCGTTGATGACCGAGTTGGTGTCTGACGCGAGGGCGTTGATCTGCGAAGCAGCATCGAGGTAGACCGACCGGCGCCCGGCGGCGTCGGTCGCCTTGGCGAGCTCGGCGCGGGTGTCTTCCTGGATGGTGGCGAGCTCGTCGGCGAGACGTGCCGGCAGGTCTTCACGGATCCCCTCGATCTCCTTGGCGACGCTGTCGATCGCGCGCCCAGCCTCCTCGGACGACGTCGCGGTGCGCATGGTGCGCAGGTCCTCTCCGACCTGCTCGCCGGCGTCACGCGCTTGGTCCTCGGGAGACTCGCCACAGCCAGCGGCAAACGCCGCGGTCGCGGCAATGAGGCTGATTCCGATCAAGCGCTTCATGCGGCTGCTCCTGGGGTGCTGGACTTCTCGGCCGAACGCATGGCAAAGCCGAGCGTCAGGCTGACGACGCCACGCATGATCAGCGTGAACGACACGATGTAGACGAGGGTGATCACGCCGATTCCCGGCTGCGCGACGATGGCGATACCCGCCACGATCCCGATGACGCCGAAGATCAGGTTCCACGCCCGATGCTCGCGGACCGCAAAGCCCGTCACGAGCTGCACGCTGCCGGCCATCAGGAACCAGAAGCCGAGGACGAACGCCGCCACCAGCACCGATGCGGCCGGCCGGATCAGCAGGATGAACCCGGCGCCGATGGTCACGACACCCAGGATGCCGAAGAGGACCCGCACGAACGCCGATGACGACGACTGGCCGTTGAACGCCGCGAACAGGTCTCCGAAGCCTGCGAAGAGCAGGTAGATCCCAAAGAGCAACCCGACCGCGAGCAGGGTCGGCCCAGGCCACGCGAGGGCGAGAATGCCGACGATGATGCCGACGACGCCAACCAGCACCGGGATCCACCAGCGTGCGTAGTTGAGGTCCTCTGCGCTGACGGCGAGAGGCGAAGTTGCGGCGCTAGCCGCTCCGGTGGTCATAGAAAGTCCCCCTTGACGTGGTGCGTGCAGATCCACTCTTGCAGGCGCGCAGGCGCTCTACGCGTGGAGCCTGAGACCTTCGTGCGGACCCTCCCAACAGCGGTGGTGGGCACCCCCCGAAACGCGGGAGGACCTCGAGGTGACGTCCCATCACCTCGAGGCCACTGATTCCCGTCCCCTGGCAAGTCGGCCGCCGTTCCCGGCTGCCGACCGTGCGAATCAGCGCACGCGGAGCGTTCGACGCTCCACGACTCCGTCCGTGTAGCGCAGGGTCGCGCGCAGCGTGAGCTGCGTGCGGCTCCGACGGACCTTCGACGAAAGCACGAGCGTCCCACTCTGCAGCTTCGTCGACACGGTCTGCCGGCCGGAACCCCGAAGGGTTACCCGGATGGTGCGTCCCGAGGTGGCCTTGACGCGGCCTCCCGAGACGAAGGTCTTGCCCGCCTTGCCGCGCACCAGCGACATGCCAGGAGCGAGCTGGAGGCTCACGGAGGAGAGCTTGGTCTTCTTCGACGGCCCCTTGGCGCGGAGCTGGAGCGCAGGCGTTCCCGCCTTGCGACCGGTCAGCTTCGCGGACAGGCTCGCGCGCCGCGTCTGCGCGCCGGCCACCGCTCCGGTGCCGCAGGGCGAGTTGATCGTGCGACTCGTGGTCGGCCCGCTTTGTGCGGTGAGCACGAAGACGAACCGTGCGGTGCCAGCGGTGCAGAACCGCGAGCTCACCTTCAGCACCGACGGAGCGCCGGGTGCAAACGTGAGCAGGAGGTCGTCGATCGGGGCGTCCGGAAGGCGATCGAGCGTGACCTCGAGTTGCCCGCTGGAGGCGATCTTCACCTTGCCCTCGATCCGCGCCTTGAACCGGCCCTGGATGTCGAGGCCGATGCCCGGCAAGGTCTCCTCCGGGTACTTGACGATCACCACGCGACCCGTGATCGGTTCGTCAAGAATCGAGAGGGTGCCCGTGAGGCTCCCGGTGGTCGCATTGCCGCACCCACCGCCGCTACGGAATTCAGCGATCGGGCAGGCCCGGCCGATCCGCGCGAGGTCGGCGCCGATGCCAGCCGGCAGCGTGACCTTGACCGACGCAAGTGCCGAGCTGCCTGCCGGAAGCGACACGCGCGTGGTGATGCCGGGGGCGTCACCTTCCTTGGTGCCGTCCGGGAGCGACGCCTCGACGCTGGGCACGAACGGCACCAGCTGGCAGCCGGACATCTGGGTGGTGGCGATCGGCGAGGCCGAGGTCCCGAGGTCCGACGTGAGATCGGCACTGAGCCCCAGCACCGAGCAGTTCGTGGGATTGCGGGCGAACCCGGGGCGGTCGAGGGCGACCTGCATCACGCGCAGGTTGAGCGGGATGTCCAGGAACGTTGCGGGGACCTCGGTCGTGAGGTCCAGGCCCAGATCGCCGGGGCGCAGGTCGATCCGTGCCGGCACGACGAGCTGACCGAGGTTGACTTCACCGAAGGCAACGGGAGCCACGATCGTGAGGCCCGCCACCGCTCCGGCCGGTCGCTCGGAGAGGTAGACCGTGCCCTGGGGCGTCGTCGTGGGAGCCGGTCCGACGCCGGCCTGCACCCGAACCACACCCACGCGAGTGTCGGCCGGGCAGTTTGCTGCGGCGGCAGCGGCAGCCGCACACTCCGGCACGCCCTTGAGCGAGGCGAGCATGCCCGGCGCAAGGTGCACCACAGCCTTCCCGAGGCGGGCGGAGCGATCCGGGCGCGCGATCGTGAAGGTCGGGTTCCCTTGCCCACCGGCTTGGAACGAGGCAAACGCAGCGTCGAACGAGGGGCTGAAGGCCGCCGGATCCACGCAATCCTCATCGATGGTGAGCGAGAACTCCTGGGTGCTCGATGGCGTCTGCGAGCTCGTGGGAATCAGGACGCTCTCCCCCACGCCGGTTCCGCAGCTGCGAGGTGTCGAGGTGACGCCTTGATCGCCGCCGCGGAAGGTGAGCAGGAACGAGTCGAAGGGCACATCCGGGAGACCCGAGAGCGTGGTGACGAGGCGACCCTGATCGTCGATGGTGAGCTGACCGAGCAGCTTCACGCGCGGAGCGTCCGGGGCGTCTCCGCCCTGGTCGACGGAGATCATGAGCTGCGGCAAGCGGTTCTTGCCGGTCTGTTCACCGAGGTAGGCCTTGCCGACGAACGGCACCTTGAGGTTCGGCGAGACGAACTTGACCTCGGCCGTGGCGCTCGCGGCCGGACAGGTCGGCGGCGTGTTGGAGTTCAGCGCGAAGTCCGCGTTGGAGCACAGCGGCAAGCCGTCCGGTCCCGAGGCACCCTGGGCACCGAGCATCAGGCCGGGCGGCAGGGTGACCACCGAGGTGCCGGGGTTGACGGTCGCGATGGTGTCCGGAGAAGACGAGGGCTGGGGGCGAATGTCGACTTGCGTCTGCGTCGGGACGTCGGGGCGGCGCTCGCTCGTGGTGACCGAGGCCGTCTGCCCGATCGTGAGGTTCTCGCAACCGGTTGGCGTGTAGGTGCGCGAGAGCGACGACGTGACGCCGCCGTAGGACTCCGACGTGAACGCGGTCACGGCCTCCTCACACGACGAGCCGGTGCGGCTGAAGGAGTCGGGCATCGTCGGGTGGTCGA
>JAEMRF010000483.1 GCA_016463515.1 Solirubrobacteraceae bacterium | reverse complement strand
GACGTGGCGGCTGCGACGGCGACGGCGACTCCGGCAGCTACCCGTCCGACGGAAGCGGCTCATACCCGTCCGACGGCTCGAGCACCTACCCGTCCGACACCTGATCCACATGCCGGGAGCACTCGGCCGACGTCATTCCCAAGGGACGTCGGCCGGGTTCCTGGGCCAACGCTCCTTGATCATCAAACGCCTTGCCACCCTCGCGCTCCTTCTGGCCGCCGTGCTCGGCTCGACACCGTCGGCCGCGCGGGCCACGGAGTTCGGGCTGTCTGAGCAGCAAGCCACGTCGTGGTCCGATGGGCGCCTGCAGGCGCTCGGGGTCCGGCATGCCCGTCTCATCGCCCCGTGGGACGCGGCGACGTCGGAGCCGGCTCGCGTGCAGGCCTGGCTCGACGCCGTGGCAGCGGCGGGGCTGACGCCGCACGTGGCGTTCGAGCACCTGCGCTCCGACAACTGCCCTGGCACGCCATGCGCGCTTCCAAGCCGCGCGCAGTATCGCGCCGCGGTGCAGGCGTTCCGGGCCCGCTTCCCGCAGGTCACCACCTTCACCACGTGGAACGAGGCCAACCACTCGACGCAGCCGGTGGCGCAGCGTCCGGAGACGGCAGCCGGCTACTGGGCTGAACTCACTGCAGCCTGCCCGAGCTGCACCGTGGTCGCCGGCGACGTGCTGGACTCCGGTGGCTATGTGCGGTGGCTGCAGCGATTCCAGGCAGCAGCGCCGACCACACCGCTGCTGTGGGGCCTGCACAACTACGGCGACGTGACCTACGGCACGACCTCCGGGACCGACGCGGTACTTGCGGCCGTGCCAGGAGAGCTGTGGATCGAGGAGACCGGCGGGATCGTCACGCTCCGAAACAGCTCCGGCCGCATCACGCTGTCGTCGAACGAATCGCGGGCCGCGGCCAGCGTGCACCGCGCATTCGACCTGATCGAGTCCCGCCCGCGCATCGGCCGGATGTACCTCTACCACTGGAAGGCGCACACCCTGGCCGACCGCTTCGACGCGGGCCTGCTGCGCCCGGATGGGTCGATTCGTCCTAGCTACACCGCAGCGCAGCAGCGGCTGGCGGGCCAACCATCGACGGGCGCGCCACTGGCGCCGAGCTCTGCCAGCAGCTCGGTGAGCGTGACCGTCCGCTGGTCGACCGTCCGTCGCAACCAGCTGCTCGTGCGCGTGCGCTGCCGCGCCGCCTCGCGGGTGTGTCGGGGGAGGTTCGCCGCAACCGTCCGGACGCAGCGAACGAGCAAAGCCAAGCGGCAGTCCACGCAGGTAGCCAAGCGACGGACCTTCCGCACGACTGCCGCCCGGCCGGCGGTCACCATCAGGGTGACCGTGCCAAAGGCCGTGCGGTCCCGGGTCCGTTCGGCGGCGGTCCGCCGACTCGCGATCACCACGACCGAGTCCATTCCAGCCACGGCGACCGGCAGCGCGATGCTGCGCCTCGGACGCAGCTGACGTGCTCCATGTGGGCAGGGGGAGACGGGTGCCTCGCCCGAGCGCCACCGTGGCGTCGCGCACGTTGGCTCCCCGTCCCCGGTCCGCTCCGTAGGGTGGGGGCGTGTCCGACCGTCTCCTCGCCGCCCGGTGAACGCCAAGATCCCCAACGCCCTCACCGTGGGCAGGATCGCGATCACTCCCGTGATGGTCGTCGCGCTGTTTCAGGGCACGCGCACCGGCGACACCATCGCTGCGGTGATCTTCGCGGTGGCGTCGATCACGGACTTCGTCGACGGGTACCTGGCTCGCCGCGCGAACGTGATCTCGTCATTCGGGAAGCTGATGGACCCGATCGCCGACAAGCTCCTCGTGATCGGCGCGCTCATCCCGCTCGTCTACGTGGACCGCATTCCATGGTGGGTGGCCGCCGTGATCATCGCCCGCGAGGCGATCGTCACGGTCACCCGGATGCAGCTGAAGAAGAACGGCGGCGAGGTCATCGCAGCCGCTCAGCTCGGCAAGCTCAAGACGGTCATCCAGCTCTGGGCGATTCTGCTGGCGATCATCTTCGACCCGACTCCGCTGCTCGTCGACCTGGTGATCTACGCCGCGGTCCTCTTGACCATCGTGTCGGGCATCGACTTCTACTGGCGCACGTTCCGCATGGCGCCGCAGCCCGCGGCCGAGCAGTCAAACCTGAGTCGCACGCGCGGCTAGCTGCCACGGGCGGCTGACCCGCGGCTGCGAGCGGAGCTTCCGGCGCCGCGCTCCAGCCGGAGTTTCGGTCCTACGCCCCAGCGAGCCACGTGTCGCGGCCCAAGTGCTGCGGCACGATCTGGTCGCCGCGGATCTCGGCCCGTAGTTCGCCGAGCAGGCCCACGCGCGTGGCGATCACGTTGTGCTGGTGGATGGTCTCCAGGTTCTCCTGGCGGG
>JAEMRF010000482.1 GCA_016463515.1 Solirubrobacteraceae bacterium | reverse complement strand
TATTGGCGGTCGCGTTCGCGCTGCTCGATGAAGCGGTCGACCCGGGACTGGATCCAGGTCATCATCAGCGCGAGGACGACGAAGATGCCCAGCGCGACGTAGTCGCCGCCGATCACCGCGAGGATGGCGCCGATCGTGAAGACGACGGCCGCGAACACGTAGTACTTGCGCTGGGTGCTCATGCGGCTGGGACTGTAACTCGCCAGCCGCTCCGGCTCAGGTCTCGGTGCGCTGCCGGGCCGGGCGCGTGGATCGAGATCCGCGCCGATGGGCACCGGAAGGCGAGCGATGCCCGCAGCTCGGGGACCGCAGTCGCGTCGGTTGGCAATGCAGCGTGGCCGGCCAGAGCCCCCGCTCCGGCCGGCCACCCCGGGTCGCTCCCCGTGGCCACCCAGTCCTCGGTACATGCGAGCTGCCCCCGAGCGAGTCGCATGCGCCGAGGACCGGTGGACAGGTGTTGGGCGCCCGATGCATCGACTGGACGATATATCAGGTCGTCGAGATATTCCAATTCGGGATGGCCAGGGCAGAGTCCTGGAGGGTTCGTTGGTCGACGGCGGTGCGGCGCGCTGCGATGATTCGCGGGTGCCTGCGCTGACCGAGACCACCTACTTCGTTCTGGCGGCGCTCGCACAGGAGCCGATGCACGGGTACGGCGTTGCCAAGCACGTGGCCGAGCTCTCCGGCGATCGGGTCAAACTCTCCGCCGGCACGCTCTATGGCGTGCTGGGTCGGCTCGTGGAGCGCGACCAGATCGTGGAGGACCGCGTCGAAGTCGTTGGCGGGCGCGCCCGCCGCTACTACCGCCTCACGGACGAAGGGCGTCGTGTGCTCACCGAAGAGACCGAGCGCCTGCGCAGCACCGCCGTCGTCGTGCGCGAGCGCCTCGAGGCCCACATTGAGCGCGGTTAAGCGTTCGGCCTTGCCTCGCGAGGCCTGCCTCCGCGCCGCACTGCATGCCTACCCCGCCGTGGATCGTCGCGAATACGGGGCAGACCTGCTCGACGCTGCGACTGACCTCGCCGAGCTCGGATCCACGAGCAAGGAATTTGCAGGGCTCCTGCGCGGTGGCCTGGAGGCGCGAGTACGCCGCGGGCGGGCTGGTTTGCTTGCGGTCGACCGCCGCGCGGCCGGGGACGTCCTTGCGGCCCCGCTCGCCAGCGCGGTCGTGGCGATCTGGGGAGCGGCTGCCATCGCCCGCATCAGCGGCGGCGTCGGGACGGGGGCCGCGCCCGGGTTCACGCTCGGGTCGGTCTTGCTGCTGGTCACGCTCGCGTTGCTCGTGATCGCCGTGGCCCGTCGCCAGCGGGTCCTCGCGACCTCCGCATCGCTGGTCTTGCTCGCGCAGGTCACCATCTCGGTCGGTTGGGTGCAGTGGCGCGGCGGCATCGTGACGGCGGCACCCCACATGCATCTCCACGTGGGCCCTTGGTGGTTCGGGCCGAGTCTGGTGTGGGCGCTCGTGCCGTTCTTGGTGTTGCTGGTGGGCTGCTGTTGGGTGATCGCGCCTGCGTCCCCGCGCCTGCCCGGGTTGCCGCGCGCGCTCCGCGAATCGTCGCTGGCGCGGCTGCTTGTGCTGCTTGCGCCGTCTGTTGGTCTCGGGGCCGTGTTGGTGCTGCAGCCCGCGTTGATCTCGGGCAACGGCGGCACGACCGAGCTGCCGGGGCTGCTGTTCTTGATGGTCATCGTGGCGGCGTTCTGGCTCGCGACCTCGCGGCCCGCTGGCCGCAACCACTGGTCTGCTGCTGCCGGGCTGCTCGGCATCGCGGCCGTGCCGAGCGTGGCCTACGGCCTGGCCGGCCTGCTCACGCCGCTGCTTTCGGGCGTGGGCGCGCCGACCACCCGGATCGGACTGGCTCTCGCCCTCTCGACGCTCGTCGTCCTGTCGAGCATGGCGGTCTTCGTAGCGGCACTGGCATCGGTCGGCCTGAGAACAGGCGTCGGTCGACCCGCCCACGGCGTCTCGACCGCGCCGCGCAGAGCACTGGAATAGGCGGGGCGTCGCCGCCGGGACAGGCTTACGGCGTCTGCGCTGGTTGGCGGCGGTGGGACCGCGGGCGCTTCGCGGTCTGCGGCGCTTTGCACCGAGGGCGGTGCGGCTTGGCGGCGTTTGGGCTGGTTGGCGGCGGCGGACTTGCGGGCGCTTCGCGGTTTGCGGGCGCTTTGCACCGAGGGCGGTGCGGCTTGGCGGCGTTTGGGCTGGTTGGCGGCGGCGGACTTGCGGGCGCTTCGCGGTTTGCGGGCGGTCCACACCGAGGGCGGTGCGGGTTGGCGGCGGTTGCGGTGGTTGGCGGCAGCGGACTGACGCCGTCGACGGGTTCGGCGCGCGCGGCACGCTTGGGCTCCAAAATGTCCGCCCTGCGCACATTTCTCAGCCCAA
>JAEMRF010000481.1 GCA_016463515.1 Solirubrobacteraceae bacterium | reverse complement strand
TGCTCGGCGCGGCGCGGGTCAGGCCGCCGGGCATCACGGTGAAGCTGTCGCCGCGGGCGACGGCGAACGTGCGCAGCACGCTGCGGCGAGGCTCCAGCCCGTCTTTGGTGAGCGTGGGCACGTCGGAGAGGTCGAGCGGCTCCTGCGCGACCCACCGCGCCGGGCGATGCTCGATGCGGCGGCGCAGTTCGTCCAGCTCCTTGCGACTGCATTGCGCGCCGAAGATCGACGACTGCCCCGCTGCGCGCGAGATGGGCCGCAGGACAAGCTGATCGAGGTTGGCAAGCGTGTGGCTGAGCTCCGACGGCTCACCGCACCACCACGACGGTACGCAGGGCAGGTCGAGGTCGTGACCCAGCAAATGCTGGGCGATGCCCGGCAAGAACCGCATGAGGCCAGGGTTCTCCAGCGCCCCGCTGCCGAGGGTGTTGACGACCGACACCACGCCGCGGCGGGTCGCCTCGACGAGCCCGGGCACGCCGAGCTGCGATTCGGGACGCAGCTCGAGCGGGTCGCAATAGGCGGCGTCGACGCGGCGAAGGATCACGTGGACGGGCTCGAGCGCGCCGGGCGAGCGCATGAAGACGCCCTCGCTGCGCACCACGAGGTCGCCGGCCTCGACCAGCGGATAGCCGAGCCGCGAGGAGAGCAGGGCGTGCTCGAAGGCGGTCTCGTTCCACGGACCGGGAGTGAGGACCACGATCCGTGGGTCGTCGATGCCGCGCGGTGCCGCGTCGACCAATCCCGATCGCAGAGCGCGGAAGAACGGCTCGAGCCGGTGGACTCCAGCGCCGCGGTAGATGCTTGGCAGCACGCGCGACATCACGGTGCGGTTCTCGAGCGCATAGCCAGAGCCCGATGGCGCCTGCGTGCGATCCGACAGCACGACCCAATCGCCGTGGGCGTCGCGACCCAGGTCCAGGGCATACGAGAAGAGCTGGTGCTCGCCGGGAATTCGGATCCCTTGGCAGGAGCGCAGGAATCCGTCGTGCTCGAACACGACCGACGCTGGCAGCAGTCCACGGCGCAGCAGGTCGCGGGGGCCGTAGAGATCCGACAGGATCATGCTGAGCAGCTCGGCGCGCTGCGCGACCGCCGACTCGATCGTGCTCCACTCGCGGCTGGGAATGACCGTCGGGATCGCGTCCAAGCGCCACGGCTGCCATGGCTCCTGCTCGTTGCCGTAGGCGTGGTAGACCGCGCCGTCTTCATGGAGGAGCCGCTCGGCCTCGACCTGCCGGCGCAGGAGCTCATCGGTGCCGAGCTCCGAGAGCGAGGCGGAGAGCTCAGCCCAGTGCTCGCGCGGGAACCCTTCGGCGCTGACCATCTCGTCGTAGCGGCCTCGGGCAGCGCGATACGACGAGACCGACGTCATAGACAAGGAAGGTTCCACGGGTGGTGGGGTGGGCGAGCGGTGGAGCTAGGCGCGCAGGGCGCGGCGAAGATCCAGCGTGCGAGGGTACTCGCCGATCCGGGGGACTTCCGGCACCTGAATCGCTCCAGGAGTATGCCCCGCTGCCTCAAAGCGGCTCGCGCGGCGCGCCTCTGCTTCGGCGGCGTTCACGGGGAAGACCTCGTAGGAGCGCCCGCCAGGGTGGACTACGTGGTAGGTGCAGCCGCCCAGTGACCGCCCCGACCAGGCGTCGGCCAAGTCGAACACCAGCGGGCTATGGATCCCGATGGTGGGGTGCAGGGCTGACCACGGCTGCCAGGCGCGGTAGCGCACGCCGCCCACGTACGTGCCGGCGATCGCCGTCTTCTGCAGCGGGACCGGAATGTTGTTGCAGAGGATCACGTGGCGGCCTTCGGTCAGGCCATCCACACGCACTTCCAGACGCTCGACGGAGCTATCGACATAGCGCGCAGTGCCGCCGGAGGTCGACTCCTCACCGAGCACGTTCCACGGCTCGATGCCCATCCGCAGCTCGATGTTGACGCCGTGCACCACGGTCTCGCCGAGCTTGGGGAACCGGAAGTCCAGGAACGGCTGCAGCCACTCCTGCTCAAAGCGCAGGCCCGAGCGGCGCAGGTCGTCGACGACGTCGAAGATGTCCTGCTGGACCCAGAACGGCAGCAGGAACCGGTCATGCAGCTCGGTGCCCCAGCGCACGAGATCGCCCTTGTAGGGGTCGGTCCAGAACTTGGCGACGAGCGCGCGCACCAGCAGGGACTGCACGAGGGCCATCCGCGGATGCGGCGCCATCTCAAAGCCGCGCAGCTCGACCACGCCCAGGCGGCCGCGCTCAGAGCCGGGGTCGTACATCTTGTCGATGCAGAACTCCGCGCGGTGCGTGTTGCCGGTGAGGTCGGTCAGCAGGTTGCGCAGCAGGCGGTCGACCTGCCACGCGGGCGGCGGACCCATCTCAGCGAGGCGATCCATCTCGGCGAA
>JAEMRF010000480.1 GCA_016463515.1 Solirubrobacteraceae bacterium | reverse complement strand
CCAACGAGGGCGCGGAAGACGAACTCGTCGGCCAGCGCTACGTGGAGTTCGCGGCGGACGGCACCGTCCGCCGGGACTTCATGCTGCCCACGAGCTAGCGCAGCCCGTCGAATCAGGCCGAACGTGATGTTGTGGTCGCTATGGCAACCACAAAATCACGTTCGAGCCGCTTGGGGGATCCGGCGTCGTCCGGCTCTGGCGCGCCGCCCGCCGCGGGTCGGTGGCCCGCCCCGCAGACTTGAGCTTCCCGGCGCACGATCGATTGGCGCGCTAGAACGCATGTCCAACGGACCGGTTTTGGCGTGTTTAGCCTCGGTCATATGCCGGTCGTGCGGATGTTTGGCGGATGAACGCGTCGACGAACAAGGTGTGCTCCCCCTACGCAAACGCCACCTCACCGCAGGGCTGACGGCCGCGTTGCTCCTCGCGAGCGCCTCGGCCGCCGATGCCCGCACCTACGTCGGTACCCCTGGCCCGGACCGCCTGGTCGCCAAATCCAGTGCGGGCGACACCCTCTGGGGTGGCGGCGGCGTCGACACGCTGATCGGCGGCCCCGGGCCCGACCGCATCTACGGCGTGCGCTCCAACAACGTGATCACCGGTGCCGGCGGCGACGACTACATCGAGGGTGGCGCCGGGTCAGACCGGATCAACGGCGGCCCAGGCAACAACACCATCTTCGGCTCCTCCGGCCACGACGTGATCGTTGCTGGCGACGGCAACAACTACGTCGACGTGGGCGGCGCCCCAGACGTCGCCGTGCTCGGCGACGGCAACAACGTGTTGCTGACCGGCTCCGGCGGCGGCCGCTACACGGTCGGCAACGGCAACAACACCGTGTACTACGGCTCCGGCATCGCCTACATCAAAGCGGGCAAGGGCGTGAACACCTTCTACCTCTCGGGCACCGCCGGCGTGCGGTCGCTGAACTGCGGCGGCAACCCCGCCAGCACCGTCTACCTGAACTCGGCGTCGCTGCAGCAGTACTCGATGCAGATCTTCAAGCGCAAGGCCAAGGGCTGCGCGAACATCCGCACCTACGACGGCGACGAGCGCATCCAGGCCGACATCGCCGGGCTGTGGGAGTCCTTCGACCTGACCGGTGGCCCCGGTCGCGACAAGCTCTTCGGCGGTCACGGCGGCGGCACCATCGACGGTGGCGAGGGCGACAACGAGATCTGGGCCGACCACAACGAAGACACCGGCCTGCCGCGCTCCCAGCAGTTCACGACCCGCATCAGCGTCGGCAACGGCAACAACCGCATCTTCGGTGGTCGCGGGACCAACCTGATCACGGCCGGCAGCGGCAACAACTTCGTCCGCGCGGGCATTCACGTGAACAACGTGTCGGTCGGGTCGGGCGTCAACCTCATCCGCCTGCAGGGCGCGCAGTCGACCAACGAGGTCGTCATCAGCGGCCGCGGCGCCAACGACGGCTCCTTCGTGGAGTCGCTGGCCAACGGCAAGCGGCCCGTGATCAAGTGCATCAACGGTGCCAAGGCCGCGGTGGTCTACGGCAACACCAAGCCGGTCACCAACTGCCGACCGCTTGCTCCGGCGCGCTCCAAGGCGGGCCAGCGACTCCAGATCGAGCGCACGCCCGGCGTGCCCGGCTCGGATCCGATCGTCGAAGGTCAGCCGCAGCCGGGCGAAGGCGGCATCGGCGTGCCGCGGCCCAACCCCGGCGCCTGAACCTGAGCGGCCGCTGGGCGGTCGCCTGCAATGTCACCCACACCAGGGAGTGAGAGGGCTCCGGAGCACGCCATGAGGCTCCGGGGCCCGCTCTGCATGGAGCCCTGAGCCCGGCTGCCCGGGGCGGGTTCGCAAGAGGACCGCCGGGCCGGGCGCACCAACGAGATAGGCTCTCTGCCATGAGTGCCGATGCCCCCGCGACCGCGACGGTCCCCTACGTCGACATCCTGCGGGAGTACCACCGCGTTCTGGCCCTGTCGACTGCCGAGCGCGTCCAGTGGAAGAACACGATCATTGACGACCCCGGCCAGCTGGCTGGCATCTTCGAACGCAGCATCGACCAGCTCGAAGCAGCGTTCGGTGGGAGCCAGGTCAGCACCGCGCTGAACAGCCGCGACAAGCGCAACGGCCCCAAGCCGCCGCCCAAGCCGGTCAAGGTCACCGCCCGCAACCGCAAGAACATCGTCAAGACCGGTCCCAAGACCGATCTCGAGAAGGCCCACGAGATCCTCTACTCGGTCTTCGAGGCCGGTGGCGTGACCGTGTCCGGTGCGCCGCACCTGGCCGCCGACTACGCCGGCTACTCCGTGGCCCCGCTGCGGATCAAGGGCGACGCCGTTGGTGCGTTCGACGCCGACGACGCTCCCGAGGGCGATCCGGGCGAGCTGTTCCAGCTCGACCTGCTGCTGCAGTCCCGCGA
>JAEMRF010000101.1:7735-9461 GCA_016463515.1 Solirubrobacteraceae bacterium | reverse complement strand
GCGAGGTCGTCGGTCTCCGCCACATGCTTGGCGGCATCGGCGAGTTCGCGCACCGGCGCCGTGACGCGCCGGGTAACGGCGCGACTCAGGGCCACCGCCAGGGCGAGGCCGCCAACGCCGATGGCGAGCAACACGAGCGAGAGTCGCCGCATGACCGTCTCTGCGCTCGACAGCGGCGTGCCGAGCTGCACGGCGCCGTAGCTCCCGGCGGGCACGGTCAGCACGCGCACGGGCTCACCGCGCAGGCTCGTCGTGCGCAGCAGGGCGCCGCGTTGCCCGGCAGCGACGGCGCGGTCTTGCGCGTCGACCGGCAGTCGCACATCAGAGACCCCAGTGGGCACCGGCGGAAAGAGCTTGCCCTGGGGGCGCACCAGTTGGACGTAGCCCAGTGGCCCACCCTCGGAGGGAGAGAAGCGCGGCAGCCGATCGGGATCCAGCGGGAGGCGCGTGGGCGCCACGCTGGTGGGGTCGCGCGACTCCACGATCGCGGTGAGCGTCTCGCCCTGGCGGCGCAGCTGCTCGTCGATCTGCCCGAAGAGCTCCGAGCGCACCGCCACATACGACGCGACGGCCGTCAGCGCGACGGCGATCGACACCGCGATCGCGACCACCAGGGTGATCCTGCGGCGCAGGGTCATGGCGTCTCGCGCAGCATGTAGCCCAGGCCGCGCACGGTCCACAGCAGGCGCGGCTCGCCGCCGGACTCCAGCTTGCGGCGCAGGTAGCCCACGTACACCCCGAGTGAGTTGGAGCTCGCGCCGAAATCAAAGCCCCACACGCCCTCAAAGAGCTGCGTGCGCGAGAGGACCTGCCGGGGATGCTCCAGGAAGAACCGCAGCAGCTCCAGTTCGGTACGGGTGACCTGCAGGCGACGGTCCCCGCGGAACACGTCGAGCGAGGTGAGGTCGACGCGAAGATCGGCGAAGCGCAGCACCTCGTGCCCAAAGTCCTCCGCGGAGCCGGAGGCGACGGCCTCGTTCGGCACGGCACCGATCTGGCGCCGCAGCAGCGCCCGCACCCGGGCGCGCAGCTCAGCGAGTGCAAACGGCTTGACGAGATAATCGTCGGCGCCGGCGTCGAGCCCGGCAACGCGATCCTCGACCTCCGAGCGCGCCGTGAGCATGAGGACGGGACTCTGATCCCCCGCCGCGCGCAGACGCCGGCACGCCTCCAGGCCGTCGACCCGCGGCATCGCCACGTCGAGCAGGATCAGGTCAAAGCGCGTCTCGGCCAGGAGATCGAGGGCCGCTTGGCCGTCGGCGGCGACCTGCACCTCGTGGCCTTCGAGCCGCAGCGCACGCTCCACCGCGGCGCGCACGTTCGGTTCGTCGTCGACGACGAGCACCGTCGCGGGCGAGGGCGCAGTGGTCACGGCGCGGTCACCCATCCGCCCATTGTGCCGCGAACCCTGCCGCTCAGGCGAAGTTCTTCGTAAGAACGCGGTCTTCGAGAGCTCTTCAGAACTTCATCGGCTGCCCTTCGCTCGCGCAGGTTCCATGGCTGGCATGCACACCTCGTTCCCGACGACCGCTGAAGTCGCACCTTCACCGGCGACCAACCAGGCCCGACCGACTCCGACCGTCCGGGTCGTCGGGCTGACGAAGCGCTACGGCGCCCGAGCGGCCGTCGACGACCTCTCGTTCACCCTCCACGCCGGCCGCGTGACCGGGTTCCTCGGCCCAAACGGCGCAGGCAAGACGACCACGATCCGCATGCTGCTGGGCCT
>JAEMRF010000101.1:2813-7635 GCA_016463515.1 Solirubrobacteraceae bacterium | reverse complement strand
CCAGACCCGGACCTGCTGGTCCTCGACGAGCCGACCAACGGGCTGGACCCGGCTGGCATCCAGGAGATCCGTGCGCTGCTGCGCGCGCTGGCCGCGGAAGGCAGGACGGTCTTCCTCTCGTCGCATCTGCTCGTTGAGCTGCAGACCATCTGCGACGACCTCGTGGTCGTCCAGGAGGGACGCCATCGCTACAGCGGCACCGTGGCTGACCTGCTCGCCACGCAGAGCACCCAGTTGCGCGTCCGCCCTGAGTTCGAGGGCGACGTGTCGGGTCTGCACGACGCGCTGACGGCCGCGGGCGTCGGGCCCCTTCAGCTCTCGGGCGGCGACGTGGTCGTTCGTGATCTCGGTGGCCGAACCGCCGCCGACGTGAATCGCCTGGCTGCCTACTGCGGCATCACGCTCGCCGAGCTGCACGCCGAGCGCCCCGACCTCGAAGCCACCTTCCTGCAGCTCACGACGACCGACGGTGAGGCCCAACGATGAAGAACTCGATTGCATCGGCCTGGGTCGCGCTGCGGCGCCCCGCAGTCTTCTGGACGGCCCTGCTTGCCACCGCGGGGTTCGCCCTGCTCGGCACCACCGTCACCTTCCTCAGCGCGACCGAGACGGCGGCCCAGGGCCTCGGCCCGGGGCCCGGCGGTGTCACGCTGGCGCAGCTGGCCGAAGCGTCAGGGATTACCCAGGGTCTCGTCAACGCGACCACGCTCATCGGCGTGATCGCGATCGGCATCTCCGCCAGCGCGTTCGGGGGAGACTTTTCGAGCGGCACCGTCCGCACGCTGCTGGTGCGTCAACCCAAGCGGCTGGTGTTCCTCGGTGGCAAGCTGCTGGCGGTCTTCGGTCTGCTCGCTGCAGCGACGCTGCTGGCGACGGTCGTCGGCGTGGCCGCCTCGTTCGTGCTCGCTGGCGTCCAGGGCGTCGACACGTCGGCCTGGAGCGCGGCCGACGTCATCACCGGCTATCTGAGACTGGCGGCCGCAACGCTTGGCTTTGCGGTCTTCGGCGCGGGCCTGGGTCTGCTGCTGCGCTCACCGGTGGCCGCGATCGCGATCGGCGTTGGCTGGGCGTTGGCCTTCGAGCTGATCCTCACCGCCGCCTGGGACACCGCCAGCGACCTGCTCCCAGCGAGCCTGCTCGGCTCCATTGCCGATGGCACCGCCACGCTCGCGCAAAGCGGCGTGATCGCGGTCTGGCTCGCCGCCATCCTCGCGGCGTCGGCCTGGAGCTTCCTGCGCCGCGACGTGCGCATCTGAGCGCCTGCGCACCCCACCGGCGCACGACTTCTCCATCCACTCCTCTCCTACCAAAGGGCTCTTCCTGATGCTCACCACCACTTCATCCCGGGCGCGCCAGCGCCGTCTCCTCCTTCCGTTCGTCGCTGCGATGACCGTGGCACTGGCCGGCTGCGGTGGATCGGGCGGCGACGCCTCGACCACTCCAGCTGGCGATGAGTCCGACAGCGCCCGCGTGAAGCTGCAGCAGTGTCTGCGCGACAACGGCGTCGATATCCCCGACAACGCTGGCCAAGGTGGCGGCGGAGCGCCGAGGTCAGACATCGACATGGAAGCCGTCCAGGAGGCGATGAACGGTCCGTGCAAGGAGCTGCAGTCCGAGGCCTTCGGCGACGTGTCCTCGGCCGACCGTGAGGAGTTCCAGGACGCCTTCCAGCAGTTCGCGCAGTGCATGCGCGACGAAGGCATCGACATTCCTGAGGTCACGCCCGGCGAGGGCGGTGGCCCCGGCGGCGGCGCAGGTGCGATCGACCGTGATGACCCGGAGGTGCAGGCCGCGATGGAGTCCTGCCAGGACGAGCTGCCGCAGGGCGGCGGCCTCCGGCCGGGGGGACAGTAATGAGCCGCGAAACAGGACGCTCGCGCAAGCGGACGATTGCCATCGCCTCGGCCGCGGCTGTCGCAGCCGTCGCGGCGACGGCGATCGTGACCACGACCAGTGGTGGTGGGCAGGCCGATGCCGACGACACCGCCAGCGCGTCGCAGGCGACTGCCACGACGAAGATCGTCCGCCAGGACCTGGTCGAACGGGAGACCGTCGACGGCACCCTCGGATACTCCGACGCTCGCTCGGTCATCAACCGCCTGTCGGGGACAGTGACCTGGACGCCCAAGCTGGGCGCGGTCGTGAAGACCAACCGCCGGCTCTACGAGGTCGACGGCGAAGCGGTCTACCTGCTCGACGGCGCTGCCGCGGTGTTCCGTGCGCTGGAGCCCGGCATCGAGGGCGACGACGTGCTCGCCCTCGAGCGCAACCTGCGGGCGCTGGACCTGGACCCCTACACCGAGATGACCGTCGACGGCGACTGGGATTCCGGCACCACGGCGGCTGTCCAGCGCTGGCAGGAGGCCAAAGGCCTCGACGAGACGGGCACGATCGAGCTAGGCCGCGTCGTGTTCCAACCGGGCGACCGCAGGGTGTCGGCGGTCGAGCTCGGGGTCGGAGAGAGTGCGGGGGGCGCAGGCGCGCAAGCTTCGTCTGGCACCGGAACCGAGGCCGCAGCCACCAGCTCCCAGCTGATGACGACCACGTCGACCAAGCGGATCGTCGCCGTCGACCTGGAGGCGACCAAGCAGTCGCTCGCACGCCGCGGCGCCAGCGTGCGGGTCGAGTTCCCGGACGGCGACGACGTAAGCGGCACGATCGCGTCGGTCGGCAAGGTCGCCCAGAAGAAGGTGACCGCGAGTAACGACGACCCGCCGGCCACGATCAAGCTGATCATCAAGCTCGGCAAGAAGGCCACGCCAGGCCTGGACCAGGCACCCGTCGACGTGAAGCTCACGAAGGAGCGGGCCGAGTCGGTCCTCGCCATCCCCGTGACGGCGCTGATCGTGCAGCAGGGCGGAGGCTTCGCGGTCGAAGTGCGCGACGGAACCTCGCGACGGGTCGTGCCGGTGGAGACGGGCCTCTCGACCGACAGCTTCGTCGAGATCACGGGCAGCGGTCTGAACGAAGGCATGACCATCACGGACGCGAGGGTCTGACATGTCGCTGCAGCTGCGAAATGTCGTGAAGTCCTATCCCGGCGGCGTCAAGGCGCTCGCGGGCGTCGACCTGGACGTCGCCCAGGGCGAACTGCTGGCGATCGTCGGCCCGTCCGGCTCCGGCAAGACGACGATGCTCCAGATCATGGGCACCCTGGACCGCCCCACCAGCGGAGAGGTCTGGATCGACGGCATCGACGCCGCCGCGGCGACCGACGATGAGCTGTCGGCGCTGCGGGCGCGGCGGATCGGGTTCGTCTTCCAGCAGTTCTACTTGCTCGACGGCCTGTCGGCGGTCGACAACGTGGCCGGCGGTCTGCTCTATGCGGGCTTCTCGCGTGAGGCTCGCCGCGAGCGTGCACGCGAGGCCCTGCAGGCCGTCGGCCTCGGCCACCGGCTCGGGCATCGTCCGAATCAGCTCTCAGGTGGTGAGAAGCAGCGGATCGCGATCGCGCGCGCCCTCGTCGGTGAACCGGCCGTGCTGTTTGCCGACGAACCAACCGGCGCCCTGGACTCCAAGACCGGTGCCTCGATCGTGGAGCTGCTCACGGAGCTCAACAAAGCGGGCACCACCATCGTGGTCATCACGCACGATGCCGCGCTGGCGCAGTCCTTCCCGCGACGGGTCTCGGTGCGCGACGGCGAGATCGTGGCCGACGAGTCGCTGGCGGTGGTCCGATGAGCGTCGTCGAAGCGGCGCGGCCGGCTGCGGCGCCTGCGCCGGAGCCCAGTCGCCTGCTCCCGCGCGACATCCTCGCCGTGGGTTCGATCGGCCTGCGCACCCGCAAGTTGCGGGCGGCGCTGTCGGCCGTCGGCGTGGCGATCGGCATCGCGTCGATGGTCGCGGTGCTGGGCATCAGCGCCTCCAGCCAGGCCGAGCTGCTCGACCAGATCGACGCCCTGGGCACCAACCTGCTCACGGTGGAGCCGGGCCAGTCGTTCATCGGCGGTGAGACCTCCGAGCTGCCCGAGGCAGCCACGGCCCGGGTCGGCGCGATCAATGGGGTGCAGGGTTCGGCGGCGCTCTACTCCGTGAGCGGCGCGACCGTACGCCGCAGCGCGCTCGTGGATTCCTCGCAGACGAGCGGGATCACGGTCTACGCCAGCGACCTGTCGCTCCCGGAGACCCTCAGCGCGGAGCCGAGCTCTGGCTCCTTCCTCACCGCTGCCACGGCTTCCGTGCCGACGGTGGTGCTGGGCTCGGTCGCTGCGCGGCGGCTGGGGATCTCCAAAGCCGAGCGCCAGCAGGTGTGGATCGGCGACCGGTACTACGCCGTGATCGGCGTGATGAGTCCCGTCACCCTCGACGGGTCGCTGGATCGAGCAGCCTTCATCGGGCTGCCGGAAGCCACGCGCACGTGGGAGACCGATCCCACCCCCGCCAAGATCTACCTGCGCACCGACGAAGACCAGCTCACGACGATCCGCGATCTCGTGGGCGGCGCAGCCAATCCCGAGAACCCCGAGGAAGTCAGCGTGTCGCGCCCGTCCGACGCGCTCGAAGCCAAGGCCGCCGCCGAAGGCGCCTTCACTTCGCTGCTGCTCGGGCTCGGAGCGGTCGCGCTGCTGGTCGGCGGCGTGGGCATCGCCAACGTGATGGTCATCAGCGTGATCGAGCGCCGCTCCGAGATCGGTCTGCGGCGCGCCCTGGGCGCCACCCGCCGCCACATCACCACGCAGTTCCTCACCGAGGCCCTGCTGCTCTCCGCCGCCGGAGGACTCGCCGGCGCAGCGCTGGGCGCCGGCGTCACGGCGCTGTATTCCCTCACGCAAGGGCTGGCCGTGGTCGTGCCTCCAGAGGCGGTCATCGGCGGCGTGGCCGC
>JAEMRF010000101.1:0-2713 GCA_016463515.1 Solirubrobacteraceae bacterium | reverse complement strand
GGTCCGTTGCGTAGCCCACTTGACGGCGCCGTATACTCAACAAACGCAAGCTTTTCCAAGTCTTGGAGCGATGATGTCCCAGTCCCTGTCCTTGCGTCGGCGCCTGCTTGCGGCCGCCGTCGCTGCTCTCGCCCTGATCTTCGCCGGATCAGCGGTCGTGGCTGGGCCAGCTCAGGCCAAGACGTCGGCCAAGTCGATGAAGGCGTCGAAGTCCGCGCTCGCTGGCGTCGACACGGGCAAGTACTACGTCTTCCGCACGCGCGACACCGGAGCTCCGGCGACCAACCTGCAGAACACGCGCTGCAACCGCCACTTCGGTTGGCGGGCGCTGGGCACGATCACGCGCCTGAACGCGCTGCTGTTCTCCTACGAGTCCAACGCCGGCACGGGCCGGATCGAGAACCAGACCAAGAGCCTGCTCGGCCCGGGCTTCCTGTGCGCGGTACCGAACCTCGGCAAGCAGGACCAACTCGACGCCTACGCCTACAGCACGCTGCCCGGTCCGGGCACGGTCGAGGCGTCCGGCGGGTGCAACGCCGCACCGGTCGTGGTGGATGGGGTGCCGTTCCTGCTCAATTGCCAGATGCAGGTCCGCCCGAACGCGGCCGGCGTGACCGGCGGTCTGATTACCAGCAACTCGCTCGTCAACACGCTGAACCGCTCGGACACGGCTCCCACTGGCAGCGTGTGGACCGCCCACGTGACCGGCACCGCTCCCGGCCCGGAGGCCGGCACCGGCATCACGCCGCCCGGAATCGGTCAGGAGACGCCAGGCCTGGACTTCTTCACCTTCCGCACGCGCGACGAGGTCGTCAGTGCGAAGTCACCGGAGTGCGCGAAGGCAGGCGTCACGAACGAGGTTGCGGTGCGCAGCGCGAACCTCGCCGTCGCTGAGCCCGACGCCGTCAGCGGTCAGGTGCCCGAGGCACTCGGGTCGCCCGTCGGGAAGCTGACGGTGTGTTACCTCTACACCTCCAATGAGGGATACGGCGTCGCCACGATCGCCACGCTGAAGACCTCCCGTGGCACCTTCGACATCAAGGCACGCGGTGAGTGCAAGAGCAAGCCCACTCCTGCCTCGAGCATGCTGCTCGTGCAGGCCTGCAGCTTGCCCGTCGGCACGGGCAGCACCAAGGGCGGTCTGGTGACGAGCAACGGCCTGATCGAGAAGGGCAAGCCCGCGTCGGCGGCCAACTCGGCCGTTTGGACGTACGCACTCTTCGGGGCGCCGGCCGCCTAAGCGCCGCGGCGCTGGCGGCGCCGCTATATCGAACTCGACTGGTACGGGCGGTTCCACCTGCTTGAGCATCGCTCAGGTCTGGCGGAACCGCCCTTACCGCTGCGTCGGTAGCCTTCCCGGGGATGGTGGCTGCCCAGTCTGAGAAGCTTGCGCCAGGTGCTGGACGGTCGGCTCGCGCGTTCGCCATCGGCCGTTGTCGCACCAAGGCTCCGAACGCGCCCGTTCGGCCCATTCTGACGTTCTGCCGGTATCTGGAAAATACCCGCAAATCACCGGAAAATTGCCGTCGCAATCGCTTGCGGGCCCCGGCGTCCGGACCGAGCTTGTTTCTCGATATCCCACCTCGTATGATTCTGTGTGTCCCATGTCTCGCAGGCGCCTCGTCACTAAGGCGCTCTACGACGATCCCCCTAGGAGAGCCCCCGGTGCGAGGTTCTGGTCCGTTGCGGCCAGTGCGCTGCGCTCATAGCGCTGCGCGCCCTGCTCCGGCTCGTTCCAACCCGTGGTCCCCACCTCCCCACCCACTGCCGCCCCACCCGGAATTCCGAGGGGAGATCGCATGAACACCATTCCCACGCGCACGCCCGCTGAATTGCTGCAGTCCGGGACGGACACTGCCTTCCTGGCCGAGTTCCTGGAGCACTGGGCGCAGGTCATGCCGACCAAGCCCTCGCACCGCTTCATCGACTACTCCGAGAGCCGCAAGGGCATCGAGCACGTCGTCACCTTCGCCGAGCTGGAGCGCTGGACCCGTGCGCTCGCCGCCAAGGTCATGGAGCTCACGCAGCCGGGCGACCGCGTCGCGCTGCTCGTGCCGCAGGGTTCGTCCTACATCGCTGCGTTCGTCGCCTGCCTGCGCACCCAGACGATCAACGTCCCGCTGTACGCCCCCGATCTTCCCGGCCACGCCGAGCGCCTGCAGGCCGTCGTCGCCGATGCGGCGCCCACGCTGATCCTCACCACGACCGACAAGCTCGAGCTCACCCAGCAGTTCTGCGACGAGGTGCCGGGCGCCCCAGGGCTGCAGATCCTCTGCGTCGACGAGTTCCGCGAGGGGCATGACGAGCTGGCAGCCAGTTACCAGTGGCCGACGGACCTGGACTTCGACGACGTCGCCTACCTGCAGTACACGTCGGGCTCCACGCGCACGCCCGCGGGCGTCGTCCTCACGCACCGCAACCTCGCGGTGAACGTGATGCAGCTCATCAACGGCCACGACCTGCCGTTCCCCGGTGCCACGTGTGTCTCCTGGCTGCCGCTCTTCCACGACATGGGCCTGCTGCTCGGCGCAGCCGGCCCGGTCGTGGGTGGCGCAGAGTCCGTCCTGCTGGACCCGGTCGCGTTCATCCTCAAGCCCCTGCGGTGGCTGCAGGCCGTCTCCGGCCGGACCGACACCATCACCGCCGCGCCGAACTTCGCCTACGACTACGCCGTCAAGCGCATCAAGGAAGCCGACCGCGAAGGGCTGGACCT
>JAEMRF010000479.1 GCA_016463515.1 Solirubrobacteraceae bacterium | reverse complement strand
CCCGGCTGCGCCGCCGCGAACTCGAAGGTGGTTCGCAGGTTCTCCATCTTTCGCTCGGTGACCGCCGCAAGGAACGCTGGCCGGTTCCACTGCTCGAGTTGGCGCTGCGCCCCACGACGACCGAAGTACGCGATGCCCATCAGGACGTTGCCGATCATGCCCTCGCGGTAGTTCGGGTTCCAGTCGCGGCCGACGTTCGTGTCGCCGTCGATCGTGCGTTGCTGGCCGCCGCGCAGATAGGGGTTGGTGTCGCTGGTGGCAAACGCGTTGGAAACGAGCGAGGCGGTCATGATCAGATCGATCCGCTTGCGCTCCCATTTCGACAGTTCGCGCCACACGCGCGGCGTGTGCCTTGCGACCACGAACATGGACGTAGCCCACAGCTCCCGTTGCGCACTCACGCCACCGGCAGCGGTCGGTTCGTTGCTGCCGCCGCGGAACGTGTTGCGTCGGCACGAGTCGCGGCGGTCGATCACGTGGCGGATCTGCTGCAGCGTCGCCTTGCGAGCGCGCTTGTCCTTGCCGGCTGCGGCCGCCAGGACGAGCGAAGCCCCGGCCCCGTAGTCCACCGTTGAAACGGGTTCGCGCGGCACCGTTGGCGCGGCACCCGGCTTCGGGGGTTTACGGGCGAAGTCGAGGCATGGTTCCCGCAGCGCGAGTCCGACCACGTCGCGCGGAGGCGCAGGCAGCGTCGGGGCGGTCGCGGCGGGGTTCACGATCGCAAACGTGGCCGTGCCCGCGGCGGCAGCGGCAAGGGCGACGAGCCAGCGGCGACGGACCATGGCCACGCAGGGTAGGTACCCAGCGGCCGTGGCGCGCCGTCACTGTCAACAACCTGTGACGGACTTCCGCCGCGCGCCGCTCGCGAGCTAGGCGACGGCCTCAGGCTCGGTGCTGACGGCCTGCGCCGGCACGGCTTCGCGGCGGGGAAGCGTGGTGTAGGACTCGATGTCGAACCGCTGGGTGAGCTGACGGAATCGGAAGGTGAAATCCGGCCACAGCGTGGTGTTGCGGCCGGTCGCGTCCAGGTACCAGCTGCCACAGCCGCCGGTGAGCCAGATCGTGGGCTTCATCCGCTTCTGCAGACCGTCGTTCCAGCGGCGGTAGCGCTCGGGGCGCACGTCGACGCTGGCGAGCCGGCCCTTCTCCATCTGCGCGAGTGCATCGATCACGTACTGCACCGACGCCTCGATCATGAAGATCATCGAGCTGTGACCAAGGCCGGTGTTGGGGCCCAGCACGAAGAAGAAGTTCGGGAACCCCGGCACGGTCGCACCGCGGTAGCCCTGCATGCTGCCGTTCCAGGTCTCAGCGAGCGACCGGCCGCCGGTGCCGCGCACGTGCTCGGCGATCGGCAGATCGGTCACGTGGAACCCGGTGCCCAGCACGATGGCGTCGACCTCGCGCTCCTCACCGTTGGACCCGATGACCGAGTTGCGGCCGACGGCGTCCACACCGGTCGTGAGGACTTCGACGTTGGGGTTGTCGAGCGCCGGGAAGTAGTTGGAACTCAGCAGGATGCGCTTGCAGCCGATCCGGAAGTTCGGCGTGACCTTCGCCCGCAGCTCCGGGTTGTTGGGGATCTGCTTCTTGAGGTGCATGCGGGCCAGCACCTCGGGCGCCTTCATGATCCCGGCATAGCGCGTGAAGCCGACCACGTTGAGTTCCTTGGACCAGTACAGCCATGCCCGGCCGACCCGCTGCAGCGCCGGAATCCGGCGGAAGAGCGCGCGGCGCACGGCAGAGGTCTTGAACTCGGGGCGCGGGAGCAGCCACGGCGGCGTGCGCTGGAAGAGCTTTAGTTCCCCCACGACCTTCTGCAGCTCGGGCACGAACTGGATGGCCGAGGCGCCCGTGCCGATCACGGCTACGCGCTTGCCGGTGAGATCGACGGAGTGATCCCACTGCGCGGAGTGAAAGACCGGTCCCTCGAAGTCGGCAAGACCCGGGAGGTCCGGGATGGAGGGCGAGCTCAGCGGGCCGGTCGCGGAGACGAGCACGTCGAACGTGTAGTCGCCCTGGCTGGTGGAGACCTTCCACTGCTTGGCCTCTTCATCCCACGTGGCGTCCTGGGCGAACGTGTTCAGGTGGACCGATCGGTGCAGGTCGTGGTCGCGGGCGACCCGCTCGGTGTAGTCGCGGATCTCCGGCTGGTGGGCGAAGGTGGTCGTCCACGACGGATTCGGCGCAAACGAGTACGAGTACAGGTTCGACGGCACGTCGCACGCGCAGCCGGGGTAGTCGTTGTCTCGCCAGGTGCCACCGATCGCGTCGCCGCGCTCGAGCACGATGAAGTCGTCGTTCCCGGTTTGGCGAAGGCGGATGGCCATGCCAAGGCCGGCAAAGCCCGAGCCGATGATGCCGACGCGCGCCCGGCGGGTGGCGGCATCATCGGCTCGGGCTTTGC
>JAEMRF010000478.1 GCA_016463515.1 Solirubrobacteraceae bacterium | reverse complement strand
ACGCGTTCGACCAGATCAAGTTCTCGTCGGTCAAGCGGGCCAAGGAGCTCGGCGCAGCCGGCATCGGCGCCACGATCTACTTCGGCTCCGACGAGTCGCGCCGCCAGATCGTGGAGGTCGCTGAACTGTTCGAGGAGGCGCACCGCGAGGGGCTCTTCACCGTGCTGTGGTGCTACCTGCGCAACCCGGCGTTCGTCGTCGACGGCGTCGATTACCACGTCGCTGCCGACCTCACCGGTCAGGCCAACCACCTGGGCGTGACGATCGAGGCCGACATCATCAAGCAGAAGCTCCCGGAGAACAACGGTGGCTACAACGCGCTGAACCAGGACTCCAGCTACGGCAAGACCTCGCCGCTGATCTACGACAAGCTCACGACCGATCATCCGATCGACCTGACTCGCTACCAGCTGGCCAACTGCTACATGGGCCGCGCACCCCTGATCAACTCGGGCGGCGCGTCGTCCGGTGCGACCGACCTCGCCGAGGCCGTCCGCACCGCGGTGATCAACAAGCGCGCCGGCGGCGCCGGCCTGATCTCGGGCCGCAAGGCCTTCCAGCGTCCGATCGAGGAGGGCGCTGCACTGCTGCACGCCATCCAGGACGTGTACCTCTCGGGCGACGTCACCATCGCCTAGCGACAACGGCAGCGGGGTCTCCCCCGCGTTCTGGCCCCACCGGGCCACAGACGGCCACTTCGACTCCTCCGGGAGCCGGAGTGGCCGTTTTTCGTCGCTGCGTGCGCGAATCACAGAACGAGACTCACTCGTCTTGTCGTGGCGCGTGGGCACTGCCCACGGACGGACCACTCCGGCGCGATGCTACGTTGATGTAACCAGTAGATTTGCAGCCATTTCTCTGGCGAATCGTCGCCTGATCGCGGCCCTCTCCCCCTGCGCTAGCTTCTTGATCGGCGCGACCGCCGCAAAAGTCTCGACATCAACTTGACGTTGAGATCGGTCGCTGCGAGTACCGGTGTTGTCCGATAGCCTTCGGGGCTGTGGCTGTTCGCATGGACCAGAGCCTCGTCGATTTCGAACGGGCTTTCGCCGACCAAATCGCACAGGAGCGTCGCGCCGCGACCCTTGTGCAGGCCAAGGTCGCCCACCGCAACAAACTGCGGCAGGTTGAGAACGTCAACCGGCAGGGCGCGCGGCGGTTCTTCCTTCTTGCGCTCACCTTGATCGCCACGGCCGTGATCGTCACGGTCGTGATGTTCAAGGCGCTGTACCTCGTCCTCGGCGGCTGAGGCGCGCGCACGTGCGCGGCGCTTAGGCGCCGGCCCACCGGCCCGCTCAGGGTCGTCTCTACGGCTCCGCACGCACGGCAGCCGCCGAACGCCTGCAGCTAGCTGCTGGGCGCGTCCGCGGCGTCTGCGGGAGCTGCTGCCGGCTCAGCGCCGTTCTGGCTGAGCTCAGCGACCTCGCTGGCCTGCAACTCGACCCAGACTTCCTTGCGGTGCACCGTCGTGGAACGCGGTGCCGTGATGCCCACACGGACCTTCCCGCCGCCGATCGCCACGATCTCGATCTCGATGTCGTCGCCAATGACGATGGCTTCGCCGGGTTTCCTGGTGAGAACGAGCATGCGTGGAAGGGTGCGGGAACACCCGACCGTCCGTCGATCCAAGCACGACCGGGGGAAAGGTGCAACCACCGCGAGCGTATCCGAAAGGACGAAGACACACGGCCACCCAGGGCGCCCGACCCCCGCACGCTCAAGTAACCTGCGCAGCGATGGCTAGACGATCACTGCGTCCCCAACTGAATCAGATCCGAACCTGGGTGCGCCAGGGCCGGACTGACGCGTGGATCGCCCATCAGCTCGAAGCCACCGTGCAACAGATCTCCGCGTTCAAAGCGGAGAACGATCTCACGGAAGGCAGCACCGACGAGACCCAGGCCGCGAGTCCGACGGGCGAGGTTGACCTCCGAGCGGAGGACGACGCGCTCATCGCCAAGGAACTCGAGGCCGAGGCCGTACGTCGTGCCGAGGAAGAAGCTGCAGCGAAAGAAAAGGCGGAGGCAGAGGCGAAAGCCAAGGCCGAGGCCAAAGCTGCTGCCGGCGACTCCGATGACGACGACGATTCCGACGAAGCCGAAGCTGGCTCACGTCGCCGTCGCCGTGGCCGCCGTGGCGGCCGAGGTCGCCGCAGCTCCGAAACGACGTTCGAGGCGACCTTCGACCATGGCGAAGAGGGGTATGGCCTTTGGCTGGACCCCGCCGTGGCCGACAGCGCCGTGTACGCCGAGCACTGGGCCGGGCATCGCCCGATCGAAGTGCTCGTCGAAGCTGACCAGATCATCATCCGGCGCTTTGAGCCGGGCAAAGCGACTGACGCGTCTTCGGACTCCGTCGGCGCTTCCACCGGGGACGCATAAACCCAAGGGCCCGCACCGCGGGCCCGAGCGCGCACGGAGC
>JAEMRF010000477.1 GCA_016463515.1 Solirubrobacteraceae bacterium | reverse complement strand
GGAAGGGGCTCCGTTGCCACGAGCACGCCAGGCGCGACCGTGCTCACTCGGACGGGGCCGGCCGAGAAGCCGGACCCCGTCGTCAGATCAGGTTGGGTCGTCAAGCGAGGGGACTGCCGCGAGACTAGGCGTCGTGACCGGGGTCGCGGTCAACGCGGCCCTCACGGCGTCCGCCGCCACGGGGACGGTCGCCACGGCCGCCACGGTCGCCGCCGCGGTCACGGTCACGGCCGCCGCCACGCGGGCGGTCGCCGCCGCGGCCACCGCCGCCGCCACCGTTGCCGCCACCGGCAGCCGCGAGGGCGCGGAGCTCGTCAGCGGTCTTGCCAGCGATCTCCGGGTCGTCGGCGAGGCGCAGACCGATGCGGCCGCGCTCCTTGTCGACCTCGGCCACGCGGACCTTGATCTCGTCGCCCTTGTTCAGGACGTCTTCGACGGCGTCGACACGCTGGCCGGGCGAGACGTTGCTGATGTGGATCAGACCGTCGGTGCCCTTGGCGAGCTCGACGAACGCGCCGAACGTGGTGGTCTTGACGACCTTGCCGGTGAACTCGTCGCCGAGCTCGACTTCCTTGGTGAACCCGAGGATGCGGTCCTTGAGGGACTCCGCAAGCGCGCCAACGGTGGCGTAGATGTTGACGTGGCCTTCGTCGTTGACGTCGATCTGCGCCTGGAACTCTTCCTGCAGGCCGCGGATGGTCTCGCCACCCTTGCCGATCAGCAGGCCGATCTTGTCCGGGTCGATCTTCAGCGACACGATGCGCGGAGCGTGCTCGGAGAGCTCCTCACGCGGACCGTCGAGGACGGCCTTCATCTGGCCGAGGATGTTCAGGCGGGCATCGTTGGCCTGCGTGAGGGCATCGCGCAGGATCTCGAACGTGACGCCCTTGATCTTGATGTCCATCTGCATCGCGGTGATACCGGCTTCGGTACCAGCGACCTTGAAGTCCATGTCGCCGAGGTGATCCTCGACGCCGGCGATGTCGGTGAGGACGACGTAGTCATCGCCTTCCTTGATCAGGCCCATGGCGATACCCGCGACCGGAGCCTTGATCGGCACGCCAGCGTCCATCAGCGACAGCGACGAACCACAGACCGACGCCATCGACGACGAACCGTTGGACTCGAAGATGTCGGACACGACGCGAATCGTGTACGGGAAGGTCTCCGTGTCCGGGACGACGGCCAGGAGCGCGCGCTCAGCAAGGGCGCCATGGCCGATGTCGCGGCGCTTGGGGCCGCCCATGCGGCCGGCCTCGCCCACCGAGAACGGCGGGAAGTTGTAGTGGTGCCAGTAGAACTTCTGGGTCTGCAGGCCGAGGGTGTCGATCCGCATCTCCTCCTTCAGCGTGCCGAGGGCCGCGACCGAGTAGGCCTGCGTCTCGCCACGGGTGAAGAGGACCGAGCCGTGCGTGCGGGGACCGACGCCGACTTCGATCGTGATCGGACGGATCTCCGTCGTGTTACGACCGTCGGGGCGCTGCTTCTGCACTGCGATCCGCTGGCGGATCTCGGCCTTCTCGATGGCAGCGAAGGCCTTCTTGGCACCTGCGGCCTTGGCCGCGTAGTCCTCGGCGTCAGCCGGGCCGGCGTACTGCACGACGACGGCATCCTTGACGGCGCCGATCGCGTCCTGGAGCTCCAGCTTGCCGCGGGTCTCCAGGGCCTTGGCCAGGTCTGCGCCGTGCGAAGCCTTGATCTGATCGATCAGGGCGGTGTCGACGACGATCTCCGGCAGCTCGACCTTCGGCTTGCCGCAGAGCTTGCGGAGCTCGAGCTGCGCGTCGCACAGCTGCTTGATCGCCGAGTGGGCGATGTCGAGGGCGTCGAGGATCTCGGCCTCGGTCACCTCGTTGGCACCGGCCTCGACCATCAGGATGGCCTCGGAGGTACCGGCGACGATGAGATCGAGGTCAGCCTCGTTGAGGATCTGCTCTTCGGTCGGGTTGACGACGAAGTTGCCGTCGACCTTCGCGATGCGCACGGCGCCGACGGGCTCCTGGACGGGAACGTCGGACAGCTGCAGAGCAGCGGAGGCGCCGTTCATCGCGAGGATGTCGTACGGGTGATCGGTGTCGATCGAGAGGGTGATCGCGACGAGCTGCGTCTCGCGACGCCAGTTCTTCGGGAACAGCGGGCGGATCGGACGGTCGATCATGCGGCAGACGAGCGTGGCCTTTTCGGAGCCGCGCCCTTCGCGCTTGAAGAACGAACCCGGGATCTTGCCGGCGGAGTACATCCGCTCTTCGACCTCGACGGTCAGCGGGAGGAAGTCGATGTCGCGCTCGCTACCAGCGGTAGCGGTGCTGAGGACCATCGTGTCGCCCTGGCGGACGACGACGGAACCACCGGCCTGGCGTGCCATGCGCCCGGTCTCGAAAGTGATTTCGCTACCGGCGATGGTGACCGAGACGACGGTCGG
>JAEMRF010000476.1 GCA_016463515.1 Solirubrobacteraceae bacterium | reverse complement strand
GACCGCGCCCTGCGCGCGATCGCCCGCCGTGAGCGCTGGGAGGTGCTCTCGATCGACGTGCTCGGACGGCAGGTTCTTGCCGGAACCGCGACCGCGGCAACGCTCCTGCTCTTCGCTGCGGCGACCCAACTGTTGACGGCGCGTCAGGGGCCCGAAGTGGGCAGCCGACGCCGGAGTAGCTTCGCGAAGTAGGATCCCCGAGCCTTGCGCGCTTCCCTAGCGGCGCGAGGCCCGATTCCCCATGAGCGAAGCCACCGTCCGCAAGATCCGCGTCGTCGTCGCCAAGCCTGGCCTAGACGGGCACGACCGCGGAGCAAAGATCATTGCCCGTGCCCTGCGTGACGCGGGCATGGAAGTCATCTACACCGGTCTGCACCAGACGCCGGAGCAGATCGTCGAAACCGTGCTGCAGGAGGACGCCGACGCCGTTGGGCTGTCGATCCTCTCCGGCGCGCACATGACGCTCGTCCCCAAGGTGGTCGAGCTTCTACGCGCCGAGGACGCTGGCGATGTGCTCGTCACCGTCGGGGGCACGATCCCAGGCGACGACATCCCTGAGCTGAAGAAGCTGGGCGTCGCCGAAGTCTTCACGCCGGGTTCTCCGACCCAAGACATCATCGATTTCATCAACGGCTCCGTACGGAGCGTGTGAGCTGCCCATTTCCGGGCCGTTCCACGCACCGTCACCACCAAGCCGCGCACACCCGCCACTAGAGGAAGATCCGCTTTGAAGATCTTGGTCCTGGTCAAAGAGGTTCCCGACGCTGCCGTCGCGAAGTCCATCGGTTCCGATGGGACGATCGATCGCAGCGGCGAAAAGGGCCTGAACCCGTACGACACGCACGCCCTTGAGGCTGCCGTCGTCATCAAGGAGGGCGGCGCCGACGTCTCCGAGATCGTCGCCGTCACCGTCGGTCCGGACAGTGCCTCGCGCACGCTCCAGGGTGCCGTCTCGCGCGGCGCCGACCGCTCGATCCACCTGTCCGACGAGGGCCTCGCTGGCTCCGACGTCGTCGCCACCGGCTACGCCCTGGCCGAGCTGATCAAGCGCGAGTCGCCTGAGCTCGTCCTCCTGGGCCAGCAGTCCGACGACGGCGGCTCGTACGCCGTTGGTTCGGTCGTTGGTGAGTTCCTGGGCCAGCCGTCGCTGACGCAGGTCTCCAAGCTCGAGCTCGCCGGCGACACCCTGACCCTCGAGCGTCAGGCCGACTACGGCTACGACACCCTCGAGGTCAAGCTTCCGGCCGTCATCTCGGTCAGCGACTCGATCAACGAGCCGCGTTACCCGTCGCTCAAGGCCATCATGGGCGCGAAGAAGAAGCCGACGGAGAAGCTCTCGCTGAGCGACGCCGGCATCGATCCGTCGAAGGTCGGCACGGCCGGCTCCGGCGTGGCGTGCAGCGACTTCCAGACGCCGGCCCAGAAGTCCGGCGGCACCATCATCACCGACGAGGACACGGCCGCCACGGTCGAGCAAATCGTCGCCTGGCTCGACGAGCGCAAGCTCGTCTAAGGGGAGAGGAACTCATGGCGAACATCCTGGTTTACGCCCTCCATCACGAGGGTCAGGTCAACAAGAACAGCCGCGGCGCACTGTCCGAGGCAGCGCGCCTGGCCGGCGAGCTCGGCGGCGAGGCCCACGCGGTCCTCGTCGGTCCCGGCACCGCCGACCTCGCACCGCAGCTCGGCTCCGTCGGCGCCACGAAGGTGTGGACGATCGACGCCGCCGAAGGCGTCGCGGCTCCGGCCATCGACGGCATCGCGGCGCTCGTCGACGCACAGGGCTACGACTACGTGCTCTTCGGCGGCGGCCTGCTGAACTTCGAGATCGGCGCCGGCCTGGCTGCCCGTCTCGGTGGCGGCATCACCATCGAGGTCACGAAGATCGACGTCGAGGGCGGCAAGCTCGTCGCTGAGCGGCCGATCTTCGGTGACTCGGTGCTCTCGCACTCGCACTACACCCGCAAGGGCATCATCGTTGCGCGCACCAACGCGTTCGAGGTCAAGGAGACCGGCGGCACCGCCACGGTCGAGGCCTTCGACGCACCGATCGGCGCAGCTGCCGGCCAGGTGACCCTCAAGGTCCGTGGCGAGCAGCGTGGTGCTGACGTCAACATCGAGGACGCTTCGATCCTCGTCACCGGCGGCCGAGGCCTGGGCAACGCGGAGAACTTCTCCGTCGCCGACGCCCTCGCTGCCGCGCTCGGCACCGGCTCCGCCGTCGCCGCGACCCGCGCAGTGGTCGATGCCGGCTGGTTCCCGTACGCGGGCCAGATCGGCCAGACCGGCAAGTCCGTCGCCCCGAAGCTCTACGTCGGTCTCGGCGTGTCGGGCGCGATCCAGCACAAGGTCGGCATGCAGTCGTCGGAGAACGTGCTCGCCATCAACAAGGACGAGAACGCTCCGATCTTCGAGTTCGCCGA
>JAEMRF010000475.1 GCA_016463515.1 Solirubrobacteraceae bacterium | reverse complement strand
CCTGCTGGTCCTCGAACACCTGGGGCTCGGCAGCGGGCGGCTCTACCCGGGTTCCTGGTCGCAGTACAGCCACACCGACCTCCCTGCCGAGACGAGCGCGTAGCCATGGCCAAGACCTTCCAACGGCCACGCGGGGAAGACGTGGGCCTTGACCAATCCTCCAAGCACGGGTTGATCTTCGTCGCCTTCATGGCGGTGTTCATGTGGGTCTCGGAGGTCATCGACTCCGGTCTCGGAGGCGACCTTGACGCCTACGGCATCCGCCCGCGCGAGCTGGAGGGTCTGGAGGGCGTCGCCTTTTCGCCGTTTCTGCACGGCGGCTGGGACCACCTGATCGGCAACACGATCCCCTTCCTCATCCTCGGTGCCACGATCGCGCTCAGCGGTTTGGCCCGGGTGGTGGCGGTGACCGCCATCGTCGTGGTGCTCGGCGGCCTCGGGACGTGGCTGGTCTCGCCCGGCAACAGCGTGATCATCGGTGCCAGCGGGGTGGTGTTCGGCTACGCCGCGTACCTGATCGCCCGGTGGCTCTACACCAGGCGACTGTTGCACCTGCTCACCGGCGTCATCGTGCTCGTGGTGTGGGGCGCCACGCTCTTGTCGGGCTTCGTTCCGACGCCTGGGGTCTCCTGGCAGGCGCACCTCTTCGGTGCGCTCGCTGGTCTGGCGGCTGCGCGGCTCCTCGACGGCCGCGATCGGGCCAAGGACATCAAGGCCCGCCGCGCCGAACCGTCGGGCTTCCTGCGCTGAGCCCGCCGCGTGGCCGCCAAAGCAACTCAAGCCACGCGCGTCGCGCAGCAGGCGAAGGTCGCGTTCACCTTGCACGAGTATGAGCACGACCCGGGTGCTGCGTCCTACGCGCTGGAGGCCGTCGAACTCCTCGGGCTCCCTGCCGAGCGCGTCTTCAAGACGCTGGTGGTCCTGCGCGACGGCAAGCCCGCGGTCTGCGTGATCCCGGCCTCGGACACCCTCGACCTGCGTGCCCTCGGGAAGCGTTCGGCGATGGCCCCGACCGAGCAGGCAGAACGCCTGACCGGCTACGTGGCGGGCGGCATCAGCCCGCTCGGGCAGAAGCGGCCGCTGCCCACGCTCATCGATGACTCGGCGACGGCGTTCGACTCGGTGTTCGTGAGCGCCGGGCGCCGTGGTCTGGAGATCGAACTGGCACCGGCCGATCTGGTCGCGCTCACGGGTGCCGAGGTCCGCGTCCTACGGCGTGACGCTGGCGCCTAGCGCCGCGAGCAGGAACTCCGCGACTTCTCGGCGCGCCTCGGCCGCCTCGGGGACCGCGTGCTGCGTGTTGAACGCATGCCAGAGGTTCTCCCACACGCGCAGCTCTGCGCGTGCGCCGGCGCGGCGCAGACGCCAGTACAGGCGTGTGCAGTCGCTGAGGAAGAGATCTCGAGTGCCCGTGGTGATGATCGACGGCGGGAACTCCGCGTCGTAGGCCGCATAGATGGGGGAGACGAGCGGGTCATCCAGCGGCGTTGCCCCGGCATAGGCACCCGCTGCATGCGGGAGCTGCTCAGGCCACCTCAGCACCGGATCGCGACCGTCGTTGGCAGCGCGGCTGTCGCCGTTGCCCGTGAGATCGGCCCACGGAGTGAACAGGCCAAGCGCGAGAGGTACGGAGTCTCCGGCAGCACGCAGCCGCTGGACCATGCCCAGTGCAAGATTGGCTCCGGCCGACACCCCGAACGCCACCCATGGGCCGCCGCGCTGCGCTGTCAGTGCGCGGTAGACCTCTGTGGCTTGGTCGATCGCGACCGGGAAGACCTCCTCTGGCGCGTAGGCGTAGTCGACGGACACCACCGGCACACCCAATCGGTCTGCCATGAGGACCGACGTCATGTCGTGCGCGAGGCCGCTGGTGAACCCGCCGCCGTGGAGGTACAGGGCGTGACCGGTTCCTGTGGGCGCGCGTCGTTCTGGCGCGGCGTGGAGCTCAACGACTCGAACGCCGGCGGCCTCGACCCAGGTCGCGGACAGGCCGAGCTCGGCCGCCACGGCGTCAACCGTGATGCGGCGGCTCGCCGCCTGGCTCTCGCGGATCGCTACGGCCCGCTCAGCGGTGAGTTCTCCGGTCAGTCGTGGCTGGTCTGGAGCATCGAGAATGGCCTGCGCTTGAGGGCTGAGCGGGTCAGGTTGGAGCGCCATGCGGCACCGAGCCTAGAGGCGAGGCCTCTGCACCGATGCACCCGCCCCTGCGCCAAACGGCCCTGCACCGATGAGTTCTCCGGCGCGCGGCAGTCCACACTCTCATCGGAGTTGGCCGCCCGCAACGGCTCGCCACGCACAACCGACGACGCCTCGGAAGGCACAGCATGTTCAGCGACACAAAGGCATTTGGCGGATTCTCCGTCGACGACACGGCGGCCGCCAAGGCGTTCTACGGCGAGGTGCTCGGCATCCAGGTGACCGAGAACTCC
>JAEMRF010000100.1:2325-9587 GCA_016463515.1 Solirubrobacteraceae bacterium | reverse complement strand
CGTCTGGCGCCCTTGGTTTCGACCGGCTGGCGCTCAGCCCAGCGGCGACGGTGGAATATGGGTCTCGCCGGTGATCGCCGGGATGCTCATGCCGATCTCGTCGACGAAGCACCACGACCACGTCTCTCCCGGTTCCAGCGAGCGGATGATCGGGTGAGCGGTCGCCTGGGCGTGACTGGTGGCGTGGTGGTTCGGAGAGTCGTCGCAGCAGCCCACGTGCCCGCATTCCAAGCAGAGGCGCAGATGCAGCCAGTCTCCTCGGGGCGACATCGCCAAGCAGTCCTCGCAGCCATCGACCGACGGTGGAAGCTCGGTGACCTTGATGTGGTCGGTGTGCGTGCACGTGGTTGCCATCGTGGTCCTCCGTCGGGTCAGGTGGTGGTGGTATCGGCCCCAGCATCGTCGGCGCCCGCGGCCAGGGCGCCCTGAAACGGCAGCCACACGCTGAATGTGGTGCGGCCAGGCTCGGACTCCACGATCAGGCTGCCGCCATGGCGGTCGGCCACGATCCGGTGGGCGGTCGCGAGGCCCAGGCCCGTGCCTTTGCCGACGTCCTTCGTGGTGAAGAAGCTCTCGAACACCCGCGGCGCAATGTCGGCGGGAATGCCCGGCCCATCGTCGGTGAACTCGATGCGCGCGCAGCCGTTGTCGAGGCGGGTCGTGATCGTCAAGGTGCCGTCGTTGCCGAGGGCGTCGACGGCGTTGTCGATCAGATTCGTCCACACCTGCGTGAGTTCGGGGCCGCGCGCGGTGAGCTTCGGCAGCGAGCGGTCGTAGTCGCGGACGATCTCGATGTGGGTCTGCTTCAGCTTGTGGCCGAGCACCTTGATGGTGGTCTCGATGCCCTCGTGCAGGTCGAGCTCTTGGAGCTCGCCGCGGTCCATGTAGGTGTAGGACTTCACGGCGCCGACGAGATCCGTCATGCGCCGGGTGGACTCCTTGAGCTCGTCCGCAAGGCCGCCGGCGGTGGCCGAGGCGGCGACCCACGCGACCGTGGCGGAGACGACCGCAGCGTCGCCGGCCGCCGCTTCGCTGACCCGGGCCACCCACGCGGCATCGGCGCCGATCGAGGCCAGTGGTTCGGCGTATCGCCAGGCCTCGGGCACGCTGGCGTCTTCGAGCGCATCGAGCACGTCGTCCTCGGCGTCGGCGGCGTCCAGGGCATCAAGGGCCGTTCTCGAGCTGGCTGCGTCGACGACTTCGTCGTGCAGCGCCAGCATCTTGCGCGCGGTCTCCAAGGTCACGCCGGCTTCGATGAACTTGCGCAGGGTGTGGTTCAGCACGCCCAGCGCGTCGTCCATCTGCGAGGCCGCGCGCTGCGCTGCAGCGGCGGGGTTGTTGAGTTCGTGGGCAAGTCCGGCGGCCATCGTGCCCAGCGACGCGAGCCGGTCGCGGTTCTGATCGATCGCCGAGATCTTGGTCATCACCGGGGCGATGGCCTCCATCACCCGGCGGTGCACGATCGGCTGACTCAGTGCCAGCTCCCGAAATGCCGACGCACCGATGGCGCCGAGGCGGCAGTGGGTCTCGGCCTGGATGCGGGCGCCGGTCGGGGTGCCGGTGAGCGTCGCGATCGCCCCCATCCAGGTCGGGCCGTGCTGGCGCCCGCCGGGCTCGATGCGGTCGCCGCGCACGAGCAGGTTGCGGGCCGTGCCGCTGATCAGCAGCTGCACGCCCTGATCGGAAGCGTTGTCCTCGGCAATCTGCTCGCCAGGAAACGCCTCGTACGGCAGCGTCACATCAAGCCAGCCAGCGAGCTCCTCATCGCTCAGACCGAAGAACAGGTCGATCTGGCGCAGCTCGTCGACGGTGATCGCGGGCGTGCCCATCTGGCCGGCGTCCTGCCAGGGCGCAGTGCGTGCCTGGCCGCTCATCCGTCGACCAGATACTGATGCACGAACGACACGACCATCGAGCCCTCACCCACGGCGCTGGCCACGCGCTTCATCGAGCGCGAGCGCACGTCGCCGGCCACGAACACGCCGGGGACGCTCGTCTCCAGCAGGTGTGGGTCACGGCTCAGGGGCCAGCCCTCGCCCGCCACATCTGGCCCGGCGAGGATGAAGCCGCGGTCATCGCGCCGCACGACGCCATCAAGCCAGTCGGTGCGCGGCTGGGCGCCGATGAACACGAAGCACGCGTCGACCGGGATCTCCTCTTCGCCGCCGGGCGTGGCGAGCGTGAGGCCGGTGAGGTGGTCATCGCCGTGGGCCGCGATGGCACGCGTGTTCGTGCGGACCTCCACGTTGGGTAGGGCCTCGATCTGCTCGATCAGGTAGTGCGACATCGACTTGGCCAGGCTGTCGCCACGCACGAGCATCGTGACCTTGCGGGCAAAGCCGGAGAAGTACACGGCGGACTGCCCGGCCGAGTTGGCGCCGCCGATGATCACGACCTCCTGGTCGCTGCAGGCGCGCGCCTCGGTCATCGCTGCGCCGTAGTAGACGCCCTTGCCGGTGAGGTCCTCAAAGCCGGGATCGGTGAGCTGTCGGTAGGACACGCCCGAGGCCACGAGCACGCAGCTCGCACTCAGCGTGCGGCCACCGTCGAGCGTGACCAGCCGGCCCGAGCCCTCGGCCTGCAGGCCGACGGCGTCCTGCACCGTGAGCAGCTCGGCGCCGAGGCGGCGGGCCTGGTCGGTCGCGCGGCGGGCGAGGTCTGAGCCGGAGAGGCCCGTCGGGAAGCCGAGGTAGTTCTCGATCCGGCTGGACTGCCCGGCCTGGCCGCCGGGCGCCTCGCGCTCGACCACCACCGTGCGCAAGCCTTCCGAGGCGCCGTACACAGCGCCGGCGAGCCCGGCCGGCCCTGCGCCGATCACGACGAGGTCGTAGTGCTCGTGCACGGCCTCACCAGCCACGCCCAGCTTGGCGGCCAGCTCACCCACGCTCGGGCGCTCCAGCACCGTGCCGTCTTCCAGCAGCGCCACGGGCAAGCGGTCGTCGCTGACGCCGATCACCGTCAGCAGCTCGCGGGCCTCACCATCGCGCTCGACGTCGAGCCAGCGCGCCGGTACGCGGTTACGAGCCAGGAAGTCCCGCAGGTCGTGGGACTCCTTGGAGAACCGGTGACCGATGATCCGGGTGCCGCCGGCCTCCAGCGTGGCGCCGGATTCCCAGGTGGTGAGCAGGTCTTGGACGACCGGGTAGAGCTGCTCCTCCGGCGGGTCCCACGGCTTGAGGAGGTAGTAGTCCAGGCGAGCGTCGTTGATCGCCGCGATCGCCGCCTCGGTATCGGCGTAGGCCGTGAGCAGCACGCGCTTGGCATCCGGCACGATCTCGCGCGCCTTCGTGAGGTACTCGGTGCCCGGCATCCCCGGCATGCGCTGGTCGGCGATCAGCAGCGCGACCTGGTCGCCGCGGGTCCGAAGCTCGGTCAGCAGCTCCAGTGCCTCGGGCCCGGAGTTTGCGCGCACGATCCGGTAGTGCTCCCCGAAGCCCCGGCGCAGGTCTCGGGCCACGGCCGCCAGCACGGCGGGCTCGTCATCGACCGCGACGATGGCGGGTCGGCGCTCAGAGGAAGTCGTCATCGGCGCTCACGATAGGACGCTCCGCGCCAACTTCGCATCGGTCACCTGACGGTGGCTCCTGATCGGCGCCTTACGCGGCGGCGTCTAGGATCGGCGTCATGCCGCAGCTCCTCCTCGGGCCCCTCCTGCGTTACGTGGGCGAGACCGAGGCGACGCTGTGGGTCGAGACGAGCGCGCCGTGCACCGTTGCAGTCCTCGGGCATGAGGCGCCGACGTTCACCGTGCTGGGCCACCACTACGCGCTCGTGGTGGTGCAGGGGCTCGAGCCCGGCAGCAGCTCTGAGTACACCGTCGAGCTCGACGGCAACGAGGTCTGGCCTTTGCCCGGCGGGAGTTATGGCCCGAGCGTGCTGCGCACCGGCGGCCACCCCGAGCCGCTGAAAGTGGTGTTCGGGTCGTGCCGGGTGTCGTCGCCGGATGAGCCGCCGTTCACCCATACGCGGGAGGAGCACTCCCACGGCCGTGAGGTCGACGCGCTCGCGGGACTCGTGAACCGGATGCACGCCACTCCGCAGCACAGCTGGCCGGACCTGCTGCTGCTGGTAGGCGACCAGGTCTACGCCGACATCCTGTCGCCCGCGGTGCACGAGCGGGTCAGCGCGCGCCGCGGCGAGCAGTCCCCGGACACGCTGAGTGAGGCAACCGGCGAGATCGCTCCCGAGAACCAGGTGGCCGACTTCGAGGAGTACACCTGGCTCTACAACGAGTCGTGGCAGGACGAGTCGCTGCGGTGGCTGCTGTCGACGGTCTCCACCGCGATGATCTTCGACGACCACGACGTGCACGACGACTGGAACACGTCAGCGGCGTGGGTGGCCGACATGCGCAGGCGGCCATGGTGGCGCGAGCGCCTCGTGGGTGGCTACGCGACCTACTGGATCTACCAACACCTCGGGAATTGCTCGCCGGCGGAGCTCGAGCACGACGCGCTGTGGCGGCTCGTGCGGGAGGGCGGCGACCACACGGGCGCCGTGCTGGACTTCGCCGGCCGCGCGGCCGACGAAGTCGCAGGCACCCGCTGGAGCTACCGCCGCGACTTCGGCCGCACCCGGCTGATCGTGCTGGACTCGCGCGCCGGCCGACAGCTCAAGGAGGGCGAGCGCACGATGCTCTCCGAAGACGAGATGCAGTGGGTCGAGGAGCAGGTCCGCGAGGGCGGTTACGACGACCTGCTGCTCGCGACCTCCCTGCCGTGGCTGATGGCGCCGGCCCTGCACCACCTGGAGGCCTGGAACGAGGCCGTCTGCGCCGGGGCGTGGGGCAAGCGGATGCGCGGGCCGGCGGAGTGGGTGCGGCAGGTCGTCGACCTCGAGCACTGGGCTGCCTTCGGACGGTCCTTTGCGCGACTGACCGACCTGATCGGAGAGACCGCCAGTGGGCCCGATGCGCCCCGCACGATCGCCGTGCTCTCAGGCGACGTGCACCACGCCTACGTAGCCAAAGCCAGCTTTCCCGGCAGGTCCGGCGTGCGGTCGGAGGTGATCCAGGCGGTCTGCTCGCCGCTGCGCAACCCGCTGAGCAAGAAGGAGCGCATGATCGTGGGGATGCTGCATTCCCATGTGGCCGGACTGATCGGGCGGGCCCTCTCGCGGCTGGCCCGCGCGCGGCGACCCCGGGTGCGCTGGGGCTTCACGCAGAAGCCCACCTTCGACAATCAGGTCGCCACGCTCGTGGTCGCCCCCGGCGGCGTGCGCCTCGACATCGAGAAGACGATCCCCGCCGACTGGGAACACCCGATCCTGCACGAGAGCATCTCGTGGCACGGGCAGGCGCAGCAGGCGTGACGACCTGGCCCGCGCTTGACCCCGAGCTGGCCGAGCGCCTGATGCTCGGCGACGCGGCGTTTCGGGCGATGATCGACGAGTTCATGGCGGCACTGGAGTTGCCGGCCTACGACGACGCGTTCTACGAGCGCGCGATCGCCTACCCGTGGTCGCGCCCGGCGGGGTCCTACGCGCTCGACGGCGAGACGGTCCTCCCGCTCACTCCCGGCAACGCGGCGCTGATCGGCGGCGACCTCGCGGCCCGCACGCCCCTGCTGGCCATCGGCTCCAACGGCGCGCCTTCGACCCTCGCGCGCAAGTTCGCGCACCTGCCGCGCGAGGAGCAGCAGGTGCTGGTGGTGGCCGGCCACCTGCATGGGTTCGACGTCGGCCCGGCGGCGCGCATCACGCCGTATGGGTCGCTTCCTGCCACGCCGTTCGTGAGCCCCGAGACGGCCGTCCGCGCAAGCGTGCTGTGGGTGACGCAGGCCCAGCTCACCGCGCTCACGTGGACCGAGCTGAGCTACTTCGTGGGGTGGATCGGGCCGACCGAGTTCGAGCCCGACGTGCCCGAGGCCGCGACCGGCACCCCAGCCGTCGATCATGCGCTGCTCTATGTGTCGCGCTGGGGAACGCTGACCGACCATGACGGACTGCCCTTGGCGCTGGACTCGCTCGCAGCCAGAGACCGGACGGCAGCTGCGCGCGGGCAGGCCGAGCTGCTCGAGCGGGTGGCCAACGAAGTGCATGGGCCGTCGGTCGACGGTCGCCGTTTGCTGCGGCGACTTGCCGACGCGCCCCTGACGTTCATGCGAGAGCTCGAGCCGTGGATGGCGCAGCACGCCGCACCGTTCGACAGCCACCTGTGGCACCCGTTCCCGCGCGAGCCGCGTGGCGGTCCCGAGCCGACGCACCACCAATAAGAAATTCAGCTCGCTTCGCAGCGGCTCGCGCTTTACCGTATCGGTGGTGTCCCACCGTCTTCTGCTGCTGTGCGCGGCCGCGCTCCTTGCGGCGTTCCCGGGCGCAGCCCGCGCCGCGCAACCGCCAGCCCCCGAGCCCGACCTGACGGCGCCATTGCTGCGCGCTGCGCCAACGCCGCCAACCACGTTGCCGACCCTGTGGGCATGTCACCCGGATCGCGTGCCGAACCCGTGCACCGACGATGGCCCGACGACCGTCCTTCGATCGGCGCAGCTGCAGCCCCGCAAGGTCGAGCGCATCGAGCCAGTGCCGGTGCCCGGCGAGCAGCCTCCGATCGACTGCTTCTACGCCTATCCCACGGTGACCACGGCGCCGGGCACCAACGCTCGGCGCGCGATGGAGCGCAGCCTCGATGCACTGCTGCGCTGGCAGGTGGCGCGGTTCTCGCGCGTGTGCCGGGTGTTCGCGCCGATCCACCGGCAGGTCACCCCGATCGTGGGAATCGGCGGCAGCATGGCCCGCGGCGAGACCGTTACCTCGCCCGCGCAGAACCTCGCGTTCTCAGATCTCCTTGGCGCCTGGCGCGACTACATGGCGAATGACAACCGCGGGCGCGGCGTGCTGTTCATCGGGCACTCGCAGGGCTCGGCGCTCCTCACGCGGCTGATCGAGCGTGACGTGGATCGGAGCGCGGCCGCCCGCAAGCAGCTGGTCGGGGCGTTCCTGATCGGGGGCAACATCGCAGTCAAGCCGGGCAAGCGCCTTGGCGGCACCTTCGCGTACCTCCCGACGTGTTCCCAGCCGGGTGAGTACGGCTGCGTCGTGGCGTATTCGATCTTCGGGTCGCCGCCCGGCGGCACGGCATTGTTCGGGCGGCTCAGCGCAATCAGCCGCGCCTTCGGGAGCGTTTGGAACTCGGACTACCAGCCGGCCTGCACCAACCCTGCCGAGCTGGCGGGCGATGACCGCCTGCGCCCGATCCTGCGCTCCGTGCGCCCGCCGGGCAGCGAGGGCGACACCGACCTGCGGTTCTGGAACTACGTGCGACC
>JAEMRF010000100.1:0-2225 GCA_016463515.1 Solirubrobacteraceae bacterium | reverse complement strand
TTGCTTCGCCCTGCCCGCGTACGGCTTGCCGTACTGACGTCGGCGGCTGGTCTTGCGACCTTCGCCGGTCTCGCCCTCCCGCCCCTTGCGGCCGCCGCGCCCTCGGGCGTGGTCATCAGCGAGGCGCGCTTCCGCGGCCCCGCCGGCGGCAACGACGAGTTCTTCGAGCTCCACAACACCACCGGTGCCCCCGTCGCCATCGGCGGCTGGAAGATCCAGGGCTCCAACGCCGCCGGGACCAACTCGGCCCGCGCGACCATCCCCGGCGGCACGACGCTTCCGGCAGGTGGCCGCTACCTGATCGCCAACACCGCATCGGCCGGCTACTCCGGCACGGCGACGCCCGACCTGACCTACAACACGGGTGTCACCGACACCGGCGGCATCCAGCTGCGCACCGCAGCCGACGCCGTCGAGGACGCGTTCGGCAGCACGTCCGCACCGGCCGCCTACCGCGAGGGTGCCGGCCTGGCCCTGCCGACCAGCACCCAGCCCGACAACGCATTCGCCCGCAACGGCGCAGGCGCCGACTCAGACAACAACGTTGCCGACTTCACGCTGACGGCCCCGTCGACGCCGACCGCCTGCGGCGCAACGTGCAGCGGCCCGGTCGGCCCGGCAATCACCCCGATCCACCAGGTGCAGGGCTCCGGTTCCAGCAGCCCGGCGAGCGGCCAGACGGTGACCGTCGAAGGTGTCGTGACCGGCATCGACGACGAGATCGGCGCGAACTTCACGACGACGTTCCCCGAGGACGCCGGCATCTTCGTGCAGACCGTCCCCGGCCAGGAGGATGCCTCCGCGGCAACCTCCGAGGGCGTGTTCGTCGGCTTCGTGCGCGGACCCGGCAACGACCGCGCTGCCCTGCTGGGCAAGCGCGTGCGCGTGACCGGACAGGTCAAGGAGAAGTTCGGACTCACGATGATCTCCGAAGGCGTCGGCCTTGAGCCCGAGGTCCTCGGTGACGCCACGCTGCCTGCCCCGGTCGTGATCGACCAGGCCGCCGCCGAGGCGCAGCCCGTGGCGTCCAACGGCACCCGCGACTACTACGAGACGCTCGAAGGCATGCGGGTCACGCTGCCCGTCGGCACGGCGAACTCCGGCGGCACGTCGAAGTTCGGTGAGCTGTTCGTGACGCCCGGTACCACCAAGCAGCGCGTCTTCCGCCAGAACCCGGCGCCGAGCCTGATCTCCCTGATCGACGACGCTGGCTCCGGCGACCCCGACAACCCGTACGTGCGCCCCGCACCGAGCACGACGCTCGTGGAGGGCAACCTCTTCGCCCGCGTGGAGAACGCCACCGGCCCGCTGGCCTTCGGCTTCACCAACTACGCGATGGTCGTGCAGGAAGGCGGCCAGCCGACGGTCACGCAGGACCCGGCCGTGCCCGAGATCTACACGATCCCCGCGGCCGGCTCCGACGAGGTGCGCGTCTCCGGATTCAACGTCGAGAACCTGTTCCCGCCCGGCTCCGAGCTTGACCTGCACACGGTCACGCAGGCTGAGTACGACGAGAAGCTCCAGGGCCTGGCCATCGCGATCCGCGACCGTCTCCGTGGACCCGAGGTCGTCGCCGTGCAGGAAGTCGGCGACAGCCAGGGCGCTGCCGGCGGCAAGTCCAGCCAGCAGGTGCTCGACGACCTCGCCACCGAGATCGGCGGCTACACCGCCTACGCGCTCGAAGGCAAGGACAGCCGCGGCATCGACGTCGGCTTCCTCGTCAAGGACGGCGTCGTGGTGAACGGCGCTCCGCGGCAGATCGCGGCCGACCGCCTCACCACCGGTGGTCTCTCCTGCGGCGACACCGCGTTCCTGTTTGACCGCCCGCCGCTCGCGCTCGACGTGACGCTGCGCGCCGGCACTCGCCTGACGATCATGAGCAACCACTTCGCATCGAAGAGCTCGGTCGACGGCTGCCGCGTGCAGCAGGCCAACGCCGTGCGCGTAGAGGCCGAGGCGCTGAAGGCCGCAGGCACCGAGGTGCTTGCGATCGGCGACTTCAACGCGTTCGAGGATGAGTCACCGCTCGACGAGGCCCAGGTCGGCGGCACGCTGACGAACCTGTGGTCGCAGGCGCCGGAGCAGGAGCGCTACAGCTTCATGTTCCAGGGCAAGCTGCAGACGCTCGACCACGCGCTGATCACCGACGGGCTCGCCTCGAAGGTCACCGACGTGCGCTACGCCCACCTCGACAACGACTACTACGAGCGCGCTGACCTCGGTCT
>JAEMRF010000474.1 GCA_016463515.1 Solirubrobacteraceae bacterium | reverse complement strand
CGCTGCCAGCGCGGCTCGATCTCCTGCGGGTCGTAGCGGTAGTCGGCCATCTGCGAGGGCAGGATATGTGAGGGGCCCGCCTGAGGCGGTGTGAGGCAGGCGCGGGACCAGCCGAGCGCCTGCCTCACGCCTGCCTAAGTCAACGTGACGGCGACCCAGCTGGAGGCGGCCTTCACTCGCAGCTTCGTCTGAGCACCGTTCTCCAATGCCAGCTGGCCAATCGCGTATACCGACCCCGAAGGCACGGTACTTCCGGTGTATACGACCATCTCTGCCTGGTGCACGTTGGTCACCGTTCCGGAGTACCCAAGGGTCTGGCTGCCGGCGCGCTCGCGGTTGCCCGCAAGCGTGATGCCGTCGGACGTACCCCCGAACTCATAGGTCTTGTCGATCTGCTTCGTCGGGCGGTCGTCGATCGAGTGGTTGTCGCGCACCGTGATCGAGTTCACGAACTCGAACCGGAAGTTGTCGAAGCCCCCGGTCGACGCGACGCTGTTGTTGAGAGCCACGTTGCCCTCAACGACTCCGTTCTTGGCGTACTGGATCAGCACCCCGTTGCCATGGCAGTTGTAGGCACGGTTGCGGGAGAACACGAGTCCCTCGATCGAGATCGATGCATCGCCGGCGACGTCGAATCCGGTGGCTACGGCGTCGCGTACGGCATTCCCGACGACCGTTCCGTTGGAGCGGCCACGGATGACGACCCCACGCCCAACCGGCTCATGCACCTGGTTATCGACGACGGTGACGTCCTCCGTCCGCAGCCAAGCGTGCTGGCTATTGATCGTTCCGTCGGAGACGTAGATGCCGAAGCGGTTCACCGGGTGCTGCGTCTGCGCGTTGGGCACGAGCAACGCATTCGTGATGCTGGAGGCATCCGGATCCCCGGGGCACACGACCCGACCTGCCCGGCGGACGATATTGCCGTGGACCTGGACGATCTGTGAGGCCGACGTGCCCTTGAAGGCCGGCGAACTGCCGGGATAGTTCCCGCCAACCTGGGAATCCCGATCGACGAGGATGCCGACGGCGCGCGTCCCGTCGATCACGTTCGAGTGGACCTGCACCTGCCGACCGCCGACGACGTGGATGCCGTTGGCTCCGCCGTCGCGGATGTTGTTTCCGATGATCTGCACCCGGAGGTGGTGGGCGTTGTAGCTCGCCGAGTTCAGGTTGGTATTGGTGATCGTGTCGACGTAGCGCACGACGCTGATCGCGTCGTCGCCGGCGCGGTGCACGAAGTTGCCGGAGATGATGATGTCGCTGGAGTTCGCGCCAGTGGAGCCATACACACCGATGCCGTCCGACCAGCTCTCGATGACGCGGCAGTCCAGCACGCGCGAGCGCGTGCAGCTCTGGAGGTTGATCCCGGAGCCGCAGGAGCCAAAGACGGTGACGTCGCGGATCGTCACGTCCGCGCTGGTGGTTACGCGGATGCCCGTCTGCTGGGCGCGGACCGAGTTCGGGCCCTTGACCTTGAAGCTCTCGAGCGTGAGCCCGTCCGCCCCGGTGAAGTGGAGGATCCTGATGTTTGCGTCGTCAGTGAAGATCACCGAGTCATCACCAAATCCGCGGATCACGATGCTCGGGTCGCCGGCAGTCACCGTCGGCGCGATCGTGGCGTCGACCTTGTAGTTGCCACGGCGAAGGTGAACGGCGCGCTTGGTGCTGCGTGCCTCCGCGATGGCGTCGAGGATGTTCTGACGGTCGGTCGCCGCGTTCCCCGTGGCCGTCTTGACCCAGACGTACTCGGTGATCTCAGGCTTGACCTGCGGCGAGGTGGTGCCTTTGTAGACGAGCGTGTCTCCGATGCCCATGCCACTCGTGTCGACCGTGACGGTATCCAGCGACGCGCTCGCTGCGGCGGTGTTCGGCGTCAGCATCGCCGCGGCGCCGGCTCCGGCGAGCGCGGCGCCGCCGATCACCGCCCGTCGCGTCTTTGCTTCGCTCTCGTTCAGACCCTGGTTGCTCATGGAGACACGCCTTCCGTAGTGGGAGGCGAACGTGGCACGTGTGCACTCGCCTCGTGTGAAGCCAATGTGGTCCGCAACGTTTCCCACCGATGGTGTCCCACCGTCGGCGCGCCAAAGCGTCCAATCAGCGGAAACTTCCTGCCACCAGTGCAGGACAGATAGCCCGTTCGGCGAAGGAACGCACCATGACGACCGGGACGCCGCGTACCATCGCCCGCATGGCTGACGCCGAAGGCACTACTCCCGAGCCCGTGCGCCCGTTCGCGGGTGACTCGGCCGGCGGGAACTCCAAGAAGACCGACAAGGGCACCCCGTGGGGCAATGCCTCGGCACGGGTCGAGCTGGTCGTCGACGCTGCCGAACGCGCCGCCGAGGAGCTCCGCCGCCAGGCCGAGCGCCGGGCGCGCGAGCGGATCTCAGAGGCTGACCGTGCCGCAGAACTGCGCGTCGAAGCCGCGGA
>JAEMRF010000473.1 GCA_016463515.1 Solirubrobacteraceae bacterium | reverse complement strand
CCGACCGGACCGGGCGCGCCGACCGTGCCGGGCACGCCGACCGGGCCCTGCGGACCCACGGCGCCAGGGGCTCCGTCAGCGCCGTTCTGGCCATTGGTGCCGTTGGACCCCGCGGGGCCTGCCGGTCCAGCGGGACCCTGCGGACCTGCCGGCGGGCCTGGATCAACCGGTGCACCGTCGACGACGATGCGGCGCAGATCGGTGTTGCCGTTGCGCTGCTGGCCGTTGGCCGTCCACACACCGCCAGTGCTCGTGCGGGCGATGCCCGAGACGTTGCGCACCGAGCGCTGGTCGGTGGCGGCGATCGTCTGCACGTTGACCGGCGCAGCGGTTGCGCCGGAGGCCAGGCCCGCCACGGGAATCCGCAGCACGTTGAACGCGCTCAGCGGGTTCGCCGTCGAGCCTTCAGCTGCCAACAGGTCGCCGTTGGCGGCCGTCCCCAAGTCCAGCAGTTTGGCCGACGCGGGCGTCACGCTGGCCGGCACCGTGAACGTGTCGGTGGCGCCGCCGGCAACCACGTACCGGGTCACGGCGTTTGAGGCGCTCGAGGAGACGTAGACCGTCGCGCCGTCGGGGCTCGTGGCCACGCCGGTCGCTGTCGGCGCGGTGGAGAGCGTGATCTGGTCGGTCAGCGCGCCGGTGGCATCCAGCCCGACGAGGTCGACGGTGCCAAAGCCCGTGACCGCAGCCCAGTAGCCGCCGCCGGCCTTGGGGGCCACGTCCTGCAGGGTGGCGGCAGCGAGGGCCGCGTCGACCGTCACGTGGTCGGTCATGTCGGCGTAGCCGGGCTTGCCGACGGTCGCCTTGCGGATCTTGTTGGGCTTGTTCTCGTCGACCACGAGCAGCTCACCTGTGGCCGTGGCCCCGAGGCCGCGCACGTTGAAGAACGGCGTCTCGTTGCCACGCAGGACCGGGCGCAGCGGGTCGAGCTGCGAGGTGTCCTTGACGGCGAAGATGCTGAACTGGCCGCCCGCCTCGTTGGCGGTCACGACGAGCTTGCGGGAGGGGATCGTGACGATGCCCTCGGGCTCCTCGCCGGCCATGCCGACGGTGACGAACTTCGGCGCGGACTTGTTGGTGATGTCGATCATCGAGGTCGAGAAGCCGCGCTCATTGTTGATGAACGCGTACTCGCGGCCCTCGAACTTGGCGACGTCGAGTCCTTCGGGCTCAGAGCCGCGGTCGGCGGAGCGGTTGTCGGCGATCAGGCCGAAGTCCGCCAGGCGGGCGTCGTAGCCAGAGCTGCCATCGGCCAGGACCTTGCCGGTCGCCGACCAGATCGTGTAGCCGCGGGTGCCGCCGCGCGCTGGCGACTCGTCGGCGTTGTCCGGGTTGGCTGCCTCGCCCTCGTTGGCGGTGATGAAGGCCGAGCCGTTGCCGATCCATTTGACGGCGTCGGGCTCGCGCTTCTCGGTCACGACCGTCTCGAACTCCAGTGCGCTGGGCGACGCCTCGGACACGTCGGCGGTGAAGGTCACCTCGCCGGCGCTGAAGATGTCGACCCAGGAGCCGGTCGTGAGGTCGAGCAGGCCGATGCCGTTGTTCTCCTGGAGCGTGACGACGGCGACGTTGCTGGCGTTGATGTCGACGAACTCCGGCTGCACATCGGTCGGATCGACGAGGTCGGGGTCGGCAGGAACGGGCACGTTCGTCGTGGTCCACAGGGTCGGGTCGACGTTGCTGGTGTCGACGATCTCGACGGAGCCGGTGGTGGCGCCGCCTTCGTTCTCGTTCTCGATCGCGACGGCTGCGTAGGTGGCATCCGGGGAGACGGCCACGGAGTCCGGGAAGTCGGCGATGGTGATCTCATTGACCACGGTCGGCGTCGACGGCTGCAGGTCGATGACCCACAGGCGATCGGCGTCTGCGTCGCCGACCTGCACGGCCGCCAGGGCGTAGCGGGAGTTGACGGCGGCGACCGACGTCACGCCGGTCACGTCGTCATCGATGCCAGGGTCGTCGGCCGGGACGGAGAGCGGTCGAGCGACGGGCGCCGCCGGATTCGTGAAATCCCAGACGCCAACGGTGGTGGACTGGGTCGCCAGCAGCGTGAGGCCGTCCGGCGTGGTGTCGACGATCTCGGGGGCGACCGGCGGAGTGAAGCTCGGGCGGATCTCGAGATCCAGTGCCGCCGAAGCAGAGGAAGGGGCGCACAGGGCGGTCGCCGCGGCCAGCGCGGCGAGGGTTGGGCGTCGGAACAAGGGAGACCTCGGTGGGATAGCGGGGTGGGCGGAACGGTATGTCCGCCCTGAGATCGCTCCTGCCGGCCTTCTCAGGTTGTTCACGAGTGGGTCACAGTTCGGTCACACGCCGCGCTCGTCCACCCGGCCTGCTGGAATGTGCGAGATGGCGACCCTCGCTGACCTCGCCGGCCTCGGGACTTTGCACGGCGCCGGCGACATCCCCCTGCGCCGTGCGCAGCTCGATTCCCGCG
>JAEMRF010000472.1 GCA_016463515.1 Solirubrobacteraceae bacterium | reverse complement strand
GTCATGCGCACGGTGATGGAGAAGGACTTCTTCTTCTTCGCCGAGGCGCTCATCGCCAGCGCACCCTTGGGAATCGCGACGGTGAACACGCTGGTTCCAGAGGAGGGGACCCGCCCCTGGATCGTGCGCTTGCCGCGGAGCTTGGCGGTCTTCGTGCCGAGCAGCGTCTTGTTCTTGGCGACGCGCCGTCCGTTCACGGTGACGCCGCTGGGGAGCGTGAACTGGATCGACTTGAACTTCTTGGGCGCAGGAGCGTTCAGCTTGAACTTCAGCGTTCCGCGGCTGTTGCCGGTGACCTTCGTCAGCAGCGCGCCGGCAGCCTGGTAGCCAGGGCAGATCGCCGTCGCCTCGCGGGTGGCTGCCGCGCCGGACTGACCGACGAAGTCGCCCTTCATGGTGGCCTTGCCAGCGTTGGCGCACAGGGCCGACGTGGAGATCAGCGCTGCGCGGGGTCCGCCTTCGAGCGCGAGCCGCAAGGTGCTGATCGGGACGTCCGGGAGGGAGTCGAACCGCGTGACCAGGCGACTGGTGTCGCGGTCGATGGCGATGCGTCCGAGGAGGCGCGACGCGAACCGGCCCTCCAGCTGGATTCCGATCCCGGGCAGCGTTTGCCCCTCGATCTTGACCATGCTGACCTTGCCGCCGATCACCTCGTCGGTGATCGCGATCGACGCCGTTGCGGTGCCGATGACGGCGTCAGCCGAACACGTGCCGGCGTCCCACGAGGCCCCGGTGCATGCACGCGGAATCTGCTTGAGGTCGGCGCCGAGTCCGGCCGGCATCATGACCGCCGTCGACTTGATGTTGGAGCCACCGCCCGGGAGAGACACCGTGACGCCGATGCTCGGCTTGTCGCCTTGGCCCGTCTTCCCAGCGAGGGTCAGCGCGATCGACGGATCGAACGACAGGTTCTCGCAGCCTGAGACCTGGAGGCTCATCGGCACGTCGGCGCTGGTGCCCTTGTCGGAGAACAGGCTCGACGTGGTCGACAGCGGCGCGCAGTTCGTGGGGTTGATCGCGAAGTTCGGTCGATCGAGGGAGACCTCGAACGAACGGAGATTCAGCGCCAGACCCTTGAACCGCTGCGGCACGTCGGCCGTCAGGCGCAGCCCGAGGTCGCCGGGACGCAGCTCCACGCGAGCGGGCAGGTTCAGGCGGCCGAGGTCGACCTCACCAAAGGCCACGTTCGTGGCGATGATGATCCCCGCAACCGCACCTTCTTGGCGCTGCCCGAGGTAGACGTTGCCGGTCACCGTCTTGGGGGCCGGACCGACCCCGGACTCTGCGCTGATCGAGCCGACGCGGCTGGAGTCCGGGCAGGCGCCCGCGGCAGCCTGATCGTTCGAGCACTCCGTCGCGAGCTTGAGGTCCGACAGGACACCTTGCGGCAGGTTGGCGACCATCTTGCTGATGCGCGCGGTGCGATCAGGCCGGCTGGTCTTGACCTTCAGCACGGTGCGTCCACCGGCCTGCGGGTTGCTCGTGGAGATCGACATCGAGGGCTCGAACCGGGCCGGGTCGATGCAGTCCTGGTCGATGGTGAGCGCGAGCGGCTTGTTGATGGCAATGCCGGTGCTGGCCGGCGTGGCCTCCATCAGGCCCTGCGTGGTGCCGCACTGGCGCGGCGTGATCATCGCGGCGTGATCGCCGCCCTTGAAGGTCAGCGTGAACTCGCGGAAGAGCACCTGGGGCAGGTTGTCGAGCGTCGACACGATCCGGCCGTTCTCGTCGGCCTTCATCGTGCCGCGCAGCTTGACGCGCGGCGAGTCGGGCAGGGAGCCGAAGCCGCCTTCGATGAAGAGCTGCGGGAGCTCGCCGGGCTCCGGCTGCTCGCCGAGGTAGGCGCCACCCTTGAACTCGTTCTTCTGGAGGGGAGAGATGATGTTGATGTCGGCGACCTTCGATCCCGCCGGGCACTGGGCAGCGGTGATTCGGTCCCAGCCGAAATCAGCGGCCTTGCAGAGCGGGAGGCCACCCTCGCCGCTCGCCACCTGGGCGCCGAGCTCGAGGCCCTCCGGCAAGGTCAGGACCGTCTTCTTCATGTTGCCGGTGACCCGCGGGTATTCGTTCTGCGCGACGGAGACGGTGATCTTGGTCTCCGTCGGAACGTCCGGACGGCGCTCCGTGGTCTCGACTTTGGCGTCAACGTCGAATGGGACGTTCTCGCAGTCCGTGAGGCGGTAGCGATCCTCGGCGTCGCTGGTGTCGCCGCTCCAGCTGATCGCCTTCAGGCGAGCCACCTGGTCGGTGGAGCAGTCGGAGCCCATGAGGCCGAAGTCCTGGGTCAGCGACGGGTGATCGAGCTTGGATCCCCACAGACGCAGGAAGATGCCGTCGATCGCGATGGGGTGCACGCCGAGGGCGCCGAGGTCAGCGGTGCGCGGCTGCCCTTCGAACGTCGTGCGGAGGCCGACGTCGGGGTTGGGGCGAAGCACGGTGCGGCC
>JAEMRF010000099.1:5580-9648 GCA_016463515.1 Solirubrobacteraceae bacterium | reverse complement strand
TCGCAGATCGCGAGCGGTTCGGTGCCGATGACCGAGCGACCGGCTTCGGCGAACTCTTCGACGATCTCGGGGACCATGATGTGCATGACCATCCAGCCCTCGAGGCCTTCGGCAGCGAACTCGTCGAAGAACTTGAGCAGGCGCTGGCGCATCTTGGAGCTTGTGCGGATCTTCTCGACGGTCTCGTTGACCGAACCGGGGCCACCGTCGAGTTTCAGGATCGGGCGGATCTGCAGCGTGCTGCCCAGCAGGCCCTGGGCGCGGCCTACTCGCCCGCCGCGGCGCAGGTAGTCGAGCGTGTCGAGGCCGAACCGCACCTTCATCGTGGTGCTCGCCTCCACGGCAGCCGCGGCGACATCGGCCACGGACTTGCCCTGCTCGGCTGCCCGGATCGCGGCGGCGACCACGAGCGCCAGACCTCCGGCGGTGGACCCGCTGTCGACGATCTCGATCGTGCGCTCAGGGAACTTCTCGAGGGCAGCCTCGCGGGCCTGACGGGCGGTCTCCACCGTGCCGGACATCCCGCTGGTGATGTGGACGGAGACGATGTCGCGGCCGGCCTCCAGCAGTGGCTCGTAGCGCTCGAGGAACTCGCCCACCGACGGTTGGGAGGTCGACAAAGAGCGCTCGCCGGCCCGCAGCGCGCGGTACAGCTCGGTCCAGTCGCCGATGAGGTCCTCTCGCGTGGCCTGCCCATCCTCCACGAGCCAGAGCGGCACCGTGTGCAGCTCGTGGCCCTCGAGGGCCGAGGCAGGCAGGTAGTGCGTGGAGTCCGAGACGAGAGCGACAGACATGCAACGAACAACGTAACGCGTGGCCGGGTGCGTTGGCGCCCAGCGGCCGTGCGCCGAGCGTCCATCACGTGACGTATCCGCCCGCTCCGCGCCGTACTATCCGCCGTCATGCACCGCTCGCTCTTGGGTACCGCCACAGCGGCTACCACCTTGTCCTTTTGCCTGCTCACGACAGCAGCTCACGGCGCCGGCGCGCCGACCATGTTCCTGTCGGACGTGCGCCCGGGCATGGAGTGCACGGTCTCGTCAGTCATCCAGGGGATCGAACCGACCACGTTCAACGCCACGGTCATCGGCGTCGAGGGCGGCCCGCGGCCCTCGGACTCCCTGATCATCGCGCGTTTCAGCGGCGATGCCATCGCGTCGACCGGCATCGGGCAGGGGTTCTCCGGTTCACCGGTGACCTGTCCCGGGCCCGACGGTGTGCCGCGCGTGATCGGCGCCATCTCGCAGGGCATCGGCCAGTACGACAACTTCGTCGCGGGCCTCACCCCGATCGAGGCGATGCTTGCCACGCCGACCTTCGGTGACGCGCCAGCAGCGCCTCCCGTCGGTGACGCATCGCCTGCCGCCGGCGCCGGTTCCGCCAAGAAGAAGGCACGTCGCGCAGCCGGCTCCGCCGCTCCGTGGGGCACAGGCCGCACGCCGCTGACGCTCTCCGGTCCCCGCGGACCGCTGGCGAGCGCACTGCAGGCAGCCGGCGCCAAGGCCGATCGACCACTGCTCATCGCACCCACGGCCACGCGGATGCAGGTTGCCGCCACGGGCCTCAAACCAGGCGACGCGGTCTCCGCCACCACCGTCTCCGGCGACATCTCCGCCGGCGCCGTGGGCACCGTGACCTACGTCGACGGTGACCGCGTGTGGGCGTTTGGACACCCCTTCAGCGGCACCGGCCCGTCGCGACTGGCGATGGATCGCGCCCGCATCAGCACGGTCATCGCGTCGCCCGCGATCGGTGAACAGGTCACCTACAAGCTCGGCGCGCCGATCGCCCCGGCCGGCACGGTTGGGTTTGATGGGGTGTCGGCGATCGGCGGTGTGCTCGGCGCTCGCCCGGGCACCATTCCGGTGGGCGCCACCATCAAGAACGCCGCGGGCGCGGTGGTCCAGCAGGCCAATGCTGCGATCGTCGACGAGCGTCCGGTGCGCGGCGGCAGCACCGGTGGGCTGCTTCCGCTTGCCACGGCGGCCAACGCCGGCACGGCCGTGCAGCGTTTGACCTCACAGGCCTCGGCCGCGGGCTCGGCGCGCACCTGCACGCGCATCCTGCTCAAGAATGGCCAGAAGCCACTCGAACAGTGCGTCGATTCGATCGTGACCCAACCCGGCACGTTCGGCGGTGTCGAGACCGGCGTGGCTGACGCCGCCGGCGCCGCAGTCTCAGGCGTAACCAGCGGCGAGCGCTACCTGCGACTGGTCGATCGCGTCCAAGTCGACGTGACGATGCGGGGCGAGGCCGACACGCTCGAGATCGTTCGCGTCAAGCAGCCCACACGCATCCGCGCCGGTCGCACCGCCACCGTGCGCGTCGTGGTGGTGCAGGGCTCAACCGGCGACCGCCGAGAGATCCCCATCCAAGTCCGGATCCCGAGGTTCGCGGCCGGCCAGCGGACCGGCATCGTCATCCTCTCGGGCGCTGCTGGCGCGAGCGAAGAGGGCGGCGGCGGTCTGCTCGACGCCCTGTTCTCCGAGCTCTTCGAGGGTGGCAGCGTGGTCCCCAAGTCGCTGGATGCCCTGCGCGAGCAGTACACCAACGATGGCGTCTCAGGGCTTCGTGCCGTCGTGCTGCCCGGGTTCTCAGGCTCGGAGGCGCGTGAGCTCCTGACGGGCGACAGCGAAGAAACCGACCTCGACGAGGAGGAGTTCCAGGCGCTGTTCGACGAGGTCAAGCTCGTCCGCGAGCTCCCCACCTACTCGGTCGAAGGCGCTGCCTCCACCACGGTGCGTCCCACGCGCTAGTCGCGAGCGGGTGCTCCAGCCTGTCGGCTGGGGCGCCCGAAGGCGCCGGCCGCGATCGGCCGGCGCGCAGACGGCTCAGCCGAGCCGGTTCTCGATCTGCAGCGGCGCAGGGTCGGAGGACTCGTCGGCCACGACGCCCTCTGCTCCCTCGACGCCCAGGAGCGTCTGAAGCTCGCCGGACTCGGCCATCTCGACCACGATGTCGCAGCCACCGACAAGCTCACCCTTGACGAACAGCTGGGGAATCGTCGGCCAGTTCGACAGCGCTGAGAGCTCCTGCCGAATCCGCGGATCCGGGAGGATGTCGACGCTTGCGAACGGCACCTTCATCGATTCCAGGGTGCCCGCGGTGCGAGCGGAAAATCCGCATGCGGGCGCGTCGGGCGTGCCCTTCATGAAGAGGATGACCTCGTTCTGCTCGATGGCAGACTTGATCTGGTCGGACAGCGTCGGCTGGCTCATGACGGCTCCGTCTTGAGGGAGAGGGCGTGGATTGCGCCACCGATCTCGTCGCCGAACACGTCATACACCAGGCGGTGCTGAGCGATTCGAGAGAGACCGGTGAACGCCGGGCTGCTCACCTCGGCGCGGAAATGATCCTGGGTGCCGGTGGTGTCGATGACGACGGCCTTGGCGCCAGGAATCGCTTCCTCGATGCGAGTCTGCAGCTCCTCGGGGGTTGGCATACCTACCAAGGTAGCCCGCTGTGGGGCAAAGCGTCTGCGACGTATGGCCACACGCCAGGGCCGGACGGGTGTGTAGGCCGAGCGCTCGCGGCTACTACACTTGAGGAACCGGACCGATAACTCACTTGTGGCCCCCTCAGGGCACCACAATTGTTACGCCACGGCCGCGATCGCCAGAGATCGAACACGGAGCCCCACACCAGCCATGATTACGCTCACCGACAAAGGCGCGGACAAAGTCCGCGAGTACCTCACCGCCCAGAACGCCGACGTCGCCGTCGCCGGACTCCGCGTTGGTGTCAAGGGCGGCGGGTGTTCCGGATTCCAGTACCAGCTCGCGTTCGACGAGCAGCGTGGCGACGACAACATCTTCGAGGATCGCGGGCTTCGCATCCTCGTCGACCCCGACTCGCTCCCCTACGTCGAAGGATCGGTGATCGACTTCGTCGAGGCACTGACGGGCGCCGGGTTCAAGGTCGAGAACCCCAACGTGGTCGCGGCTTGCGGTTGCGGTTCGAGCTTCAAGGTCACCGACAGCGAGAGCTGCTCCGCGCTCTGACCGAGCACGTCGAGCGCGTCCATCGCGGGCGCAGCGCCGACACGATCTTCAGGCAGGGGCGCGAGCT
>JAEMRF010000099.1:0-5480 GCA_016463515.1 Solirubrobacteraceae bacterium | reverse complement strand
CTGCCGCGAGCATCATCGCCTCGATGTCTTCCGCGTGCACATCGAGCTGGGCGATCCCGGCGCTCACGGTGAACGGCGTCTCGTCGTGACGGGTCACGAGCTCGAGGCGGCTGCGCAGGCGCTCCGCAAAGGCCATGGCACCCTCGGCACTAGCTCCGGCCAGGAGAAGTCCGAACTCTTCGCCGCCTAGGCGCCCGGGCACGTCGAAGCTGCGGCACTCCGTGGCGAGCAAGCTCGAGAAGCGGATGAGGGCGCGATCGCCCTCGGCGTGGCCAAGGCAATCGTTGATGGCCTTGAACCGATCCAGGTCGAAGATTGCGATGGAAAGCGGCTGGCCGCTGCGCCGCGCCCGTTCGACCTCCGTCACGAACGAGGCGTTCCAGCTGCGGCGGTTCGGCAGTCCGGTCAGGCCATCGGTCGAGGCAGTGCGCTCCAGGTCGGAGATCAGGCGATCCAGCCGCTCACGCAGCAGGAGCATCATCAGGCTGGCGAGGCCGACGACGGCCACGGCGGGCACGAGTTCGAGCATGAGGCTCTGGTCAGCCGCGGGGTTGGCGCGGAGCGCGGCAAGCAGCGTGAGCGACATCAGCGCCATCGCCCCTGCCAGGTCGCGCCGGCCCAAGAAGTACGCGGTGCTCAGCACTGGCCAGAGCATCAGGAACGCTGCGGGGCCGACGGGTCTGGAGACCGCGACGATGCCCCCGACGTAGAGGATGGTCCCGGCGTTCCATGCACGCGCCACAGGCGTGCTCGCTGCCCGAGCCGACCACCGCGCCACCGAGCCGACGAGCCCGATTCCCGCCAGCAGCGTGTAGGCGATGTGGTCGCTGACGTCGGGGTCGGGGACGGCCAGCACGATCAGCAGCAGCACGCCGCCGGCCGCGAGTTGGGCGGCGCCGACGAACCGCATCAGGGTGTGGTCGTCGGCCGACACGTGCGCCGAACTTCTCCCAGCACGCGACAGCGCGCGGAGACGGGTTGCGGTGGCGGTCATCGCTTCGATGGGTCCGAAGACGTCATGCAGGCCCTATCGGCGGAAACCGGTATGAGGCGCATGGGGCCTGGACCCCAAGTTCCGGTGTAAAGCAGCGTCCAGTCGACCGAGTGTGTCCCCCGGTCGCGGGTCAGCTGGCGCGTTTTGCCTGCTCAGGCGGCGGGCGGAAGCGGCGCGGAGTGCAGCAGCTCGAGCCGGTGGCCGGTGTGCATCGCACGGGCCTCGGGGACCGGGACGGCCACGACGACCTTTCCGCGGCCGGTGTTCTTGGCCTCGTAAAGCGCCCGGTCGGCAGCGAGCAGCAGCACGTCCTGCGTATCGGAGGCGTCATGGAGCTCGGTGATGCCGATGCTCACGCTGAGCGGTGCCGGGTCGTGTGCGGTCGCCTCCTTCACGCGGGCAAGCAGTGCTTCGGCAAGGATGCGCGCCTGCTCGCCGTCAGCCTCGCCGAGGACCACCGCAAACTCCTCGCCGCCGATACGCGCGGGGAAGTCCACGGCGCGGCATTGTTCCCGCAGGATCGTCGCGAAGCGCCTGAGCGCGCGGTCGCCTTCGGCGTGGCCGAGGCGGTCGTTGATCGCCTTGAAGTGGTCGAGGTCGATGATCGCAAGCGACATCGGCGCTTTGGACCTACGGGACCGTTCGATGGCGGCGTCGCAGGCCGCCTCGAACGTGCGGCGGTTGGGAAGGTCGGTGAGCATGTCGGTGGAGGCGGTGTAGGCCAGGTCGCCCATGAGGCCGTCGACGCGCTCGCGCACGGCGAGGACCAACAGGCTTGCGATGAGCACGACCGAGAAGGTCGGCCCGAACATCACCGGGACGATGTTGACGCCGCCGTTGCCCAGGAGTCCGATCAGCAGCGCAAGGCTGAAGCCAGCGGTATACGCGGCAAGGTCACGGCGCCCGAGGAAGTAGGCGGTGGTCAGCATGGGCCACAGGAAGAAGAACGGGGTTGGTCCGACGGGTGTGGCGACCGCGACGATCGACGCGATGTAGACGAAGCCGACGAGAATCGAGGCGCGCACGACGGCCAAGCGCTGAGGTGCGGTGTAGCGCAGGGCCGACAGCAACACGCCGATCAGCGCCAGGACGAGCAGCGCCGAATGGTCGGACGTGTCTGCGTCGGGCACGAGCGTGGCGAGCGTGAGGGTGACGGCGCCAGCCAGGTACTCCACCGAACCGGTGAGGCGCATCTGATGGAAGTCCTCAGGCGTGAGGGCTTTGGTCGACCGGCCCTCGGTGAGCAGGCGGCGGGCGCGGTTGAAAAGAGGCGTGAGCACGAGAAGCGGTCGATCTAAGGGGGCGAACTGGTCCACTCATCGGCCCCCTACGTGGTGTGGTGGATTTGAATCCCGTACGAACGTACGAGGCGCACCGCAAGGAGCACCACGACGGGCACGACGCAGGCCCCGGTCACCGCCTGCAGCCACGTAGTGCCCGCGTCGGTCCCGGCCCCGAGGGTGTGGGCCACGCTCATGGCCCACGTCAGGCCCGCGAAGCGGTGGATGGCCTTCCATCGCGTGCCCGCTCGTCCTCGCAGGAAGCCGGAGAGGGTCAGGACCAGCAGTCCGTAGCCGGCGACGATCCCTAGGCCGGTCCAGACGGGCCGATAGTCCATGCTCAGCGGAACCGCGAGGTCGATGATCGACGGCTGGAGCCAAGGGTCCAGCAGCAGGGTTCCTACGTGGACGGCGAGGGCAACGATCGTGGCGATGCCGAGCGTTTGATGTAGGACGCGCACGTCGCCCAGAACCCCGCGGCGGCGCCCGGCACCAACGCGGCTTGCCAGCGCAAGTCCGAGGATGACCGAGGCACTGGAGGCCACGAGCGCGACCACGCCCGCAGCGCGGGTGGTGATCCAGATGAGACTGAGGTCGGCCAGCATCGCCGCTACCGGCTCCTAAACGCACGGGTGACGGGCGCCCGACCCGGTACCTGGAACGTTGCGCGGTCGGGGCGGGGCCGGCGGGCCTGTTCGATGCGCGGCGGTGGCACCACGGTCACGCAGCCGTGCTCGGCCACGACTACGCCGCCATGCGGCAACTGGCGGTGCGCGTGCGCTGCGCCATGCAGCAGTGCGGTCTTGGCGATGACTTCAGCCTCAAGGGCCGTCGGCGCCAAGGCGGTGACCTGCAGCACGCCGGTGTCGGCCGGCCGCCCCGTGCGCGGGTCGATCAGGTGGTGGCTGCGGGCTCCGCCGCGGTCCCACGAGCGGCGGGTAACGCCGCTCGTGGCGACCGCCCCACGCGTGATGTGGAGCCGGTGGATCAACTGTGAGGGGTCGACGGGGTCACGCACGTCGACGGCGCGCGGCATCCGGGCGGTTCCGCCGATCCGCAGGTCGCCGCCGCAGTCGACCATCCATGCCGGCGCGCCGCGCAAGAGGTCTGCGGCGAGGTCCGCGGCCAGTCCCTTGCCGATGCCGCCGCTGTCGAGCCGCACGCCCGCCGGACGGTTCACATGCTCAGGGCCGGCCACGACGTTGCGCCAGGCGCAGGCGAGCATCGGCGCGTCGTCCGCAGGGTCGTCTGCCGCCAGGTCGAAGAGCTCAGCTTCCAGGTGCGAGACCGGCAGGCCTGCAAAGACAGCGGGTAGCGCGGCCGACGCCGTCCCGGTCGGCACGAAATGGTGGCGATAGCCGGCACGCTCCACGTGGGCAAGGCAGGTGGCGTCGACCAGCCCGCCGGAGCGGCGCGCAGCCCAGCCGACGGCTTCCGCGAAGCGCAGCATGAGAGGTGTGGCCGGCACATGGTCGCGGGGGTCGGCGTTGAGCTGGCTGAGTTCGCTTGCGGGGTCGAATCGGCTGAGGGTCTGGTCGACCTGCGCCAGCACGGCGGCCGCGCGATCCAGCCGCTGTTGGGCCTGTGCGGTGCAGCCGGGGGCTGGCTGCACGCGCAACTCGGCTCGCCCGCCGAAGCGGTTCAGCACGAGGCTGCGTTCGCGGCCGGCCATCGCGGATCGCGGTCTGGCGGGGGTGTGCGTGGAGGGCATCAGGACTGTCCGGTCGTGGTCGTGCTCGGCGAGATGGTTTGCGTCGTCTGGCTGGCTCCCTGCGGCTGCGCCGCGCTGGAGTCGGTCGTGGATTCGCTGCTGGGTGCAGCTGAGCTCTCGGAGTCCGACGACCAGGTCGACTCGGTGCCGGAGGCGTCGTAGCTCCAGTCGTCGGTCGTGGTGCTGGAACCGGTCGACGTGCCGGAACTGGTCGACGTGTCGGAGCTGGTCGCGCTGCTGCCGGTTTCGGTCTCGGTGCTGGTCGCGCTGGGCTGCTGGGTCGTGGTGTTCTGCGCGGCGCTGACGGGCTCGCCGCTGGTGAGGGCGATCCCCAGCCACGATGCGCCGAAGACGGCAGCCGCGCTCCCCGCGGCTCGCGTACGGAGCCGGCGGACGCGAGCGCTGCGGGCTGCAGCTCGCTCGCGTGCAGCCGCGGAGGGGCGCGGTCGGCGGGAAGGGGGCGGTGGCTGCTGCGGAAGTGGTGGGGGCGTAGTGCTCATGCCCTCACTCTGGGCGGCGCCCGTGAGTGCTTGCTGAGAGCACGCCGAGACTCCACTCAGGGTGCGCTGACGGCGGCCTTATGGAGCGGCGTAGCCCAGCGAGTGTCGACCTGCCGGGTGCAGCGGCGCGCGGGCGTGCGCGACTATCATCGCCCGGGTGCCAGCCCGGCTCCCTCTCCGCGTGCCGCCGGCGCTGCTCGGCGCAGCGCTGTGCGCCGCCGTGCTCGCAGGCTGCGGCAAGGTCGAGCAGGTCGTGCCGACCAAGGTCGACGCGGCTCCGGCCGAGCGCGCACTGCGGCAGTACCTCGACAACGACCGCTGCGATCTGCTGTCCGACGCGTGGGCGCTGCGGATCGGCGAGACGCCTGCCGCTGGCCGCGAACTGTGCGAGAACGGCCGTCTCCCCGTCGATGCAGCCGTGCGCCCGGGCGAGTACGAGGTCACCGATGCGGAGGTCATCGATGAGCAAGGGCTCGTGTCGATTGAGCTGCGCGACGGAGGTACCCGCGACTACGTGCTGGTGCCCGGCGGCGACGAAGGCTTCCTCGTGGATTCCGTGCAGAGCAACACCGAGGTCGACGTCGGCAAACCGCTTCGGCTGCAGGCTCGCCTGGGCGCCGACACGCCGCTCATCGACGCCCGCATTACGGTCCGCCGGCTCGAGCGCATTCCCGAGAAGGACCTCAGCGTCGACGAGTTCGTCACGTCGCTGGACCGCTACTACCGCGTGCGCATCCGCATCCAGAACCTGCGCGACGAACCGGCCGACGTCGGCACGCTCGGGTTCACCCTTGCGCAGGAAAACGGCTTCAAGGTCGGCGAGCCCAAACCGGCCTTCAGCCAGATCGGCACGCCGCTGCCCAGCACCGTGCCGCCCAACGGTGCGGTCAAGGGCGACCTGTTCTTCGCCATCCCAAGCGTCGAGATCGCTCGGCCCGCGCAGGTGTGGTTCCAGATGGGCGAGGGCGACAGCGGCGCCAAGCTCGTCTGGCTCA
>JAEMRF010000471.1 GCA_016463515.1 Solirubrobacteraceae bacterium | reverse complement strand
CGGTGGGAGTCGCAACCAACACCGCGGCCGCCGCGGCTCCACCAATTGCACCAGCTCGCTGGAGCAGGCGACGATGGGACGGCGAGGACAGGCTGGGCATTGAGCGGGCTCCGTACCCGGGTCATCCGGGACAGTCGACACGAGCGCCAGGGGACAGCGGCCGCGTGGGTCGGTGGATCCGCGACCTTAACGCTCGGGCGACGACGCCGCTACGCCGTGGAGCGTGATGCTGATCACTCCGCGCGCAGCTTGACCCACTTCGACGCCCCACATGTGGCGCTGGCATCGCACACGGCCACCCAAGCTGCTCGCGCGAGCGGCAAGCGGAGGTCCACACGCTTAGCTGCGGTCGCCGGAAGACGAAAACGCACGACACGCGAGCCGAACGCGGGCAGCGCCACGTCGCGCCGCTCACGCCAACGGCCCGCCCCGAGCCTGACCTTGCCCGCGCATGGACCAGAGCCCACGCACCGAATCTGGAGTGCCAGCCGCCCACCTGTGCCGGTCCGCGGGCGTTTGCCGACCAGGTAGAGACGGCCGTTCGCGGCACCGGTACCAGCCCGCCGGATTCCGGCCGGCGCCTCGGCATCTGCCGGGTCGACCGCGGCCGCAGCGATCGCAGCAGCATCAACGCGCGGTGCTTCTTCGCCATCGAGCGCCTGCGTGCGCCGGCCGATGTAGGCGCGGGCGACTTGCATACTCTCGCGCTCGCGGCCATCGACCCGCAGCAAGGCCGAGTCAAAGGCATTCCATGGCTCCTGCCACATCCCATAGAGGTAGGCCCGCTGCACACGCGGCGTCTGGCGGACCATCGTGAACAGCCACCGCAGCGAATCGGCCGCGCGGCGCTCGTCGTACGGCAGGGTGCCCGACTCGGAGCGGAACGTCACGAGCCCGCCGGTCTCGGTGATCCAGATCGGGCCTTCAGTGGCCGCCAACAACGTGTCCAGACCGGACCGCTGAAAGTACGTCACATCGAAGTAGTCGTGCAGCCCCCATACAGCGGGTCTGTGGGTGAGCGCGGCTTGATAGGCCTTGAGGTACGCGGCCATGCCGTTGCCGTCGAGCATGTTCCCGGCAACCGCCGTGCATCGCCCTTCGCAGGCCGACCGCGCAGCTCCGAAGTACGCGGCGGCCAGCGCTGGACTGCGCGACGTCGGCTGCAGCCCGTGGTTGGGTTCGTTCCAGCCGGCGACCGCCGTGACGGCCGGTGCCCGCGCGAGGAGCTCGCGGAGCGCAGCCTCGTAGTCCGCCGGTGCCGGGCCAGAGCAGGTCCCGGTGTCGCAGTCATGAGCCGGGTCGATGGTCGGGGCAATCAGGACCTGCCAACCTTGAAGCCGCGCCCGCTCTAGCCAAGCGGTCCAGGTCCCTTCGCGGCGCGCAGCGTCCCACGGGAGAACAAGGCGCACGTGTTTGAACTCCAAGGCGTGCAGATGCGGCGAATCGAACAGCATCGGTCGGCCGTCTGACATGCCGTACTCCGCGGCGGCCGCAGACTGCGCCCCAAACAAGGCGCCCATGGCAGCGACGAGCGCGAGGGCCCCACGGGCCGCCGACCGAGCTATCCCGCGGCGCCGGATCACCGCTTCGGCAGCTTGACCGACTGGCGAGTGGTGAGGATCACGGCGCCGTCCGCGCCGACCAGATCAAGGGCGGCACGTACCTTGCGACTCTTGGGAACCTGTTTGAGCTGCTTCTTGCTGAGCTTCACTCGCAGGCGTGCGCTGTCGCCCGTAACGGGAACTTGCACCCTCGCCAGCACGCTGCCGGCTCCGGCGATGATCCGAAGCCGGCACGTGGCGCCCTTTGGTGCAGCGGTGACGACGCAGGCTACGGAGAGCTGGCCGCTGTTCGTGACTTTGACTTTGCCCTTGAACGCCAGTGTCGGCTTGGTGACCACTGGCGCGATCACGCCGCCCGGGACAGGACTCGGTGCGGTCACCGGCGTCACCGGGGCCTCCGGATTTGGTGTCGGCGTCGGGGTGGTCGTCGGCGTCGGTGACGGCGTCGGGGTGGGCGTCGGATTCGGCGCTACCGGGGGTGCAACGATCACCTGGCAGTTCGGCGGAGTCCCGACCTGACCCTCAGGACACGGCGACGGGGTTGTTGGCGTCGTCGGGTACCCGGGGTAGTCCGGGTATGTCGGGTAGCTCGGGTAGTCGGGGTACGTCGGATAGTCGGCGGCGACGGCCACCGCGGGCGTCGCGACCAGAAGCGCAGCAGCACAAACGAGCGCTGGACGCGGGGAACGAAAAGAGAACATGTCGGTTGGGGAGACCTAAGGCGGGGGGCAAGACCTTTCGCCTTATGTCTCGTCCGCCGCGCCCCGAACCTGAGCGCGCCAAGCGGTGCGCTCAGCCAGTCTCGAGGGTCGGCGCTTCATCCTTGAGCTCTACGCCCGTCAGACCCAACCGCCGCGCCTCGAGCAGCAGGGCCACCAATTTGTCGG
>JAEMRF010000098.1:6282-9649 GCA_016463515.1 Solirubrobacteraceae bacterium | reverse complement strand
AGCAGTATTCGACTTTGGTGCGGCCGGTTGGGAGTTTGATGCGGGTGCGTGAGGCGTTGTTGGTCTCGTCGGATTCGACGAGGCGGTTGCGTGGGTCGGCGATGTGGATGAGGTCGAAGCACCCCTTGAGGCCTTGGACGTCGATCCACTGCTCGTAGTAGGAGGCCGGGTAGATGTCGGCCCAGCCGGCGGAGGTGCCGAGGGTGGCCTTCTTGATCTTGGAGCTGCGCGGGCAGGCGGGGTAGACCTCGCGTGTGGGCGAGCGTTCCCAGTCCCAGAGCTTGCGCAGGTCGCGCAGGCAGTAGACGAGTTTGGGGCCTACGCGCACGCGTTTGGGCTTCGCGCCGGTGCTCCAGAGCTCGAATTGGGCGGTGTACTCGAACTTCCAGATGCGGCCCTGCCCGGGGATGGCTTTGTAGAGCAGGCGGCCCGCGTCGCCGGGGACGCGAATCGAGGTGCGTCCGTTTTCGCGGCGCACATACTGGACGGCTTTCATCGTGAGCGAGCTCGTGCGAGTGCCGCGGACTTCGACTGGTCCGGCGCCGATGGAGAGGACGGCGTTGGCGACGCGCAGCACGCGGCGCTTGCGTTCGACGTCGGGGATCATTTGGTAGGGCGGGCGCATGGCGAGGTCGGGGCAGAGCGCGCCGTCTTGCTGGCAGACGTCGGCGCCTTCGTGCACGCCGGGCTGGGTCCGCAGCGGCGTGGGCTGCAGATAGGGCTTGGGTGGCAGGGGCACGATGGCTTTGGCGCGGTCGGTGGCGTCGTCGGTCGAGGCCAGGCCGAAGAACGCCAGCGGCGACGCAAGTACGGCCAGGCCGATGACGACGCCTGCGGCGCGAAGGCGCGTCCGCCGGCGAGGCGTGGTGCTGGGTTCGGGGGATTTGGCCCGTGCTCGGGCGTTGCGGCGCAGCATGCAGCGGCGATGGTATCGGGCCGGAGGGGGAACGATGCGCCACTCCCTGGGGGGACCTGGCGTTGGCTGCGGCGATGCCATGAGCGGGGGTTCATGTGGTGCGCGCCGGTAGCCTGCGAGCGGGCCTGCTCCCGTCCGGCCCGAGGACTCTAGGAGAACCCATGGCACGCACCCTCGCCGGCAAGACCCTCTTCATCTCGGGCGGCAGCCGTGGCATTGGCCTGGCGATCGCGCTGCGCGCAGCCCGCGACGGCGCCAACGTCGCACTGCTTGCCAAGACCGATCAGCCCCACCCCAAGCTCGAGGGCACGGTGCATACGGCGGCAGCCGAGATCGAGGCTGCGGGTGGCAAGTCGCTCGCCATCGTGGGCGATGTGCGCGACGAGGAGAGCGTGCAGTCCGCCATCGACGCGTGCGTGGAGCGGTTCGGCGGGATCGACATCGTCCTCAACAACGCGTCTGCCATCAATCTGAGCAAGACGATCGACCTTCCGATGAAGCGGTTCGACCTCATGAACCAGATCAACGTGCGTGGCACGTTCCTGGTCACGAAGCTCGCTCTCCCGCACCTGCAGCAGGGCACCAACCCGCACGTCCTCACCCTCTCGCCGCCGCTGAACATGGCGCCGCACTGGCTGGGCAACAACGTGGCCTACATGATGGCCAAGTACGCGATGAGCCTGTGCGCGATCGGCATTGCCGAGGAGCAGCGCGAGCATGGCGTGGCATCCAACGCGCTGTGGCCGCGCACGACGATCGCGACGGCGGCCGTCAACAACTTGCTCGGTGGCGCTGAGATGATGGCGGCCTCACGGACGCCCGAGATCATGGCCGACGCCGCCCACGCAATCCTGACCCGCCCGTCTGCCGACTACACGGCGAACACGGCGATCGACGACGAGGTCCTCGCCGAGGAGGGCATCACCGACCTCGAGAAGTACTCGGTCACGCCGGGCACGACGCAGTTCGCGCCGGACCTCTTCCTCGACGCGTAACGGAGCTCGCGCGGAGCAGATCGCGCTACCGCGCCGCCGCCAGGCGTTCGGCTGGTGCCTCCGGGAGGTGCCAGCCGATCGGCTCGGCCAGGCGTTGGGCGCGTTCAGGGCCCCATGAGCCGCGCTCGTACGGCTCCGTCTCGGGCGGGCCGGTGAGCAGTGGGGCGGCGACCTCCCAGAGGCGCTCGACCTCGTCAGCGCGGGTGAACAGCATGTGGTCGCCGGCCATGACGTCCCGGATGAGTCGCTCGTAGGCCTCGAGTCCGGTTGCGTTCAGGTGGCGTTGCACGTCGAGGGTGAGCGGGGCAGCCGCGACCGAGGTGCTGGGTCCGGGGACTTTGACCTTGACGCCGACGGCGAGCTGTGGGTCGTCTCGCAGCTCGAAGACGATGGTGTTCGACGGGCGCTCCCCCTCCACGCGGCAGCCGAAGATCGTGCAGTCCGGTTCGCGCAGCGCAAGCGTGACGACTCGCCGGCCTTCGGCGAGGCCTTTTCCGGTGCGCAGCAGGAACGGCACGCCGCGCCAGCGGTCGTTGTCGATGTCGGCGCGCAGGGCGACGAACGTTTCGCGTGTGGAGCCGGGGTCGACGCCGTCCTCGTCGGTGTAGCCCTCGAATTGACCGAAGACGGCGAGTTCCGGGTCAAAGGGCTGCAGATCGCGAAACAGCGCAGCCTTGGCGTCGCGGAGATCAGCGGCGTCGAGGCTGGCGGGCTGGTCCATCGCGACGAAGCCGAGGATCTGCGACAGGTGCGTGACGACCATGTCGCGAAAGGCTCCGGTCTCCTCGTAGAACGATCCGCGGCCGTCGACACCAAGCGTCTCCGGGATGTCGATCTGCACAGCTTCGATGTGTTCCTTGCACCAGAGCGGCTCGAACAGACCGTTGGCGAAGCGCAGCGCGAGGATGTCTTGCGCACCTTCCTTGCCGAGGAAGTGGTCGATGCGGAAGATCGCGTCCTCCGAGAGATGCTCGTGGAGAGCGGCGTTGAGCTCGCGGGCGCTCTGCAGGTCGTGCCCGAACGGCTTCTCGAGCACGATACGTGCGCGGTCCGTGGAGAGCCCGGTCTCGGCAAGCATCCCCACCATGGGCCGCATCGCCGATGGGGGCACCGACATGTAGAGCAGCGTCCGCGAGCCTTCGCCGAGCTCGGCTCGAGCGCCCCGCACCGCCTCCGCGAGGTCCGCCCCGTCCTCGTCTGACGAGGCCACGAACGAGATCCGTGCCGCGAACGTGGCCCAGTCGCGTTCGTTGAAGGCGTCTGCTGCGAATCGCTCCAGCTTGCCTCGAACCTCGTCGACGAACTCACCATCGGGCGCGCGACGCCCGGAGCCGATCACGCGGAACTCTTCCGGCATGAGTCCCGCCTGCGCGAGCCGGTACATCCCCGGCCAGAGCTTGCGCGCAGCCAGGTCGCCGCGGGCCCCGAACAGGACGATCACGTGAGGGTCGAGCTG
>JAEMRF010000098.1:0-6182 GCA_016463515.1 Solirubrobacteraceae bacterium | reverse complement strand
CCGTTGGGCAAGTCGCGTGGCGCGGTGCGGCGCTCGACGATGGCGAGGAGGGCGCGCTCGAGGAGGCGGACGAGCTCGTGCCTGGGCATGACGGGTTTGTTGACCCAGGTCAGGACGGTCTCTTCGACGAAGCCCAGCCAGCCGGCGACGAGGAGCTCCAGCGCGGGCGTGGGGCGGCGGCCGAGCGCGCGCAGTACGACGTCGACGAGCTGGTCGCGGGACTCGGCGTAGATCTCAGCCACTTCGGCGTCGCCGCCGGCGACACCCCGGATGATCGCTACGTACGGATCGCGGCGACGTTCCAGGAACGCGACGAACCGCTCGATGACGACTTTGACCTTCATCTCGTCGGCGACGCCCTCGGGCGGTTCGGCGATGCGAGACATGCGGCGCATCGCGGCTCGGATGATCGCGAGGTGGTAGTCGCGGCGGGTCGGGAAATAGTTGAAGAGCAGGCCGCGCGAAATGCCGGCGCGACGGGAGACCTCTTCGACGGTGATCTCGCCCAGCGGACGCTCGGTGAGCAGCTGCAGACCGATACCGATGAGCTGTCGGCGGCGCTCTGCCGCAGGGAGCCGTTTGCCGGTCGGCGGGTCGGGGACCACTGAGACGGGCTGACTGGCGGGCGTGTCGCCCGTGTTCACCTGCACGTTGCCGAGACCCCAGGAATCAGAGGAACAATATGAGTGCCGCCGGTCACACCATCAGGATACTCACATCGCAACCTGTAGCCGGGCGCCGCGGCGCCGTGAGCGGTCGACATCACGTATGCTCGTTGAGCGTTGCTCAACAAGGCATGCGTCTTGTTCGGCCGGCCTCCCCTCACGGCGCCGACCGCGTCCCGGCTGCAGCGCGACTCTCAGCGAGGCCCCGGATGCAATTCGATCACTCCGCGCAGACCACCGAACTGATCGCTCGGTTCGAGCAGTTCTATGCCGACGAGATCGCTCCGGTCGAGGAACCGCTCCTCCGCGAGATGCTCGCGAAGGCGCCCGCCGACCGCTGGGTCCAGCCGCCCGCCATGGAGGAGCTGAAGGCCAAGGCGCGCGAGCTTGGCCTCTGGAACCTGTTCCTGCCCGACCCCCACCACGGCGCTGGACTCTCGAATGTGGACTATGCGCCGCTGGCCGAGCGCATGGGGCGCTCGATCATCGCCCCGGAGGTCTGCAACTGCAACGCCCCGGACACCGGCAACATGGAGGTCCTCCACATGTTCGGCACGCCCGAGCAGAAGGAGCGCTACCTGGAGCCGCTGCTCGCGGGCACGATCCGCTCGGCGTTCTGCATGACCGAGCCTGGCGTGGCGTCGTCGGATGCCACGAACATGGAGGCCACCGCGATCGTCGACGGCGACGAGGTCGTGATCAACGGCCGCAAGTGGTGGAGCACCGGGATCGGGCACCCGAACTGCGAGATGCTGCTGTTCATGGGTCTCACCGACCCAGAGGCCGACCGCCATCACCGCCATTCGATGGTGCTGATCCCGAGAAACGCCCCGGGCGTGAACGTCGAGCGGATGCTCCCCACCATGGGCTACTACGACGAGCCGGGCGGCCATGGCGAGGTGTCGTTCACCGACGTTCGACTTCCGGTGTCGGCGTTCGTGGGTGGACCGGGTCAGGCGTTCCAGATCGCCCAGGCGCGCCTCGGTCCCGGGCGCGTGCACCACTGCATGCGGCTGATCGGCCTGGCTGAGATGGCGCTCGAACTCGCCTGCCGGCGCGGCACCAGCCGCGTGGCCTTCGGCAAGCCGATCGTGAACCTCGGCGGCAACCGTGAGCGCATCGCCGACGCCCGCATCGCCATCGACTCCACGCGTCTGCTCGTGCTCCAGGCAGCGTGGCTGCTCGATGAGAAGCGGCCCGAGGCGCTGGCGGCTGTTTCGGCCATCAAGGTCGCGGCGCCCCGGATGGCCTGCGAGGTGATCGACATGGCGATCCAGCTCCACGGCGGGGCTGGCATGAGCGACGACTTCCCGCTCGCTGCTGCCTACGCGGCTGCACGCTCGCTGCGCCTGGCCGACGGCCCGGACGAGGTTCATCAGGGAGTGCTGGCCCGCCTGGAGCTGGCGAAGTACGGTGCTGGGAAGTGGGCTGGGCGCTAGTCACGCGGCCGCCATCCCGTCCCACAGGAGCCTTACGCACATGAACCCCATCGATCCCGCCCGCACCCTTCTGGGTCGCTCTCGTACCGTCCCGGGCCCGCCACGGCGCGTCCTCATCACCGGGGCTGGCTCTGGCCTTGGCCTGGCCCTCGCCGAGTCCTGGGCGCAGCGCGGCTGGAACGTCCTGCTCACCGATCGCGACGGCGAAGCTGTCGAGCGGGCCGCCGAGCGCATCGCTGCTGCACCCAGCCGCCATACGGCCGGCGAGGCGGTCGCCGAACGGATCACGGCCGCTGGGCATGGTCCGCTGCCGGAGCCACGCATCGCGGCCATCACGCTCGACGTGACCGATGAGGACGACTGGACCGCGGCCCGTGAGTGGGTCGTGGAGAAGTGGGGCGGCCTCGATGTGATCGTCAACAATGCGGGCGTGGCGACCGGCGGCCGCATGGATGCCACGTCGATGGAGGACTGGCGCTGGATCATCGACATCAACCTGCTGGGCGTGGTGCAAGGGTGCCGCACGTTCATCCCACTCATGAAGGAGCAGGGCTCCGGCCACATCGTCAACACCGCGTCGCTGGCTGGGCTGCTGGCCCCGCCGATGATGTCGTCCTACAACGTGGTCAAGTCTGGAGTGATCGCCTTGTCGGAAACACTGCGCTTTGAGCTGGCGCCGTACGGGATCAACACGTCGGTCATCTGCCCGAACTTCTTCAAGACGAACCTCGCCGACAGCATGCGCACGCCCGATCCGGCGATGAGCCGTGCCATCGACAAGCTCGTCGCGAAGTCGACGACCACCGCCGACACGATCGCCGAGCAGGTCGTCTACGCCGTCGATGAGGGCAAGTTCCTGGTCCTCACCGACCGTGACGGCAAGATCGCCTGGTTCGTGCGTCGGTTCGTGCCCGGTCTGTACCGCTCCAAGGCGGCGCAAGCTGGACGTCGACTCAAGGCCAGCACCGAGAAGTACCCCGCCCCCACCGACGCCACGACGTCCGGCACGTCGTGAGCATGGAGGCCAAGGGCGCCGACGTCGGCGCGGTCCGCGACGAGGACCGCTTCGACGTGGCCGCCGTCGACGCTTGGCTCAGGGCCAACGCCGACGGCTTCGCGCCGACCGGGGTCCCTGAGGTCACGCAGTTCTCCAAGGGCGCCTCGAACCTCACCTACCAGCTCACCTATCCCGAGCAGGCCCTCATCCTGAGGCGTCCCCCCGCGGGAGCGAAGATCGCCTCTGCCCACGACATGGGCCGCGAATTCCGCGTCCAGCGGGCCCTGAAGGCCTCGTTTCCGTCGGTCCCGTCGATGGTGGCGCACTGCCCCGACGATTCCGTGATCGGGAACGAGTTCTACGTGATGGAGAAGCTCGACGGCACCATCTTGCGTTCGTCGATCCCGCGCGATCTGGGCCTTGACGCTGCGGGCCTCGCCGACCTGTGCCGATCGTTCATCGACAACCTCGTCACCCTGCATGCCGTCGACCCGTCTCAGCCAGACCTTGCGGCGATCGGGCGCGGCGAGGGCTACGTCGCACGCCAGGTCGCCGGGTGGAGCAAGCGCTACCGCGCCGCCCGCACGTGGAACGTGCCGTCGTTCGAGAAGGTCATGGACTGGCTCGACGCCCAGCAGCCAGCCGACGTGGGCAATTGCGTGATCCACAACGACTACCGCCTCGACAACGTGGTGTTGGCGCCTGGGGATCCCAGCCAGATCATCGGCGTGCTCGATTGGGAGATGGCCACCCTCGGCGACCCACTGATGGATCTTGGGGGTGCAATGGCCTATTGGGTGGAGGCGGGTGACGGTCGCGCGATGAAAGCGCTCAAACGCCAGCCGACCGACGCTCCCGGCATGCTCACCCGGCAAGAGGTCGTGGCGTACTACGCCGAGCGGTCGGGCCGCAGCGTCGAGGATTGGCGTTTCTACGAAGTCTTTGGACTCTTCCGCCTCGCGGTGATCATCCAGCAGATCTACCGCCGGTACCACCTCGGCCAGACCACGAACCCGACGTTCAAGCGGTACTGGCTCGCGGTGCACTATTTCGAGCTGCGTTGCCGCCGGCTGATCCGCTCGGCATGACCTGCCGCTCCGTGACCACGGCGCGGCGGCGGCGCCCATGAGCGTCGTGCTGCTCGTGCGCCACGGGCAGGCGAACTTCGGGCTCGGCAACTACGACAAGCTCTCCGAACACGGGCAGGCTCAGGCGCTGCGGCTGGCCGAGGTGTTGGCCGGCCGTGGGCAGACCGTCGATCGGATCATCTCCGGTGACCTCGACCGCCAACGCGAGACCGCCAAGGTCCTCAGCAGCGTGCTCGGTGGCGGGCGCACGGTCACGGTCGATCCGCGATGGAACGAATACGACCACACGCGGCTGATCGCCCGCGTGAAGCCGATGTACAAGAAGCAGTGGGTGATGGTCGCTGACCTTGCGCGCGCGAAGCACCCACATCGCCGCTTGCAAGAGATCCTCGACGAGTCCCTTGCGCGCTGGGTCTCCGACGGCGACCTGCCCGCGGTTCACGCGGACGCCGAGGCACCGGAGCCGGATGTGGAGTCGTTTGCGGCCTACAGCGAGCGGATCGCGGGCGCACTCGACCAGGTGTCGTCCGAGCAGGGGACGTCGCTCGTCGTGTCGTCGGCCGGAACGATCGCCGCAGCGATCGCACCGCTTCTGGGCGTTCCTGCCCGCGCCTGGCCTGACCTGCAACGCGTGATGGTCAACTCGTCGGTGACCAAAGTCGTTCGCGGGCAGCGGGGCATATCTTTGATCTCCTTCAACGAGCACAGTCACCTCGAAGGGGTGCCTGGGTTGAAGATCACCTACCGATAGGCAGCGGCCGCACCGGCGCCCTGCCCTCCCTCTTGAAAAGAGCCTGTTCCATGCGCACGTCGAGCCTTACCGTCGCTGCCCTCCTGGCCGCGACCACCCTCGCCGGCTGCGGCGGGGTAGACAAGAACGCCTACGTCGACAGCGTGACCAACGTGCAGGAGACCACGCAGAAGGAAGCCACGGCACTCAGCACGAAAATGCAGTCGGCCGAGACGCCGGCGCAGGTCGGCGCCAACCTCGAAGCGCTCGCCAAGTCGGTGGAGAAGAACGCAGTGGCCCTCGACAAGATCGAGGCTCCGGAAGAGGTTGCGGCTCAGCACCAGGAGTACGTCAAGCTGATGAAGGACTTCTCGACGAACCTCGAGAAGCTTGCCGTCAAGGTCGAGAAGGCCACGCCGACGACCGTCCCGACGATCCTCACCGACGCCTCGAAGCTCACCACGCAGCTGTCGACCGGCGAGACGAAGATCGTCACCGAGATCAACAACGAGCTCCAGAACTAGCCGCCAACGACGAGCGCCCGCCCTCACCGAGGTGAGGACGGGCGCTCAGGTCACCAAGGCGGTGACCGAAACCATGGCGCGCCGCGGGACCAGGCCCGCGGCGCGCTAGGGGTTCGCTGTTAGAACAGCGAGATGTACTTGATGGTGGTCGACGAGGTCGTCGCGCTAGCGCCGGCGGCGGTCGTCACGACCAGCGGGTAGCTGCCCTTGGCGAGCGGCGGCAGGACCACCAGCAGCAGGTTGCTGCCGAGCGGGCTGACGCTCACGGGCTTGCCGCCAACGGTCACCGACTTCACACCGGTGAAGTTGGTGCCCTGGACCAGGGCGATGCCACCGATCTTGGCGAAGGCAACCTTGCCGATGATCGACTTGACGACCGGCGCCTTGGCGTCGACCGGCGGGACGACGACCTTGTTGGTCTTCACCGTGGTGGCGTCGCTGGCGGTCTTGAGACCCTCAGCGTCGAACGCCTCGACCTTGAACGTGTACGAGGTGTCGGGGGTGAGCCCGGTCACGTTCGCGGTGGTTCCGGTCACGGTTGCGACCTTGGTCGTGCCGTTGAACACGTTGTAGCCGGTGACAGCCTTGTCGTCGGTCGACGCGGTCCACGAGAGGGCGACCGAGGTCGTCGTCGGGGTACCAGCCAGGTTCGTCGGCTTCGACGGGGCCTGGTTCGGCGGCACGACGATCGCGTCGGTCTTGACCGTCAGCGTCGAGCTCGAGGTCGAAGCACCGTCGT
>JAEMRF010000097.1 GCA_016463515.1 Solirubrobacteraceae bacterium | reverse complement strand
ACGCACCACCGATGATCTCCGGCTTCTTTGGCGTCGGCGAGGCGATCGCCTGCGATCCAGGTAGCTGGACGGGCGCCACATCGTTCACCTTCAAGATGTGGAAGGACGTCGACCGCGACGGCGGGCGCGACGTCAACGAGGCCCCGTTGATCGGTGCCGTGGACCCCTCCACTGGGCGCTACCTGGCGAAACTGACCTCCGCCGACATGATTCCTCCTGGCGGCGCCGCAGTGCCGTGGCCGCCGCAGATCGGATGCAGCGTCACCGCGCACGGCCCTGGCGGCTATTTCGCCCGCAGTGCCGCCCCGTTCGTACCGTCCAAGCCGCCGGTCGTGGCCCCGCCACAGGTCACCGAGCCACCTGTCGGCCCGCCCGCGACGACACCTGTGGCCGATACGACCCGTCCGACGCTCATGAAGGGCTCAACGGTGTGCACCAAGACCGCCTGCCGCGTGGCGATCATCGCCTACGACCCCGACCATGGCGCGCTCGGCGTCAAACGCCTGGACATGCAGCTCTTCATCACCCGCACGACGCGCACGCGGATCAGGTCAGGCAAGAGCCGCGGCAAGATCCGCACGACGACGCGGACGATCAAGAAGACGCTGCGCCCCGTGCGAAGCGGCGACGAGTGGCGCGTCTCGATCAAGGGCTTTCGGAAGGGCGACCGCCCGAAGCTGAAGATTCGCGCCTACGACGCGGCCGGCAACCTCGGCACGCTGACCGCACACATGAAACTCCGCACCAAGTAGGCGGGAGTGCCCCGACCGGGGCTGCTCAGGCCTCTTCGCGCAGCGGTGCGGCGCCGGTGACCTGCCGCTCCAGCTCGGCGCGCACGAACGCGTCCAGGTCGCCATCCAGGACACGCTGGGCGTCGCCGGCTTCTACACCCGTGCGGTGGTCCTTGACCATCGTGTAGGGGTGCAGCACGTAGGACCGGATCTGCGAGCCGAAGTTCACGTCCTGCACACCGCCCTTCTCGCGGTCGAGTTCGGCTTGGCGCTCGCGCTCTTCGCGCTCGATCAGCTTCGCACGCAACATGCCCATCGCCGTCAGGCGGTTCTGGGTCTGGGAGCGCTCGTTCTGGCACTGCACGACGATGCCCGACGGCCGATGCGTGATGCGCACCGCCGAGTCGGTCTTGTTGACGTGCTGCCCGCCTGCCCCGGAGGCGCGGTAGGTGTCGACCTGGAGGTCGTCGGCGTCGATCTCGATATCGCCGACATCGTCGAGGATCGGCGCGACCTCAACGCCGGCGAAGGCCGTCTGACGGCGCCCCTGGGAGTCGTACTTGGAGATACGCACCAGGCGGTGGACGCCTTTCTCGGCGGAGTACAGGCCATACGCGTTCTCGCCCTCCGCGCGGAAGGTCGCCGAGCGGATGCCAGCTTCCTCGCCGGCACTGACTTCCAAGAGCTCGGTCTTGAATCCACGACCGTCGCCCCAGCGCATCATCATGCGCAGCACCATCTCGGCCCAGTCCTGGGCGTCGGTGCCGCCGGTCCCGGCGTTGATCGTCACCAAGGCGTCGCCAGCGTCGTACTGGCCCGAGAACAGGCGCTCCTCTTCGAGATCGCCGAGGCGCTGCTCCAAGCTCGCGACCTGATCCACGACTTCGTCGACGAGGTCCTCGTCTTCCTCGGCCAGCTCGATCATGCTGTCGAGATCGCCAAGGTCGGACTCGACCGATCGGTAGGTGGTCAGGCGCTTGTTGACCGCGGCGTGTTGCGCCCCGACCTTGGCGGCGTTGGCCTGGTCGTCCCAGAAGCCAGCGTCGCCCATTTGCGCCTCGTGCTCGGCGACCTCTTCGGCCAGCGCTTCGGGGTCGAGGTAGGCACCGAGGGCGTCGAACTGCTTGCGGACCGCACTAATCCGCTGGTCGATGTCGAAGGGAAGGGGCATCTCTTCCAGCCTAGGGCGCCGGCCGTCTACGCGACGGCCGGCCCAGGCGGCAGCTGCGTCAGCCGCTCTTCTTCGCCTGCTTCTTCTGCTCGCGCGCGAGCTGGCGGCGCTGCTCGCGGTTGAGCGGCTCGCCGTTCTCGCCAAGCGCAGCGCCGTCGCCCGTTTGCGGCGGTGCGGAAGCCGCCGCGGCAGCAGCGATCGGGTCGACACCTGCCGCTGCAGCAGCAAGGGCGCTCAGGCCTGCGTTGCCGCCGGACTCGTAGGTCACCGCAGCGGGCTTGCTCGGGGAGCCAGCGATGCGGGTCGGCTGCTCGGGAAGCGGCTCTTCCACCTCGACCTGCACGTTGAATACGAGCTGGGCGAACTGCGTCCAGATGGCGGTCACGAGCTCTTGGAAGAGCGTGAACGCCTCGTTCTTGTAGGCGATGATCGGCTCGATCTGCGCGAACCCGCGCAGATGGATGCCTTCGCGCAGGTAGTCCATGTCGTGGAGGTGCTCGCGCCAGGCGTCGTCGATGATCTGCAGCAGCAGGAAGCGCTCGAGTTCGCGCATGAGCTCGGGGCCGAGCTCCTCCTCGCGCTCGTCGTACATCTCGTGGACGTCCTCGGTGAGGCGGTCCACGAGTTCTTCACGCCCAGGGCTGCCCGGGAAGTCCGACGGTTCCAGAGCGACCGGGTAGAGCTCCAAGAGGCGGTCCCACAGACCGTCGATGTCCCACTCGTCGAAGAAGTCGCCGGGGGTGTACTCGGCGACGATCTTCTCGATCACGCCACGCAGCTCCTTGCGCGACCGCGAACCGAGGTTCTCGCCGGCGAGAATCGAGTCGCGCAGCTTGTAGACGACGCGACGCTGCTCATTCATCACGTCGTCGTATTCAAGGACGCGCTTGCGGATGAGGAAGTTCTGCTCCTCGACCTTGCGCTGCGCCTTCTCGATCTGCTTGCTGAGGATGCCTGCCTGGATCGGGACCTCGTTGCCGTCTTCGTCGGTCTCGCCGAAGCGGTCGAGGATGTTGTAGATCCGGTCGCCCGCGAACAGGCGCACGAGTTCGTCCTCGCCCGACAGGAAGAACTGCGAACTGCCCGGGTCGCCCTGGCGGCCGGCGCGGCCACGCAGCTGGTTGTCGATCCGGCGCGACTCGTGGCGCTCGGTTCCGATGATCGCCAGACCGCCGTTCTCCATCACGGTCTCGCGGTCCTTCTCGACCTTGGCTTCGTACGTCGGGAGGAGCTCCTTGAACGCCGCGTCGTAGGCCTCGGTGCCTGGCTCGAGCCCGCGCTTGCCGACGAGCTCCAGCTTGGTGAGGTGCTCAGCGTTGCCACCGAGCTTGATGTCGACGCCTCGACCGGCCATGTTCGTCGCGATCGTGACCGCGCCGATCTGCCCGGCCTCGGCAACCGTCTCACCTTCGCGCGCCGCATGCTCAGGCTTGGCGTTGAGGACGGTGTGCTTGATGCCCTTCTTCGCGAGGCGGTGACCGAGGAGCTCGGAGACCTCGACGGAGATCGTGCCGACGAGCACCGGCTGGCCAGCCTTGTTCGCGCGCTCGATCTCGTTGACGACCGCGGTCCACTTGCCTTCTTGCGTCTTGAAGATCTGGTCGTTGCCGTCCTCGCGGACCACCGGGCGGTTCGTCGGAACCTCGACGACGGGCAGCTCGTAGATCTTCATGAACTCGGTCGCCTCGGTCATGGCGGTACCCGTCATGCCGGCGAGCTTGTCGTAGAGGCGGAAGTAGTTCTGGTACGTGACGGTCGCCAGCGTCTGGTTCTCTTCCTGGACCCGCACGCCTTCCTTGGCCTCGACGGCCTGGTGGAGGCCTTCAGACCAGCGGCGTCCGCTGAGGATGCGACCCGTGAACTCGTCGATGATCGCGACCTCACCGTCGACCACGGCATAGTCCACGTCGCGCTTGTAGAGCGATTCGGCCTTGAGCGCCTGCTGCAGATGGTTGACGAGGTGACCGTTGGCAGCGCTGTAGAGGTTCTCGATCTTGAGGAACTTCTCGGCCTTGGCCACGCCCCGCTCGGTGATCGAGACCGTCTTGTGCTTCTCCTCGAACTCGAAGTCGAAGTCGGCGACGAAGTCCTTCTTGGCGCGGGGATCCATGCCCTCCGGAACCTTGCCGGCCTTCATGGTGCGCGCGAGCTTGGCGAACTGCACGTAGAGCTCGGCTGCCTGCTCCGGAGCGCCGGAGATGATCAGCGGCGTGCGGGCTTCGTCGATCAGGATGTTGTCGACCTCGTCGACCATCGCGAAGAAGTGCGAGCGCTGGACCTTCTCGGCCAGCGAAGAGGCCATGTTGTCGCGCAGGTAGTCGAAGCCGAACTCCGAGTTGGTGCCGTAGGTGATGTCGGCGCCGTAGGCCTCGTGCTTGGCCTGCGTCCCGGCCTGGTTCTGCAAGATGCCGACGGAGAGCCCCAGGAAGTTGTAGAGCGGGGCCATCCACTCGGCGTCGCGGCGGGCCAGGTAGTCGTTGACCGTCACCACGTGCACGCCCTTCCCCGCGATCGCGTTGAGGACCACCGGAAGCGTGCCGGTGAGGGTCTTGCCTTCACCGGTGCGCATCTCAGCGATCGACCCGCTGTGCAGGGCCATGCCGCCGATCAGCTGCACGTCGAAGTGCCGCATGCCCAGGGCGCGGCGGCCGGCCTCGCGCGTGATGGCAAAGACCTCGACGAGGAGGTCGTCGAGATTCGCGCCGTTCTCGGCTTGTTCGCGAAGGGCGCCGAAGCGCGTGCGCAGTTCGTCGTCGGTCTCGAGTTCGAGCTCTTCGGCGAAAGCGCCGATCAGCCCGACCTGCTTCTCGAACCGCTTGAACTGCTTGGTTTCACCGATTCGGAGGGCGCGTTCCAGGAGGCTCATGAGAATCGTCACACTACCAGCCCGCTACGGGCTGAACCCCCGTGCAGGACGGCGCTCACAACGCAGAAACGCCCCACCCGGGAGCGGGCGGGGCGTTTCGCTGATCCGGGCCCGCGCATGCCTTGCTGCGGGGGATCGTGTGGGCCGCTCTGGCCCGTGGGTTGGTGCGTTAGTGCGCTGGCGAGGCGGAGCTGCGCATGGCCCTGGAGGCAACGCGTGCCTCGCGGATGTGGCGACGCTTCTCCTGCGTGGCCTTCACCTGCCGAGTCAGTTCCTCCGAGCAGAGGACAATGGCGTGGCGCATGCTGTGCGAAGAGTCATGTGCACACACGGTGCGCCCATGCATCTTCAGCCGCGCCTCGACGGCCATTCGATCCGGGATCTTGGGGTTGCGCTCTTCGCGCACCTCGACCTCGAGTCTGGCGTCGTCCGGCAACTGTGCGGCGACGGCCCTGAATCGTCGCTCGACGAGCGCTCGTAGCTCGTCAGTCACCGGGGTGTTGCGTCCCTTGACATCGATCCTCACCAAAGACCCCCTTGAAGGTTGGTGTTGCCGTGCTGCCTGGTGGAAAGGATGTTCCTCCTCTGGGCGGCGGTTGTGGGCGCCAGTTGGACGTTCGTACGAAAACCGGGTGGCGACCCAGTGGCGCGACGATGTGAAATCCCTGTAAACGCGGCCTGGACACCCCTCCACTCCTGGCGCAAATGTGATGCTCGTCACCGTGATCTGCGCCAGCCAACGTGGCGATCGTGGTGCTGCGACTCTCCAATTGACAGAGCGCGCGTCCCCCGTCCGTCGCTTCGTCTTGGCCCCGCGGTCAGCGTGGGGGCGCGATGGCGACCGTGCAGGCGACGACGTGGTCGGCGCCCGCGCTCCTCAGCAGCCGTGCGGCGTGGTCGAGGGTCGTCCCCGTCGTCCGCACGTCGTCGACGAGCACGACGCAGCTGGGGGCTCGTCCGACAGCTCGAAGACCGAGCCGGTGTGGGTTGGCGCATCGCTCGTCGACCGTCCGGCCGGCTTGGCGACGCGCCCACGGCACACGCCACAGCAGCCGTTCGACGGTCCGACCTTCTTGACGCGCCACGGCGCGCGCCAACGCCTGCCCGGCATCGGGGCCGCGCAACGCTCGACGCGGGTGACCCGGCACCCACGTGATGTGCGCTCCGCTCGGGAGAGATCCGGGCTGCAGCTGAAGCCGGTGCAGCAGGAGTCCGATGGCGGCCTCCGGCGCCCCACGTTTGGCTTGCAGCAGCGCGCGGCGCACCCGCCCGCGGTACTCAGCCGCCGCCCAGCCCGGGCAAGCGTCCGGCGCGCCCTGCCAAGCCCCGGGCGTTGGGCCCCAGCGGTCGAAGCAGTGCGTGCACCAGCCCGTGGGGAGTGACCCAGCGATGCTCGGCAGCGTTGGGAGGGCGTCGCCACAGCCGCCACAGAGGGATGGCGCGGCCAGCGCGAGGCCTGCTGCGGCGAAGTCGTTGAAGCGGGCGTTGGGCACACGCGCCAGCCTGCCGAGGCAAACGTCACGCGGGTGCCGCGCACTGCGACAATTCTGCGCAGATGCTCGCCGTGGCTGCCACGGAGTCCGTGGGGTGGAACTTCTACCCCGGCCCCCTCTTCATCCTGCTCCCCGTCACCATCGCGTACATCGTGCGCTGGAGGGCCGTGCGCGCCCACCCGGGCCGGCTCGTGCTGTTCATGCTCGGGATCACCGCGGTGGTCGTGGCGCTCTACTCGCCGATCGACGAGCTCGGCGACGAGCTCCTCACGATGCACATGATCCAGCACCTGCTGCTGATCGACATCGCGCCCATCCTGTGTTTCCTCGGGCTCACCAAGGCGATCTTCCGCCCGGCAACCAAACGGCTCATCGTGCTGGAGCGGTCAGCGCCTTGGCTGCTTTCGCCACTCCTGGGTGTGGCGGCCTACATCGGCGGCATGTGGCTCTGGCATGTGCCGGCGCTCTACGACGCGGCGGTCCGTTACCCCGTCGTGCACGCGCTCGAGCACCTCACCTTCACCGTGATCGGCGGCCTGTACTGGTGGCACTTGATCTCGCCGATCCGCGACACGCGCCGCCTGTCAGGCATGGGCGCCGTGATGTACATGGCAGGCACGAAGGTCTTCGTCGGCCTGCTCGGGATCGCCCTCACGTTCATTCCCCGGTCGATCTACCCCGTCTATCAGGAGCAGGCCAACCGCTGGGGCATCACCGCCGCCGAGGATCAGTCCATCGCAGGCGTGCTGATGGCCACGGAGCAGTCGATCATCATGGGCATTGCGCTCGTGTGGCTGGTCGTCCAGGCGATCGATCGCAGCGAGAAGGAACAGCTCCGCAAGGAGCGCTTCGGCGATCCAGGCCGCGCCGCGCCGAAGCCCGGCGGCTCCCGCGAGCTCTACTGACCCGCCGAGGTCGACCTGCCTGTGGGCCACAGGGGTCGACCGTCCTTCCCGTCGGGCGCTAGCGCGGCGCGACGGACGGTCGACCTTGAGCGTCGGCCTGCCCGGGCAGGCCTGGCGTCAGACGGTCGAGGCGTTCCTTGGCTTCATCGCCGCGATGATGCCGGTCTGGCCGAGGCTGGCTCCGATGAGGATCGCTTCGTCGGCCACGGTGGTTCCGGGATACACGACCGAGTCGCGAATCTTGGCTCCGGCACCGATGGTGGCGCCGTCGCCGATGACGACGGGACCGGTCAGGCGGGCGCCGGCACCGATGGTGACGTTCTCGCCGATCCAGACGGGGGCGGTGAGCTCGACGTCGTCTGGGACGGTGGAGCCGGCGCCGGTGTGGAGGGTCTCGGGGCCGGTGCCGTCGACGGTCGGGAGGGAGAGCTCGCCGGTGAGGATGTCGAACGTGCCGGACTTCAGCTCGGCGAGGGAGCCGACGTCGTTCCAGTAGCCGCTGTCGACGCGGTGGATGTGGAACGCCACGTCATCGGCCAGGAGCTTGGGGAAGACGTCGAAGGCCCAGTCGACGGGGTCGGCCTCTGGGAAGTAGTCGAAGATCTCGGGCGAGAAGAGGTACATGCCGCAGTTGCCAAGGTCGGACTTGGCGTCTTCGGGGGCGGGCTTTTCCTGGAAGCCGAGGATGCGGTCGGCGTCGTCGTGGATGACCACGCCGAACTCGCGGGTGTCCGGGACGGACTTCACGCAGAGGGTGGCGATGCCGCCGAGACGGTCGTGGGTGGCGCGGAAGGCAGCGACGTCCAGGTCGGTGAGGGCATCACCGGAGATCACGAGGAACGGCTCGTCGCCGAAGAAGTCGCGGCAGTTGCGCACGCCGCCGGCGGTGCCGAGGAGCTCGGGTTCGTAGCGGTAGGTGATCTCGTCGCCGAAGTAGTCGCGGATCGTGTCCGGGAAGTAGTGGAGGTTCGCGATGATGTCGGTGACCCCCTGTGACTTCAGGAGATCGACGATGTGCGCCATGACTGGTCGGTCGACGACCGGCACCATGGGCTTTGGTAGCTCGTACGTGATGGGCCGCAGGCGGGTTCCGAGTCCGGCGGCGAGGACCATGGCTTTCACAGGGGGAAAGCTATCGATCTGCGGAGGCCGGCGGCGTGTGCGACTCGTGAACCACTGGCGCCCAGCTTGTGAGGTAGCTCCGCTGAGGCCCGGTGAGTTCATCGATTCGGACGCCTTGGGCCTCGAGCGCGAGGCGTGCGAGATCCGCGTCGATCGCGTCGGGAACGGGGTGCACCCGGTGGGCGAGGGTGCTGCCATGTTCGGCGAGCCACGCGGCAGCGACGGCCTGCCCGGCGAAGAGCAGGTCCATGACGCCTGCCGGGTGACCATCGGCAGCGGCAAGGTTGATGACGCGACCGCCGGCGAGGAGGACGATGCTGCGTCCGCCCAGATCGAACTCTTCGACGAGCGGTCTGATGGTGCGGCGATCGCTGGCGGCTTGCGCGAGCGCGGCGGTGTCGATCTCAACATCGAAGTGGCCGGCGTTCGCAAGGATTGCGCCGTCCCTCAAGGCAGCGAAGTGGTTGGCGCCCAGCACGTCGATCGCGCCGGTTGCGGTGATGACGACGTCGGCCCGCGCGGCGGCGTCGAGCCCGGGCATCACGTCGTGGCCGTCCATCCGGGCCTCGAGTGCGCGGACAGGGTCGACCTCGCACACGATGGTGGTGGCGCCAAGTCCGTGGGCGCGCAGCGCGATTCCACGGCCACACGCCCCGTAGCCGAACACCGCGACCCTACTGCCGGCAAGCAGCAGGTTGGTCGTGCGGATCAGCCCGTCCAGGACAGACTGCCCGGTGCCGAGGCGGTTGTCGAACAGGTGCCGGATCGGGGTGTCGTTGACCGCAAGGACGGGGTATTCGAGCGAACGTTGCTCGGCCAGGCTTCGCAGCCGCAGCACGCCCGTGGTCGTCCCCTCGGTGCCGCCGATGACGGCGTCGGCCGTGCCCGCACTGTGCAGCACGCGTGCCAGGTCCGCGCCGTCGTCGATCACGAGGCTCGGCCCGAGCTGCGCGACAGCGGCGAGGGCGCGTTCGTGCCCGACGGGCGTCGGTGTGCCGAGGTGTACGGTGATGCGCGGCTCGTCAGCGAGGGCCGCAGCAACCTCGGCATGGACCGACAGCGGGTTGGATGGGACGAGGTCGACGTCGGCGCCTCCCCGTGCGAGGGCGCGCACGAGGGCCCCGGTTTCAGCGGTGACGTGCAGACAGACACCGACCCGCTGTTGAGCCAACCGCTCACCATCGGCGAGCCGACCGGCGACCCGCCGTAGGACGGGCATCTGGCGCTCCGCCCAGGCGATCGCGTCGTGGCCGACCGCGGAGCTCGGCCGGCTGGCCCCGCGCGCCATGCTCAGCCGGGTGTGGTGGAGTCGCTGCGCTGCGCCGGGTAGCCCGTCAGCACGCTCGCGGTGGTGACGAACGCTTGGACGTCGAACTCGGG
>JAEMRF010000096.1 GCA_016463515.1 Solirubrobacteraceae bacterium | reverse complement strand
TGGGCGCGGGCGAGGTAGATCTGCTGCACGACCTGCGAGACGGTGACGGGCATCGGGGCGCGGCCGGGGGCCATCACGAGGAGGTCGAGCTCGACGATCGGCTGGTAGTTGACCATGCCGGCGCCCTGGCGGACGCCGTTGATGGTGGCGGTGGCGTCGAGGCCGGTCATGGCGAGGTTGGCGCCGGCCGTCTGCTGGGCCATCATCGCTTGGGCGCCGGCCATCGACTGCTGGGCGCCGGCGAGCTGCGCGCCGACGTCCCAGTTCTTGCTGATCTCGTTGCCCTGCTTGTTCAGCTCGCGCACCGACTTGAAAAAGCCCATGGTCGTTCCCCTGCTGGTCGCTCGGTCGGTGGCGGTTAGATCGCGCGGTAGGCGGCGTTGAAGGCCTGGGCCACGGCCGGGTCGGCGGTGATGCGGCCGTTCCAACCGGCGGCGGCGATCTCGTAGGCCTCGGGCGTGATGCCGTGCTGCTGGGCCACGAGCGGCGCCTTGGACTGGTCGTAGTTGTAGGCGGCAAGGCCCTTGGCGACGGCCGCGAACTGCTCGAGGGTGACGCCCTCGATCGGCTCGGTGCCCTTGGTGGTGTCGACGCCGACGGCGGCTGCACCGGCAGCGGCCTGCTGGGCCTGGGCGTTGGCCTGGGCCTGCGCGTTTGCGCCGATGCCGGCGAAGTCCATGCCACCGGGAACGTTCGGGTTCGCGGTGATGCCAGCGCCGGCACCCATCGCGCCGTACTGCTGCTGGGCGGCGGCCTGCTGGGCCATGCCCATCTGCTGGGCCTGCGCGCCGAGCGTCTGGGCCTGCTGGATCATCCCCGGCGCGGCTTCGACGGTCTTCTTCATGTCCTTCATCTGCTTCAGGAAGCCCATGGTGTGTCTCTCGATCTGGTGTGTGGTGGTGGACCGGGCGGCGGCTCGATTGCGCACTGCCCTTCTGGCTTGACGCCAACGTAATTCCAGAATTCCACCCCGCCAATGCGGGCAACCGATGTTCGTTGGCGGTTTTCCGCCACTCGGTATCTGAGTTCGAGCGGCGGGTGCGTGGCGAGCCGCTTCGCGACCACTGCGACCAACCACCCACGAGGCATTCGGGTCGCCGCTACGCTTTTGCGCCATGCAGCTCAATGGCCATGAACAGCGGGTCCTTGGGTGCCTGCTGGAGAAGCAGCGCACCACGCCAGACGCGTACCCGCTGTCGCTCAACGGACTGCGCACCGCGTGCAACCAGAGCTCCAGCCGCGACCCGGTGATGACGCTCACCGACGACGACGTGCGCGAGGCCTGCACCGGTCTGCACCGCCACGGGCTCGCCCGGATCGCGGCCGCCGGGCAAGGCAGCCGCACGACCAAGTACCGCCACACGGCCGGCGAGGCGCTGCCGGCCAGCGACGAAGAGCTCAGCCTGCTCGCCGTCCTGCTGCTGCGCGGCCCGCAGACCCGCGGCGAGCTGCGGACCCGCACCGAGCGGCTGCACCCGTTCGCCTCGCCCGAAGCCGTCGAAGAGGTCCTCGACGGGCTGGGCATGCGCGGCCTGGTGCTGCTGCTGGACCGCGAACCCGGTGCGCGCGAAGCGCGCTGGCAGCACCAGCTCGGCCCGCGCGACCCCGAGATCGAAGCCGCCGCCGAGGAGGCTGCTGCCGAGCACCGCGCGCAGCTGCAGGCCAGCGGCCTGCTGCCCAGCGACGAGGACTTCGCCGACGAGGACGCAGCCGCGCCGGGCTCCGCCTCGCTGACCACCAGTGACCTCGTGCGGGCACCGGGGCCGACGCAGCCCAGCGGGGCACAACACGCGCCTGCGCCAACCCCGATCGCCTCACCCTTGGCCGCCCCGGACCTGCAGGCAGTTCTCGACCGCATCGCCGCGCTGGAGCAGCGGGTCGAAGAACTTGAAGAGCTGATCTCCAGCTAACGAAACCCCCACCCCACGGGGGATTTCAGGCCATGTAAACCGCGCGTACCGCTTCGCGCAACGGCGCGTCGTCGGTAGGGTGAGAGCGACCTTCCTGATGTCGTTCCTCCGCCAGTCGTCCTTGCGCGACACCTTGCTGATCGCTCTTGCCGCTGCGGCGGTCGTGACCAGCTCGGCCCACGCGGCTACTCAGAAAGACAGTGCGCCGACGGACAGGAAAACCGGCGTCTTGTTGAAGGCGTCGCTGAAGTACACCGACGGTTCCAAGGGCGAGGTTCCCGCCTGGAGCGACATCCGCGTCACGGTCATTCGCGATGGCCAGCAGGTCGTCACCGACCAGCTGCTGCCAGCCGGCGCGTCGGTCTCCTACTTCCAGACGCCCAAGCTGACCGCGGTGGATCTCGACGCCGACGATGAGCCAGAGGTCCTCGTCGACGTGTTCACCGCCGAGCGGCCGACCAAACGCCGCACGGTCGTCCTGCACAAGCAGGGCAACGTCTACGCGACCGAGGTCAGCGACTGGGGTACTGGCGGCTACCGCCTGGCGAACGTGACCGGCAACAAGGCGCCGGAGTTCCTTTCGGCCGACAGCCGCTTCCCGGCGCTGTTCAAGAGCGACAGCCGCGGCCCGTTGCGGGTGCTCGAATACTCACGCGGCCAAGTCCGCGACGTGTCGCGGAATGTCCGGGCCGAGCTGCTGCGCGACGCCAAACGCCATCGCCGCGCGCTGGCGCGCGCCCGCCGAACCGGTGACGACCCACGCGCGGAGGTTGCGGCCTATGCCGTGGATCTCGTGCGACTGGGCCGCACGGCCGCCGCACAGGCGGAACTCAGAAATGCCGGCCGCAGGCGGGAGCTGGGCGGTTCAGCGAAGGCGTTTGCCCGCAAGCTCGACCGCAGCATGGTGCGCTGGGGCTATGCCAAGCGCAGGGTGCTGGCCGGCGGCGTCTAGCCCCGCTGAGCGCGGGCTGAGGCGCTAGATCCAGTCGCGCCGTTTGAAGAGCACGTAGAGCACGAGCATCATCGCGACCATGAGGCCGATGGCGAACGGGTACCCGTAGGCCCACTCAAGTTCGGGCATGTCGCGGAAGTTCATGCCGTAGATGCCGCCGATCAGCGTCGGTGTGAAGAGAATCGCGGCCCAGGACGAGATCTTCTTCGTCTGGTCGGCCTGGGCGATGCTGACCTCAGAGAGTCGCTTGGTCTCCAGGGCGAGGTTCACGCTCAGCACGTTCTCCAGCAGGGTCCGGAACCCCTCGGCGCGATCGGCGGCGTGAAGCGCCTTCTCCTCGGCGTCGCGCACGAAGCGGTGCTCGCTCTCGGGCAGATCGTCTCGTCCCACGAGCTCGGTGAGCATCGCGGCCAGCGGATCCGTGGCCCGTTGGAAGGCGATCACCTCGCGCAGGAGCTGGTAGATGCGGCGCAGCGGGTCGGCTTCCGAGCGGAAGACCTCATCCTCGATCTGGTCGATATCGACCTCGAGCCCCATGATCACCGGCTCGTAGCCTTCGACCACCGCCATGACGGCCGCGTGCAGGACGGCCGCCGGGCCGCGCTGGATCAGCTCGGGCCGCGCGCAGAGTTTGTCGACGAACGCCTTCAGCGGGAACACTCCGCATCGCCCGAGCAACACGACGTACCCGGGCGCGACGATGAGCTGCAGCTCCCCGAAGTGCACCTCTTCGGTCTTGTCGACGTAGCGCGCGGGGCGCAGAATCAGGAAGCGCGACTCGCCGAAGCGGTCCATCCGAGCTCGAACATGCTTCCCCCGGGCGCGCGCCAACGCCCTCGGATCAAGGCCGAGTTCCTGGCCGATCTCCTCGATCTGCAGGTCGGACGGGCGCTGCACCGAGTAGATCCGCAGGTCCGGCTGATCGGCGGAATCCGGTGCCAGCGGCAGCCCGTCCTTGAACGCCGCGCGCGCGATCTCGCCATGCCAGTGCTCCCCCATGACCTGCGAGCTTACGGCGGCCCTAGGCTGTTGGGTCCCTGATGCGCGCACGTTCCCCCAAACCCAAGCCCCACGACCCGGTCGACCTGCGGCGCATCGTGCGGCTCTTCCGCCCCCACCGCGGGCGGATCGCCATCGTCGCGGGACTGATCGGGCTCTCCGCGCTGCTCGGGCTCGCCCAGCCGTTCTTGCTGCGCGAGATCATCGACGTCGCCCTCCCGAACGACGACACCGCCCTGCTCACCTACCTGGTGCTCGGGATGGTCGGCGCGGCCATGCTGGGCTCGGTCATCGACGTGTGGCAGTCCTGGCAGAGCAACGTCGTCGGGCAGAACGTGATGCATGGCCTGCGGGCGTCGGTCTACGACCACCTGCAGAAGATGTCGCTGGCGTTCTTCACCAAGACCCGCGGCGGCGAGGTGCAGTCGCGCATCGCCAACGACATCGGCGCGATGCAGGGCGTGGTCACCTCGACGGTCACCTCGCTCGTGGGCGCCCTGACCACCGTGATCGCGACCCTCGTGGCGATGATCGCCCTCGACTGGCGCCTGGCGCTCGCCACGCTGGCTGTGGTGCCGTTCTTCGTGTGGCTCTCGCGCACCGTCGGCGATCAGCGCCGCCGGATCACGGCCGAGCGCCAGCGCCGCATGGCCGACATGTCGGCGATGGTCGAAGAGAACCTGTCGATCGGCGGCATCGTGCTGGGCCGCACCATGGGCCGCGGCACGGATCTGCGCGGTGAGTTCAGTCAGACCTCCGCGGACGTTGCCGATCTGGAAGTGCGCGCGGCAATGGCGGGCCGCTGGCGGATGGCGTCGGTGCAGCTGGCGTTTGCTGCCCTGCCGGCGCTCGTGTACTGGATCGCCGGCTACGCCAACGCGCGCGGCTCGGGCTTCATCACGATCGGCACGCTGGTGGCCTTCACCACCCTGCAGACCCGCCTGCTGATGCCGATGATCACGCTGCTGCGCCTCGGCATCCAGCTACAGAGTTCGCTCGCGCTCTTCACGCGTGTGTTCGAGTACCTCGACACCCCGGTCGACCTGATCGAGCCCAAGGATCCCGTCGCGGTCGACGCCAGCTCCGTGCGCGGCGAGATGCGCTTCGAAGGCCTCACGTTTGCCTACGACGAAGCTCGCTCCGGCGACGCGCTCAAAGGCATCGACCTCACCGTGCCCTCCGGGACCACCCTGGCGGTCGTCGGCGCGACCGGCTCCGGCAAAACGACGCTCGGCTACCTGGCCGCGCGCCTCTATGACCCCACCGGCGGCCGCGTGACGATCGACGGTCACGACCTGCGCGACCTCTCGCCCGAAACCCGCGCTCAGCTCGTTGGCGTCGTATCGCAGGAGACCCACCTGCTGCACGCGACGGTGGCCGAGAACCTGCGCTTCGCGCGGCCCGACGCGACCGACGAAGAGCTGCGCGCCGCCGCCCGCGCCGCCCAGATCGACGACCTGCTCAGCAGCCTGCCGGACGGCTACGACACCGTCGTCGGCGAGCGCGGATACCGCTTCTCCGGCGGCGAGCGCCAGCGCCTGGCGATCGCCCGCATCGTGCTGCGCGACCCACCCGTCCTGATCCTCGACGAGGCCACCAGCGCCCTCGACACCAAGACCGAACTCGCCGTGCAAGAAGCCCTGGATGCCCTCTCGGCCGGCCGCACCACCATCGCGATCGCCCACCGCCTCTCCACCATCGCGGGCGCCGACCAGATCGCCGTTCTGGATCACGGTGAGGTCGTCGAACTCGGCACCCACGACGAGCTGGCCGCCGCTGGCGGCGCCTACGCGGCCCTGCTGGCGGCCAGCCGCCGCGAGCCAGAGGCCGAGCCAGCGCTCTAGGTCAGCGCCAGGCGTTCGGCACGAACCAGCTCGACCGGCTCCGCCAGACCGCCGCACGGATAGCGTCTCTGGGAATGACTGGTGGACTGCGCTCCTTGCTCTCCGGAGTGCTCTTGGTGATCGCCACGGCGGCGGCGGTCGTGGCGATCTGGTGCGTGTGGGCGGAGCGGCAACTGCTCGATACGGCCACGTTCACGACGCGATCGGTGGAGGTCATCCGGGATCCGGCGGTGCGCGAGGAGACGGCGGCGTTCCTGGCAGGCCAGCTCGTCGATCAACAGGAAGCCGTGCGCCAGGCTGCGGGCCAGCTCCCGCCAGAGCTGCGGGCGACGGTCGACGCACTCCTTGATGGCGGCGGCGAGACTGCGCAGGCCACCGCGCTTGAGGCGCTGGAGACCGGCGCGTTCGACGGCCTCTGGGGCGAGGCGATGACCGGCACCCACGGCGCGTTCGTGCAGTGGCTCGATGATCCGGGGCAGGGCGTCGAGCTCGACCTGCAGCCGCTCATCGAGCGCCTGGCCCGCGACGTGGGTCTGCCGGATCAGCTGATCGCGGCCGGGTCGGACGCCTCCGGCGCAGGAGCCGTGCGGATCATCGAGGCCGGGCAATACGAGCAGACCCGCGAATTTGCGCGTCGACTTGAGCGCGGCGCCGCGCTGATGGCGCCGCTGGCGCTCGTCGCGGCCGTGCTTTCGGTGCTGGTCGCGCGCCGCCGCCGGTGGGCCGTCGTGCGCGCTGGAGCGGGCGCGGCCCTGGCCGGAGTGATCGCGGCGGTGTCTGCGCCGTGGATCGGCGATCAGCTGGTGGCGGCGCTGGCCGACGACGGCGCCGCGACGGCCGTGGCGCAGGCGATCTGGGCGAGCGTCGAGCCGCCGCTCAGCCAACTCGCGCTCCTCGTGGTGGCCGCCGGCACCGGCGTCGCGCTCCTCGCGACCATCGCCTGGCCGGGAAGAGCGCGCGCCGACGCGTAGGTGCGCGCGGGAGCTACGCCGCGCTGCGAGCAGCCTGAATGGCCGCTGCGGCGTGGTGCTCGCGCTGGAGCACGGTGCCGATCGTGGTCGCGAGGCTCTGCAGCAGCTCGCGGGTCACGTCGGCGAGAGGGAGCTCGTCGTGGAACAGCAGGAACATCCCGCCGATGGCCTCGCGGCCGGCAATGATCGGAACGACGACCGCTTCGGTCCGCGGGGGCACGCCGAGCTGGCGCAACGTGGCCTGACCGACCCAGTCGACCTCGGCATCGGCGATCGCGCGAGCCACGTCGGAGTCGGCTGCAAGGGGCATCGTCTGCGGCGGAATCGAGCCGCGCACGGAGGTCGCCGTGCGCATCTGCCCACCGTGGAAGGTCGCCAGGAACGCGTCGACGCCGCCGGTGCCCTTGAGGAGCTCGGCGAGGGCGCGCTGCGCGCTGGCCAGGCCGGCCTCCTGCTGCAGTGCCTTGCGGGCCTCGCCCGCGGCTGCACCCCAGACGGCCGTCTGCTCAACGGCCGAGGACCCGTGCGCACCAGCGGTAGCCGGGCGAGCCGAGGAGCCGTCCGGAAGCTGCAACAGCAGCACCACGGACTCCATCGACGCCTCCGCCGGCACACGCCACGCAATCGACTGCTTCTCGGCCGGGAACGTCCCGATCCAGTCGGTGTGGGTCACGACGCTCACGTCGGGGCCTTCACCGATCAGGAGCCGCTGCAGCGCAGCGCGCGCAGACGGACCGAACGCGGCCAGCTCACCCGTGAGCACGGTGCCGACGGACGGCGCATCTGGTGCTGCCGTCGTGGCCCCGTTGGTCCACGCGACCGTGAGCGGCTCGGGGCCCGTGATGGCAATGGCCGGCGTGGGCGCGTGGTCGAGCGCGGCGCCGAGGCTGCCCACGCCCGGGTCGGACGTGCGCTTGGACAGCGTCTGCTCGATGGCCTCGTTGAGCGGCACGCCCTGGTCCACCGCGCGGCTGACGGCGATCACATGGCGCACGTCCTCAGCGGGGTAGCGCCGCACGTTGTTGCGGCAGCGGACGGGCTGGGGGAAATCGTGGCGACGCTCCCACGTGCGCAGGCGCTCGCGCCCGACGCCCGTGAGGCGGACCATCTCGGCGGCGCTGATCGTCACAACGCCGCCCTCCGCTCCGGGAACTTCAGGGACCAAGGTGGGCCGTCCCGGGGTTGCCGGGTCATTGGCGTTTTCAAATTGCGGCACGTGTGACACGTCGACTCTCTCTTCGATCGTTCAGCAGCGGCCCGGAGCAACGCGCCCGCAAAGGTGCGGCGTTGCCCAGCGTCAGTGAATGGCTTGCTTGGGTGCACCGGATTACCTTTCCAAGGAGGAAAGCAAGTTCCGATGCGCCGATCGTACCATCGATGCGCGGTCCGGAATGCCTGTTCCGTAAACCGTAAGCACTCCCGTTCCGCCCCGATGCCACCGAGCGGAATCGGTTTTCCGCTGCAACCGCTGGGGTAATCGGGCTTGCCGGCCGGCGACAGACCGTCGATCCCCGTCTCGCAGCCCCGCGTGCAACCGTCCCGCAGGCGCGCCAGACGGGGGACGTGACCCCAGTTAGGGCAGTCGATCCGTGCGCGGCGCGGCCGCCGGACCGGCCAGCTGCTTGAAGCGAACGTGGTCGCCGGGCCGCAGCTGCGCGGCCAGCGACAGGTCATCCCCCACGACCACGGCGATCACCGGATATCCGCCGGTCGTGGGGTGATCGGCGAGCAACACGATCGGCCCGCCCGAGGGCGGAACCTGGATCGAGCCGGTCACCACGCCCTCAGAGCGCAGCTCGGCCTGCTCGCGGTGCGGGAGGACCGGGCCACGCAGCCGCACGCCGATGCGGTTCACGCTCGCGGTCACCGCAAACGGTTCGGTCAGCAGGGCGGTGACGGCGTCCGGTGCAAACCAGTCATCGCGTGGCCCGACGGTCACCCGCAAGGTGGGCGACGGCGCGATCGCGCTGACGGGCGCCACGTCGACGGCCGGCGCGGCCAGCTCAAGCCGGTCGGCGCTCAAGCCGTCGCCCGTGGCAAGCGGCGCGGGCCCAAGACCGGTCAGCTCGTCGGTGCTGGCGCTGCCGAGCGTGCGGGGTGCAGCCAAGCCACCACGCACCGCCACGTACGTGCGCAGGCCCAGCGTCGCGGTCCCGACGACCAGCACCTGCCCGGGGCGGACGGCCAGCGGCGCATCCATCGCGACCGGCCGGGCGTCGAGCGTGGCGTCGACCCGTGCGCCGGTGAGCGCAATCGTCGCCGCCCGCAGGAACTGCAGGGTGGGGCCGCGCAGCGTGGTCTCCAGCGCCGGCGCACCTTCGGCGTTGCCGACGAGACGGTTGGCGAGCGTCAACGACGCCCGGTCAGCTGCCCCCGACGGCGGCACGCCCAGGTGCGCATGGCCGGGTCGCCCGAGATCTTGGATGGTCGTGCGCGAGCCGGCGTCGATGACCTCGGCCAGCGTCGCCGATCGCGCGGGCGTGGCCTGCGGGTGCAGGCGCGCGGGCGTCACCGTTGCTCCACGAAGCGCACCTGGGCGCCGGTCTGCAGCAGCGCCTGCGGCTCGCGCGCCGCGTCGAAGGCCTGCACGTGCGCGGTGCCGATCAGATTCCAGCCTCCCGGCGAGGATGCCGGATACACGGCGCAGTATTCCCCGGCGATCGCGAGCGACCCGGCGGGCACGCGCTCGCGAGGTGAGGCCAACCGCGGCGGACGCAGCGCCGGGTCGCCGCCGAGCAGGTAGGCAAAGCCCGGGGCAAAGCCGATGAAGCCCACCTCGTAGGTCGCCGAGCCGTGGCGGCGCACGACCTCCTCGGGGCTCATCCCGCACGCGGTCGCCACGGCCTGCAGGTCCGGGCCGTCGTAGCTGACTGGCACCTCGATCACGGCCGTGCGCCCCGGCGTGGCGCCGGTGCCGAGGAGCTCCTGCAGGCGCAGGCGCAGGTCGGCGGGTGGCGTGCGGCCCTCCTCCCACACCAGCAGCACCGTCTCGTGCCC
>JAEMRF010000095.1:3545-9674 GCA_016463515.1 Solirubrobacteraceae bacterium | reverse complement strand
GGCACGCTCTTCGGGTTCGTCCTCATCGATCTCGATGACTTCAGGGCCGTCAACGACTCGCTCGGCCATCAGGTCGGCAACGAGCTGCTCTGCGCATTGGCCGATCGCCTTCGCGATTGCGTGCGACCTGGCGAGATTCTCGCCCGGGTCGGCGGTGACGGGTTCGCGATCGTGAGTGAGGACCTGGACGGCGCGGGTGACGCCGTCGCGACCGCCGAGTGCATGCTGAGCGCGCTCACCACGCCCTTCGAGGTGGGCGGTACGACGCACCTGGCACACGCCTCGGTGGGAATCGCCGTGTGCGACGCATCGGGCGAAGGGACTGCCGCTGAACGCGCGGCGAGCATGCTGCGGGATGCCGAGCTCGCGATGTACGCGGCCAAGGACCGTGAAGGCAACACGTTCAAGCTCTTCACCGCCGAGATGCACGACGCCGTAGCCAACCGGCTCGAGCTCAAGGCCGAACTCGCGCGAGCGATCCTGAACGAGGAGTTCACGCTCGCCTACCAGCCGCTCATCGACATCGCCGAGCGCCGCATCGTGGGCTACGAGGCGCTGGTGCGCTGGGTCCACCCCGAGCGCGGGTTCGTGTCGCCCGGGGACTTCATCCCGTTGGCGGAGCAGACCGGCCTCATCGTCGAACTCGGCACGTGGGTGCTGGGCGAGGCATGCCGCCAGCTCGCCGAATGGCGGGAGGACGGCTGGGCCGAGAACCGGTACATGTCGGTCAACCTCGCCGGGAACCAGCTGCAGCGTGAGGACTTCCCGCAGCAGGTGAGCGCGGCGCTCGACGCTTCCGGGCTGCCCGCGTCGGTGCTCATGCTCGAAGTCACGGAGTCCTCACTCATCCTCGATATCGAGGGCAGTCAGCGCCGGATGGAAGCGGTGCGTGACCTTGGCGTGCGGTTCGCCATCGATGACTTCGGCACCGGCTACTCGTCGCTGTCGTACCTGTCGAAGTTCCCGCTTGACGTACTCAAGATCGACAAGTCCTTCACCGACGAGATCACTGCCGGCCCCCGGGGCCGTGCGATCGTCGACGCCATCGTGAACATGGCCGCGAGCCTTGACCTTCAGGTCGTCGCCGAAGGGATCGAGGAACCCGAGCAGGTGGCCGTGCTCGCAGAGATGCGGTGCGGATTGGGTCAGGGCTACTTCTATGCCCGTCCGCTGCCCCCGGCCGATGTGCCGGCGTTCGACGTCGAACGCCAGCCGTTGCGCCTGGCCGAAGCCAGCTGACGGCGGCCTACGCCGCCTGCGCCGTCTGGGGGCTTTGGGCTGCCGCTGCGCGCGCGTGGGCGCGCTGGGCGGCCTTGGCGCGCTTGCGGCGCTCGGCGGTCACGCGGGCCCCGAGCAACACGACGATCGGGCCAGCGGTCCACAGCAGGACGAGCTGCATCCACGTGGTGGACACGTCGGTGCCGGCGAACAGCGCGTGCAAGAAACCAAGGAGCCACGCCAGCAGCGTGAACTGATGCAGCTTGCGCCAGCGGGCTGCGCCGACCTTGCGGCGGATGTAGAAGCTCAGGCCGAGGGCCGCGGCGAGATACGCCCCGACGATGCCTGCGGCGACGGCCAACGGGCGGTAGTCGATGACGAACGGCACCGCGACGCCGAGCGGGCCTGGATCCAGCCAGGCGTCGCCGAGCAGGGTGATGCCGTGGACGGCGATCGCGATCAGGCCGGCGAGCGCGGCGTGTTCGTGGACCTGGAGCACTGCGCGCTTGCGGGCGGGGGTCGACGCGAGCCTGCTGGCCATCGTCAGACCCGCGAGCACCGCCACGGAGAAGAGCACGTAGCCGACGATGCCGGCGGCGCGGCTGGCCAGCCACCAGCCGTATTCCAATGGATCGGGGCCGGTCATTGCAGCAGTGCTCCTGGGAGTCGGATGGTGGTCGAATCGTCGAGAACGAGCAGCCCGCCGAAGCGGGTGAGCAGCGTGGCGCCGACCTCAGGGCCGCTCAGCAGCGCCTGCCCCGCCAGGCGCTCGGCCTCTGCGGTCGTCGGGCCTGCCGCGGTGGCCTGGACGACCCCGGTGAAGGCCGGCTGGCCGGTGGATGGATCAAGGAGGTGGTGGGCGGGACCCGCGGGGCCGAGCCAGCAGCGGCCCGCGATCGACGAGGTCGCCACACCACAGGGGCCGGTGGTCCTGAGGGTCAGGTCCGGGCGACCGAAGGGGTCCGCGGCGTGCAGCTCTTGGCCGCCAGGGGTGGCCATGGCCAGGTCGCCGCCGGCGTCGACGAAGCCGGTGTCAACGGCACCCAGCATGCGCAGCGCCAGGTCCGCGATGAGGCCCTTCGCGGTCGCGCCGAGGTCCAGCTGGAGTCCGGCGGCGCGCTCGACGGTACCTGCGGCACGGTCCACGGTCACGTCGGCCCACGCGGCGCGAGGCGAGGGGCTGGCTGGCTGCCTTGGCGGCGCAAGTGCCAGCAGCGTGGAGAGGTCGACCCGCCGCTCGTGATCCCAGTCGTCCGCGTAGCCGGCGCTCACCAGGGGTGCAGCGAGGGTGGGGTCAAGGAGGCCGCCCGAGGCGCGGGCGGCCTCGAGCGCGACGTGCAGCGCGTGGCCGAGCATCGGCGACACGCTGATGGTGCGGTGGGGACGAGCACCGAGCTGGCGGAGCTCGCTGGCAGGATCAAAGCGCGTGAGTCGAGCGGCGGCCGCGTGCACGAACTGCTCCGCGCGCCGGGCGGCATCGTCCAGCTCGACCTGGGGGCGGTCCGCAGACGTCGCCGCGATGCGCACGTCGCAGCCCATCGCCCGAAAGCGGTGGTCGACGGTTGCCGTGGCGGCCCTCGCGGATGGGTGTGCCGTGCCCGCGATCATGATGCGCGCGTGACCGGTGCGGCAGGCGCGGGCGCCGGCGCCGGGGCAGAGGCCACGGGAGCGGGCGCGGCAGCGGCAGGAGCGGAGGAGACCGCCGGCGCCGCGACCGTGCTCTGCGCTGCGGCCACGTAGCCCTGCCCGGCTGGCGCTGGTGCAACCGCCACGGGCTTGGGTTTGCGAATCACGCGTGTCGTGACGACCGTCGTGCGCACGATCTTGCGCGTCACGACGATCTTCGGGCGCGTCGCCGTCGGCGGGGCCGCGCTCGCGCCGATGACCGGGTCGTTGCCGGCCTGCACCTGCGCCGCCAGGACCCCGAGCGCGCCGGCGAACGCCGCGCACGCCGTGACGTAGGTTGTTGCCGCCCACCGGCGGCTCGGGGTGGCGCGCATCAGTCGTCGTCCTCGTCGTGGTCGTCGTCGCCGTGGTCATCGTCGCCACCGGAACCCGACGAGTCAGAGCCGCGGTCGTCATCGGAGTCGTCGTCGCGATCGCCGCCGTGGTCGTCGTAGGCGTCGTGCTCGGGGCCGTCGTCGCCGTGATCGTCGTAGCGGTCATCGTCGTCATCGCTGCGACGCGTCGGAGCGACGACCGCCGCCGGAGCTGGCGCCGCTGGGGCGGCTGACCGCACGGCGGTTGCCCCTGATCCTGATCCGCCGGAGCTCGAGCTCCCTGCGCTGGACGAGCCCGAGTTCGAGCCCGACGAGGACCCGGAGGCGCTCCCGCTCGCTGATCCTGCGTCTTCACGGACGGTCTTGGTCTTGTGCACCGTGCGGTTGATGACCTCAGTGCGGCGCTCGACGATCGGAGTGGTGTTGAGGGCCTGCGGTGCGGCGTCGGGGGTGCTGGCGCTCGACGCCAAGGCGACGGCGGTCAGGCCGGAGAGCGCCGCGACGGTGGCGACGCCGATGGCTTTGGCTCTGGTGATGGGCATGAGGAACTCCGTGGGATTGCTGGAAGGTCGTGACCCAGCATCGGCGGCCACCAACAGCGCCCGCCCAGGCAAAGGCAAAGGGTTGGCAAAACCTTCCGGGCGCAGGGCGTTTGCGCTCCCCCGCGCAGGTACGCTCGGGAGGACGTGACCGCCCCCATGCGCCCCACCGTCCTTCTTGTGGAGGACGAATCCTCGATTGCCGTTCCGTTTGCCAGCGCGCTGCGCCGCGAAGGGTTTGAGCCGGTCATCGCTGCGACGGCCAAGGAGGCCCGTGCGGCGTGGCGGGTATCGCGACCCGCGGTGGTCCTGCTGGACCTCACGCTCCCCGACGGGGACGGACGACAGCTGGTGGGCGATCTGCGCGGCGAGCTGGGTGACGTGCCGGTCATCATGGTCACCGCGCGCGGGACTGAGACCGACCGCATCGTGGGGCTGGAGCTCGGCGCTGACGATTACGTCGTCAAACCCTTCTCCTCGGCCGAGGTGGCGGCACGTATCCGCGCCGTGTTGCGGCGCGCCGCAACCTCACCCGCCGGCGCACGCGATGAGGCGGAGCGCCTTGAGGCCGACGGTCTGGTCATCGATCTCGCGGCGCGCACGGTCGTCCTTGATGGCGCGCCGATCGTCCTGTCGCGCAAGGAGTTCGACCTCCTCGCTCGCCTGGCTGGCGACGCCGGCCGGACCGTCACGCGGGAGGCACTCATGCGCGACGTATGGGACGAAAACTGGTTCGGCTCGACGAAGACCCTTGACGTGCATATCGCGGCTGTCCGACGCCACCTGGGCGACGACGCTGCCTCGCCGCGGTTCATCCACACGGTGCGCGGCGTGGGCTTTCGGTTCGCGGCTTCGCCCGCGCCCGGCGTGCCGCGATGAGTCTGCGCACGCTGCTCCTGGCAGCGCTCACCTACGTGGTGCTGCTCACGGTGATTGCGTTCGCCGTCCCGCTGTCGCGCGTGCTCGGCGAGCGCGTGAACCGAGAGGTCCGCACGCAGGCCACGGCTGAGGCGCAGCTCGTGGCCGCTGCGGCCGGCGCCGACGCCACGAGCCGCGTGATGGAGGATCTCGTCGCCGTCGCAGCCCGCACCACTCGCGGCCGCGTGATCGTCGTGGACCAGCGCGGCAGCCTGCAGTACGACAGCGCCACCCCGTCCGCCGCCCGCGGCACCGACTACGCCTCGCGGCCTGAGATCGCTGCTGGCCTGGCGGGCGAGCAATACCAGGAGCAGCGCGACAGTCAGACGCTGAATCGCACGCTCTTGGTGACCGTCGTCCCAGCCCGCGAGGACGGCCGGATCGTGGGCGCCGTGCGGGTCTCACAGGACGTCGGCGCGATCTCGCGGGCGGTCAATCGTGGTCGGCTCGCGCTGCTCGCCCTGGGCCTGCTCGTGTTGGCGCTCGGAGGAGCGGTCGCGGCCGTCCTCGCGCGCCGACTGGCGCAGCCGCTGGCAGCGCTGGAAGACGCTGCGCGGGCGGTGGCGGGAGGCGACATGACCGCCATCGCGCCGGAGCGCGGCTCGCGTGAGCAGGTCTCGGTCGCGCGCACGTTCAACGCGATGACCGAACGGCTGGACCGCACGCTCACCGCCCAGCAGCAGTTCGTCGCCAACGCGTCGCACCAGCTCCGCACGCCGCTGACGGGGGTGCGGCTGCGGATCGAGGAGGCACTTGCCGAGCATCCAGGGCCGCAGGCGGCTGAACATCTCGAGGCTGCCACCGCAGAGGTTGATCGCCTTGCGGCACTGATCGATGACCTGCTCGTCTTGGGGCGCAGCGGCGAACGACCGCAGGCGGCGCGTCCTGTCGACCTGCGCGAGGTCGCCGAATCCGTGGCCGGTCGTCTGCAGCCCGCGGCCGATCAGGTCGGCCGCGAGCTCAGGGTCTCCGGCGACGCAGCCTCCAGCATCCTCGCGGACCGCGACGACTTGGAGCGGGCGCTCGATGCTCTCGCGGAAAACGCCCTCACGTATGGGCAGGGACCGGTCGACATCGTGGTGCGGGGGCGGCGAGTGGAGGTCTGCGACCGGGGCCCTGGACTTGCGCCAGGTGAGCTGGACGGCCGGCTGCTTGAACGTTTCCAGCGTGGCAGCGCGGGTCGCTCGCATGCCGGGACCGGCCTCGGCCTTGCCATCGCGACGGCGCTCGCTGCGCGCTGGGGCGGGAGCGTTGCGCTGCAGCCTCGTGACGGCGGTGGCGCCGTCGCCTCGATCGAATTCGCGGAGTCCGCATAACGTGCTGTGGATGCAAGGCATGCGAGGGCTGTTGGCGGCCGCTGTGGCGGGCCTCTTGCTCGTGACCGCCGGGGCTGCCGCGATCACGGCGATGATCGACGTGCCTGTCGGCATCTCGGCCGAGCCGGTCGAAGCCGG
>JAEMRF010000095.1:0-3445 GCA_016463515.1 Solirubrobacteraceae bacterium | reverse complement strand
GCGATTCCAGTTCAGGCGCCGACGATTCTGGCGGCGACGACAGCTCCGAAGTCGAGGACTCCGGCGGCGACGACGACGGTGGGAAGGGTCGCGGCCGAGGCCGCGGCGGAGACGAAGACGACGACGACTGATCCGCCGCCGCGCGGAAGGGTCAGCTCTCGTCGGGTCCGCGCTGGCGCAGGAAGCGCTGGAACTCGCGGGCCAACAGGTCACCGTCGGGCAGGGCTTCAGGATCGGCCATCTCAGCCTGCTCGCTGGCGGCCTGCTCCTCGAGCTTCTCGACCCAAGCGCTGACAGACGGGTCGCTGGAGACGGCGCCGGTGACGCGCTCCTCGAACTCGCGCGCGCCCTCTTCCAACTTGGTGGCATCGAGCGTGACGCCGCAGAGCTTCTCCACGCCGCGCACGAGCGACAGTGCGCCGTTGGGGTTGGGTGCCGAGACGTAATGCGGAACGCTCGCCCACAGCCCGACGACCGGGATGTTGAGCTTCATCGCGGCGATGTGGATCGGGCCCAGCAAACCCGTCGGGCCCTCGTAGTCGGGGCGGTGCAGGTCGAGGCGGTCGAGCAGGCCCTCGTCGGACCCGATCGCCATCAGGGGCGCCGGGCGCGTATGCGGCACGTCGCCCATCAGCGACCCAAGGGTCACGATCATCTGCGCGCCCAAGGTCTCGGCGACCTGCGCGACGGAGTCTGCGAACGACGGCCACTGGGTCGACGGCTCGGGGCCCATCAGCGTGATGAGGTCACGCGGGGCACGCGAGGCGCGAGCCGCGCGGTACTCGATCTTCGGCCACCGCAGGTCGCGCACCACACCGTCGCGAACCACGATGTAGGGCCGGGCGGCCTGGAAATCGAAGAGGGTCTCCGGGTCGTAACTGGCGAACGTCGAGGACGTGAGCTGCCGTCCGACCGCGGCGAGTGCCATGGTCGAGGCCTGTCCGGCGTCGCTCCACCCGCGAAACGCGCAGATGAGGGCCGGGGCGCGAAGCCCCTCCGGACGGTGATCCCAGCGAAGTGCCTTCACATGGTTCACGCTACAGGAACCGCCATGACGCACCCCACGCCCGAAACCTCAACGCCCGCACCCGCTGCGGCGCCGCATACGGTCTCTGAGCTGGTGGAGCGCCAAGTGGTTGACGGCGTCTTTGCCGTCGTGCGTGCGGACCGGCTGACGGCGCGCGGGGGCCAGCCGTACCTCGCGCTGCAGCTTCGTGACCGCACTGGCTCCATCCCGGCGCGAGTCTTCCGCGACGCAGATTCGGTGCTCGCGCGCTTCAAGGTCGGCGACGCCGTGAAGATCCGCGGGCGGGTGGAGCGCTTCCGTGAGCAGCTGCAGATCGAGGTGCAGGGCCTGGTCCGGGCCGAGGGCGTGGATCCCGCGCAGCTGCTGCCGACGGCCTACCGCGATCTGCCCGAGCTGGAGGGGTTCCTCGAGCACCTCGCGGCCGAGGTCCACGATCCGGGCTTGCGCGGGTTGCTCGTGTCGGTCCTCACCGACGCCGAGCTCCGGGAGGGTTTGCGCCGCGCGCCGTGTTCGCGCAGCGGCCACCATGCCTACCTCGGCGGTTTGATCGAGCACACCGTGGCCGTGACGCAGCTGGCCTGGGAGCTCTGCCAGCTGCACCCGCGCCTGGACTCCGACCTGCTCGTCACCGCCGCGATCGTCCACGACCTCGGCAAGATTCGCGAGTTCACCTACGGCGCCGCCATCGGTCTCAGCGACGAGGGTCGACTCCTTGGGCACCTGGAGCTCACGATGCAGCTGCTCACGGCGCACCGCCCGAGCGAGCTGGCTGACGATCGGTGGCTCTCGCTCTGCCACTGCGTGCTGGCCCACCACGGTCCAGGGGCGACGCCCACCGGGTCGTTTCAGTCCTATGAGGCGCTTGCGCTCTATCGCCTGAACGCGGTCGACGCCGACCTCAAGGGCGCCTTCGAGCACGGGCTCTAGCTCGGCCATGGACCTCCGCGACCCCACGCTGCCTGGCCGGATCCATCGCGCATTCGACGAGCTGCGTGAGACCGACCCCGTGCACGGGATCGGCGACGGGCGGTGGCTGCTGACGCGCTACGACGACGTGGTGGAGATCCTCAAGGACCGCGAGCGCTGCACGACCGATATCCACGCCGTCCGTGGGTACGACCGCACCCGGCCCTTCGGCGCTGGCTCGGACCTTGAGCGCGTGCAGGAGGGGCTGCTCATCAACCTGAGCGGGCAGGACCACCGCCGGGTGCGTGGGGCGTTCACCCGGCCGTTCACGCGGGCCAGCGTGGAGGCGCAGGTCACCGGCCTCGTGGAGCGGCTCGTCGACGACCTGCTGCCGAACCTGCCGGAGGGCGGCGGCGAGGTGGACTTCGTTGAGGCGGTCTCGCGGTGGCTGCCCGCGCAGGTCTTTCAGCGGTTGTTCGCGATGCCGGAAGACGACTTGGAGCGCCTCGTCGACCTCTTGCACCAAGACACGGTCGCGATCGACGTGCTCTTGTCGCCGGAGCTTGTCGACGCAACCCAACTCGCCGAGGCGCAGGCGGCGTTCCTGCAGCTGCGGTCTGAGCTGGATGCCTTGGCCCGTGCCCGCCAGGGCGGTGACGGCGGCGATCTCCTGACGTTCCTGACCGAGCAGCACGACGCAGGCCGGTTGACGTGGGACGACGTCCTCACCCAGGCGATGGAGGCGCTGGCCGCTGGAACGAGCACCACGATGACGCTTCTGACCGGGATGGTCGAAGCCTTTGCCGAGCATCCTGAGCAGTGGGCCCGACTGCGCGCGGACGAGACGCTGATCGGGCCGGCGGTCGAGGAGGCCCTTCGCTACGTGAGTCCGGCGCTGTCGATGGGGCGCGTCGCCGCAGTCGACTTCGAGCTCCATGGCACGCAGATTCGAGCCGGCGACGTGATCCAGTGCGGCGTGCTGCCCGCCAATCGTGATCCGCGGGTCTTCGATGAACCCCATGCCTTCGACATCACCCGCTCACGCCGCCCGCGACCCGACGGCGCCAAGGGTGCGCCGGGTCAAGCGGGCGCCGCGCACGTGGCCTTCGGCGGTGGTGTCCACACGTGCCTCGGCGCGCACGTGGCTCGCCTGGAAGCGCGCGTGGTGCTCGAGCGACTGCGCGAGCGCTACCGGTCGATCTCGATCGAGCCCGGCGTGGCGGTCCTGCATCCCACCCTGCTGATCCGCACCTACGCGAGCCTGCCCGTGACCTTCCACGCCGGCTGAGCCGCTGCTGGCGGCGCGCCGGAGTCGCGTTCACCCGGGTCGGCGGCACCTCGACTGGTCGGCGTGGTGAGCTCATCGGCGTGACGGCTCATCGGCGTCGTCGCGCATCGTTTCTGGAGGTCACGGCGGCACCCCGGCTGTTTGGCGGCGGTGGATTTTCGGGCGTTTGGGGGTTTGCGGGCGGTGTTCGGCGAGGGCGGACGGTGTTTGGGGCCGGCGGGCTG
>JAEMRF010000470.1 GCA_016463515.1 Solirubrobacteraceae bacterium | reverse complement strand
TGCGCCGTCTCGTTTGTCCCGTTGTACGAAACCCGGGCGCCACGGCGCCAAAGCCGCTGGATGCTGCATCACAAGCCGCGGCCAACGGGCGCGAACGTCGAAATCATGTCGCTATGGCGACGGTACTTCGACGTTCGCGCCGGTTGGGGGCGTCTAGAGCAGTCGCTTAGAGGCCGCGCGCCAATACTGCTTCGGTGACCCGATCGTCGATCGACGAGACCGGCGCCGACGACCGCACCCACGGATCCCGGCCGAAACGCGTGGTCGCGATGTGCTCGGCGGTGCGGGTGGCCACCGACTGCGTGGTCAGCGTGGGGTTGGCGCCACCCAGGCCGTTGGCCAGCACCGAGTTGTCGGCGATGTAGAGCCCGTCCACTCCGCGGCTGTGGCCCCACTGGTCGCACATCGAGGTACGGGCACTGGTTCCCATCCGCATCGAGGAATGGGTGTGGAGCATGAGCGGCGGCCAGTCCACGCGGTGCACGGACTTGGCTCCCGCGGCGCGCAGGAGCGCGACGGCGCGGCCGGCCAGGAACTCGCGGTTGCGCAGGGTGCGTTTGGAGCGCCGGCGGTGGTTGACCTCGACACGCGGAATGGCACCGTTGGCATCCGGCAGAGCAAGACGCTCCAGCGACACGCGATTCTGAAACTCCACGTCGTCGTCGGTGAGGACCAGCACGTTCAGGATCCGGTTCACGTCAGACAGCGCCTCGATGAGGTCGCGGCCGACGACCCGGCCAAGCGTGTCGGCGCCGGCCTTGGTGGCAGGACTCGCCGACCCGCGCCCGCCGACGGTGCCCGAGTCCGAGAACGTCATCGAGAAGGCCTGCAGCGCGGGCGGCAGCCCCCCGTTCTCCAAGCCGCCATACCCAGGGAAGTCGGCGCGGGCACTCGAACTGGCACCCTTCGAATTGCCGGTGTCCTCGTCGAACACCCCGAAGATCCAGTCGAGATGGTGGTCGGTGAAGCCGCGGCCTGCCCACCCGTTGTCGTTGGGGAGCCGGCTCGAGAGGTAGAGCCGGGGCGACTCGACCGCACCGCCGGCGAGCACGACGACCTCTGCGTCGACCCGCTGGCGTGCGCCCTTGCCGTCGACGAACGTGACGCCGGTCGCCACGACGCTACCCCCGCGACGTTCGGCGTGGATCCGCTGCACGAACGCGTCGGTGATGAGCGTGGCGGGCTTGCCCCCGGATGCCCACGCGTCGGCGGTCAGCATCATCGGCACGTAGGAGTTGTCGGTCGAGCGTTTGGCCTTGAGGTTTCGCGGGGCGCCGCGCGGCATCGAGCAGCCCTGGAAGCAATGCCCGCAGAAGGTGCAACCTTGCGCATCGGGGTAGACCGGATCCTTGGCCTTCCCGGCCGTGCCCTGTGGCTGCAGGATCGAGTTCTGCTGCGCACGGAACGACGCCTGCGACACGTCTTTGCTGGTGTTGTGCGGCAGACCGATGCCCTCACAGCCCTTGAAGAACGTGGCCTCCTTCGTGCCCATCGCGGCCGTTTGCACCGGCAGGGTGGCCTCGACCCACTCGTAGTAGGGCCGCAGCTCCTCGAAGGTGAACGGAAAGAGGTGATCGGTGTCGTACAGGTCGGCGTCGGCGCCGTCGTAGCCCGAGAACACGCCTTCTGAAGCCCGAGGGCAGTTGCCGTAGTAGTGCAGCGTCGTGCCGCCCACGCCGGAGACCTGCCAGACGAAGCCGTCTTGCCGCAGCGAGCGAGGGTAAGCCGGCCGGTCGCGAGACGCCGGCCCAACGCGCAGGTACCCGTTGATCGGGTTGTTCGCGTCGTTCTCCAGGCGGCTGAAGTCAGCCTCAGAGTCCGCGAAGCGTGGACCGCCTTCGATCACGAGGACGTCGAGCCCCTGGCCGGCCAGCTCCTTCGCCATCACGGGGCCACCGCCGCCGCAGCCGATCACGATCACATCAGGCATTACGCCCTCGCTTCCTGCACGCCGCCGTAGTAGCCCTGGAACTCGGGCCAGCCATCTGACACTCCGCCGTAGTTCGCCAGGTCCCAGCCGATCGGACGCGCCGAGAGCTTGCGCGACCGGCGGTCGTAGACGGCGCGCTCGCTGTAGGCGCCGAAGGCCGCCAGCGTGACGAGCGCGTTGGGGGCGTACTCCAGGAACGCCTCTTTGAGCAGCGGCGAGTCGTCGAGTGCGCGCAGCGCCGTGCGCTTCTGGGCGAACTTCAGATTGGCGAAGGGTGCCGAGAACGGGCCGAACGCCGCCCAGGGGTTGATCGACAAGGCATGCCCCCGCAACAGCAAGGCGATCGCGAGCGAACCGGGCAATGCAGGCTCGGGGCGCCAGATCGGGACGGGGATGGCGGTGTCGAGCGTCTCCATCACCACGCGGTCGGCTTGCGCTTCCACCCCTCCCGGCCCTGGGCGGCTCACGCCTTGTTGCCGGGAGTACCGGTCGTTGCCCGGAACGGCGTAGGCCGCGAGGCCGCGGTAGGT
>JAEMRF010000094.1 GCA_016463515.1 Solirubrobacteraceae bacterium | reverse complement strand
TCGTCGGCTGAGCGCCAACGGAGAGCCAGTGCTTGACGCGATCCTCGTCGACCGAGATGGTCGAGGGCTCGGTCTGAGCGTTGTAACGGCCGACGATCTCCAGGATCCGACCGTCACGCGGGGAACGCTGATCGGTGGCGACGATGCGCCAAATGGGGTTTTTCTTCCCGCCAATGCGGGTGAGCCGAAGTCGAACCATGCGACCGGGGAGAATAGCGAGAAGAGCGGCCGTTTGCGGCGTCGTGCCTACTTGCGCCCCATCTGCGCCATCAGCTGGGCCATGTCGGGCCCCTTGCCGCGGCTCATCTGCTTCATCACCTTGCGCATCTGCTCGAACTGGTTGATGAGCTTGCCGACCTCTTGGATCGTCGTGCCGGAGCCGGCCGCGATACGGCGTTTGCGCGAGCCGTTGATGATCTTGGGGTCGCGGCGCTCAGCGGGCGTCATCGAGAGGATGATCGCCTCCAGGCGGTCGACGGCCTTGTCGTCGATGTTCACGCCCTTGAGCTGCTTGCCGACGCCCGGCAGCATGCCCAGCAGGCTCGAGAACGAGCCCATCCGGCGCATCATCTTGATCTGCTTGAGGAAGTCGTCGAAGGTGAGCTCGCCACGGCGCATCTTGCGCTCCATGTCCTTGGCGTCTTCTTCGTCGGCGTGCTTCTCGGCTTGCTCGATGAGCGAGAGCACGTCGCCCATGCCGAGCAGGCGCTGAGCCATGCGGTCCGGGTGGAACCGCTCAAAGTCGGGGATCTTCTCGCCGGTGGAGGCGAACATGATCGGCTTGCCGGTGATGGCCTTGACCGACAGCGCTGCGCCACCGCGGGCGTCGCCGTCGAGCTTGGTCATCACGACGCCGTCGAGCGTGACGGCCGCGCCGAAGTTCTCGGCGACGTTGACGGCGTCCTGGCCGGTCATCGCGTCGACGACCAGCAGGGTGTTGTCCGGGCGGACGGCCGCGCTGACGCGCTTCAGCTCGTCCATGAGCTCTTCATCGATCGACAGGCGACCGGCGGTATCGACGATCAGGACGTCCTTGCCGGCCTTGGTCGCCTCTTCCAGCGCCCAGGTGGCGATCGTGACCGCGTCGATGTCGGTTCCGCGCTCGTAGACCGTCGCGCCGGCGCGCTCACCCATGGTCACGAGCTGCTCGACGGCTGCCGGGCGGTAGATGTCGCAGGCGGCCAGCGCGACCGACGAGCCGTACTGGTCCTTGAGCAGGTGCGCGAGCTTGGCCGCGGCCGTCGTCTTGCCCGAGCCCTGAAGGCCGGCGAGCAGGATGACGGTCGGCGGCTTGCCCGCGAACTGCAGATCGGAGGCCTCGCCACCGAGCAGCTCAACGAGCTCCTGGTGGACGATCCCGATGACCTGCTGGCCGGGATTCAGCGACCCGACGATGTCGGCGCCCAGGGCCCGCTCTTTCACCGTGGAGGTGAACTGGCGGACGACCTTGAGGTTGACGTCGGCCTCGAGCAGTGCGAGGCGCACCTCGCGCATCGCCGCGTCGATATCGGCCTCGGTCAGGGTGCCGCGCTGGCGGACCCCGTCGAGGGTCGACTGGAGGCGTTCAGAAAGCGCGTCGAACATCGCCGCTAAGCGTACGCGCTTCGGCCCACGGCGCGAGCCGCGGGCCGACCCTTGCGGCTGCGTCTACTGGCTGGTCTTCTTTGCGAGCGCCTCATCGACGCCCGGGAACCCGAGGTTTGCCAGGCCCTTGGCCGCCTCGGTGAACTCCGTCGGGATGACGAAGATCTTGCTGGCATCGCCGTCGGCGAGCTTGGGCAGCATCTGCAGGTACTGGTAGGCCAGCAGCGCCTGATCCGGGTTGGCCTGATGGATCGCGTCGAACACGTTGGCGATGGCCTTGGCCTCACCCTCGGCCTCCAGGATCTTGGATTCCCGCTCGCCCTGGGCGGTGAGGATCGCGCTCTGGCGCTCACCCTCGGCCCGCAGGATGCGTGCCTGACGCTCACCTTCGGCGGTCAGGATCTGCGACTCGCGCGAGCCCTCGGCGGTGAGGATGGTGGCGCGCTTGTCTCGCTCGGCGCGCATCTGCTTCTCCATCGCCTCCTGGATCGACATCGGCGGATCGATCGCCTTGATCTCGACGGTGGCGATGCGGATGCCCCACTGGCCGGTCTTCTGGTCGAGCACGAGGCGCAGGGCGTCATTGACGGTGTCGCGGCCGGTGAGTGCGCCTTCGAGGGTGAGCCCACCGACGACGTTGCGCAGTGTGGTGATCGTGAGCTGCTCGATCGCCTGGAGCGGATTGGCGATCTCGTAGGTGACCGCCTTGGGATCGGTGACCGTGAAGTAGATGACGGTGTCGATCTGGACCGTGACGTTGTCGGCCGTGATCACCGGCTGGGGCGGGAACGTGACGACCTGCTCGCGCAGATCGATCAGCGGCTGCACCTTGTCGATGAACGGCACGACCAGCGCAAGGCCCGGCTCCAGCGTGCGGTGGTATTTGCCGAGCCGCTCCACGATGCCGCGGCGCTGCTGGGGCACGATGCGCACAGCGCGCAGGAGGAAGAAGAGCGCGAAGAGGGCAAACGCGATCCCGATGATGACCCCCACCCCGGGGGTTTCCGCGGCGATGATCATGAGCTAAGGCACCTCAGTGGTGGGAAAGGGAGCGACGATCAGCGTCGCTCCGCGGACTTCATGGATCTCGACGTCGGCGCCGGCAGGAATCTGCCCGAGACCGTTCCCAGCCGGCTTGGCCGACCAGACTTCGCCGTCGACCGTTACGGCGCCGGTCCCTGCACGCCCATCGATCGCGGTCGACACCACGCCCGCGCGGCCCTTCATCGTCGCAATGCTGTTCTGGAGCGTGGGGCCTTTGTCGAGCTGGCGTTTGGCGAGCGGACGCAGACCGAAGCTGAGGACGACCCCGCCGAGTCCGAAGACCGCCCACTCCAGAAGTGGTGATCCGCCTGAGACGTGGACGACGGCGGCGAGCAGGGCACTGGCAGCAAAGAAGATCGGGAAGAACGTGACCGACACGATTTCGACGACCGCAAGCCCGATGGCCATCAGGACCCAGAAAAGGATTGACATCGCGGCCGACTCTATCTGCCGCGCGCGGCGGAGCGGATCGAATTGGCGAGGTGTACGAGAGCCCGCAAGGCACGACGCGCGCAACCGTGGGCGTGGCGCTGCGTGGCCGGGGATGACCAGGCCGCTGGCCGGTCGAGCGCGAGTTACTTGAGCAGCGCGCTGGCGAAGTCGTCGGCGTCGAACGGCCGCAGATCCTCGACCCCTTCGCCGACGCCGACGAGCTTGACGGGGATCTTGAGCTTGTCTGCGATGGCGATGGCGATGCCGCCCTTGGCGGTGCCGTCGAGCTTGGTGAGCACGATGCCGTCGACCGGAGTGACCGAAGAGAAGATCTCGGCCTGCCGCAACCCGTTCTGACCGGTCGTGGCGTCGATCGTGAGCAGCGTCTCGTGCGGCGCGCCCTCCAGGCGGTTGCCGATCACGCGGCGGATCTTGCCGAGCTCGGCCATGAGCTGGTCCTGCGTGTGCAGGCGCCCGGCCGTGTCGATCACGACGACGTCGGCGTCGGTGGCGATGGCGCGGTCGATGGCCTGGAACGCGACCGCTCCGGGGTCGCTGCCTTCCGGGCCCGTGATCACTTCGGTGCCGGAGCGCTCGCCCCACACCTGAAGCTGCTCCACCGCCGCCGCGCGGAAGGTGTCGGCTGCTGCGAGGACGACCTTCAGCCCGAGCGTGGTGCGCAGGTGGTGGGCGAGCTTGCCGGTCGACGTGGTCTTGCCGGTGCCGTTGACCCCGACTACGAGGATCACGCTCGGGCGGGCGCGCAGGTCGATCGCGCGCGCTTCCTCGGTTGCGACCGTCGCCCCCTGAGCCAGCAGTTTGGTGAGCTCGTCGGTGAGCGCCTCGCCGGTGGCGCCGCCGCCAGCGATCTCCTCGAGGCGAGCGACGATCCGGGCCGTGGCCGGCGCGCCGACGTCGGCGCCGATCAGCGCCTCTTCCAGGCGCTCCCACGCCTCGGCGTCGAGCGTGTCGAACAAGGTCGCGCGGACCTCGGCCCCGAGCGCCTCGCGCGTGCGGCCGAGGCCTTCGCGGAATCGCTTGAAGAACCCGCGGCGCTGTTCAGGCGCGACGGGCGTGGGTGCGGACGCCCCTTCGGGCAGCAGAACGAGATCGGACCAGTCGCGAGCCATCGAGGCCTGCGACGATACTCGGCAGGTCGCCGACGGCGTCCGTCGCCTGCCGAGGACGTCCTGCCGTGAGCCCACCCATCGAGATCCGCCCAGCCCAGTCCAATGCCTCGCCGGGCAAAGAACTGATCGCGGCCATGCTCGCCGAGCTCGACGCGCTCTACGGCAAGCGCAAAGGCTTTCGGCCGACCGCGACGCCCGACGAACTGAGCCCGCCGACCGGTGGCTTCTATATCGCGTGGAAGGGCCATCAGCCCGTGGCCTGCGGCGGGTTCAAGCAGCTCGACGGCACCCTCGCCGAGATCAAGCGGATCTACGTGATCCCGCGCTTTCGTTCACGCGGGATCGCATCGGACCTGCTGCGCTTCGTCGAAGACCGGGCGCGCGAAGCCGGCTATGACCGCCTCCGGCTCCAGCACGGCGCCGATCAGCCCCATGCGCTGGCGCTCTACACCGGCGCCGGCTACCACGCGATCGACGACTACAACGGCAACGTGTACGCCGCGCACTGGGCGGAGAAGGACCTCAGCTAGCTGCTGGGGCGTCGGCGCCCGATGCCTTTGGAGCGTCGTCGGCGTGGAACGGGCACCCAGCGGCAGCTGCCGCCTGCGCGACCGTGGCCTCGTCGGCATCGGCGGGAAGTCCAGCCGCGGCGACCTTCGCAGCGATCGCGTCCGGTGATGGCGACGCCTTCTGCACCAGCGGGCCATCGGTGCGCGGCCTGACCTTGACCGGCACGCCGTCGCGCGGCCGCAGGGTGATCGCAAACTCGCGGCGCACGACCGTGCCTGGCTGCAGGTCGAATTCAAAGCGCTGCACCGTCATGGCGGCCAGCAGCACGCCTTCCATCAGCGCAAAACCGTTGCCGACGCAGATGCGGCGACCAGCGCCGAATGGCATGAAGGCCTGCTTGTGGCGCGCCGGCGGGCGACCATCCGGGCCCGGCATGAACCGCGCAGGATCGTAACCCTCGGGATTGGGCCAGAGATCAGGGTTGCGGTGGATCAAATACGGCAGCACGAGCGTGACGCTGCCCTTGGGGATCTTCACGCCGTCGATCTCGTCGTCGGCCAGCGCCATCCGGCTGACGCCGGGCACCGGCGGGTGCAGGCGCATGGCCTCTTCCAGGCAGGCCTGGGTCCAGGGAAGCTTGTCGAGGTCGTCGAAGGTCGGCACGCGCCCCTGCAGCACCTCGTCGACTTCGGCCACCATGCGGCGGCGAGCCTCGGGATTGCGCGAGAGCGCCAGCCACATCCAGGTCATCGCGTTGGCGGTGGTCTCGTGGCCGGCCCCCAGGAAGGTCATGACCTCATCGCGCACCTGCGTGCGGCTCATCGCCTCGCCGGACTCGTCGCGGGCCGACAGCAGCAGCGACAGGAGATCGTCGCCATCGGCGCCCTTGGCCTGCGCGCCGTCGATCAGCTGATCCACGACGCCGTCGAGCTTGATGGTCGCGGCGTCGGCGCGGGCGCGGTGGCGCCAGCGCAGGTGCAGCAGGTCCTCGAAGTTCACCCGTGGCAGCTTGCTGAGCCCGCGGAACAGCCCGATCACGCGGAAGTTCGCCTGCGCGGCGCGTAGCACGTCGGTCATCGCATCACCGACGGTTTCCACGGCGCGGCGATCGATGCTGGCGCCGAACAGCGCGCGGACCACCACGTCGAGGGTGAGCTCCATCATCGCCGAGCCGAGCTCCAGCTCCTCGCCCGTCTGCTGTGCTCGCTCGAGCGCGTCCAGCCAGTCGGCGGTCGCGTCGGTCATGTGGGTGCCCATCGGCGCGAGGTGCCGCTTGGCAAAGAGCGGCTGCACCAGTCGGCGCTGTGACTGCCACTGCTCTTGGTTGAGGTTCGTCAGGAGGCCGTCGCCCAACAGCACCGCGAGGATCTTGTAGTCCATCCCCTTGACGTAGTTGTCCTGGTTGGTGACCAGCACGTGGCGCGCGTGCTGCGGGTCGCGGATGATGAAGACCGGCGTACCAGGGGCCGCAATCCGGACCATGCCGGACGTGCCGGGGAGGTCATCCAGGGCCTGCAGCTGGTCGCGCTTCTGCATGCCCATGAAGAGCCGCATCACCTGACTGCGGTCGACGGACTGCACCGGTGGGCCGGTGGTCGCCGTCGCGGCGTCGGCCGAAGGGGTGGTCGTGCGGTCGATCGTGGCCATTGGGTGTCCCGGTACCAATCTGTAGGCAGTGGCCCGCAGATCGTAGCGAAGGTCAGGCAATCTGCCAGCAGGTTCCTTCAGATGGCGCCGCGCCACCATCCCGCGCGGTCAAGGATCCGGCTCGAGGCGGCCTCGCTCAGACCCCAGCAGCGAGCGACTGCACGACGTCCGAGGCGGGCACGGCGCGAGCCTGCGCGTGGCGCTCGCCCGCCCACAGGTTGATGCCGTCGGCGTCGCCAAGCTGCCTGGCGCGCGTCCGCAGCGGCGCCGTGAGGTGCATGAGCTGCGGGTAGGCGCTCGGAGCCGCATCGCCCACAAGCTCGGTCCAGGCGTTGGCAATGCCGCGCGCACGCCGACCCGTGAACGCTCGCGTGATCGTGGTCGGCCCCTCCCCCGCGATCGCCGCCCGGTGGGTGGCGTCCGTGCCCGCTTCGGGCGTGAGCATGAACGCCGTCCCGGCCTGCGCCGCCGCCGCCCCTTGCTGCAGCACCTCGGCCACGTGCCGCCCCGTCATGATCGCCCCGGCCGCAACGACCGGGATCGAAGGGGTGGCACGACGGATGGCCGCCACCAATTCCAGGACCGGGAGCTGCGGACGGTCATCGTCGACGAACGCCCCTCGGTGACCCCCGGCCTCGTTGCCTTGTGCCACGACGGCGTCCGCGCCGACGGCGGCTGCGCGCTCGGCCTCATCGACCTGCGTGACGGTGACCCAGACCTGCGCGCCAGCGTCGTGGAGCTGCGCAACGACCGCCCGCGAGGGGCAGCCAAACGCAAAGCTCACGACCGCGGGTGCATCACCAAGCAGCAGGGCCAGCTTCTCGTCGTAGGCGTCGGTGGCGAACGTCGGCTCGCCGAGCGCGACGCCGAGGCGGCTCGCGATCGGGGCAAGCGTGCTTGCGTAGGCCGCGATGGCGGCGGAATCGCCCGGAGCCGGCGACGGCATGAACAGGTTGACCCCGAACGGCGCATCGCCAAGCTCCGCGCGGACGGCGGCAAGCTGCTCACGGAGCGCGTCGGGCGTGAGCATCCCCGAGGCCAGAAACCCAAGTCCACCAGCCCGCGAGACGGCCGCGACCAGGGCGGGGGTCGAGATCCCGCCCGCCATCGGCGCCTGAACGATCGGAACGCGCCATCGGTCGAGCATGCCCCAGACGCTAGCCGCGCCCCCGCTTCTCCCCGAGGCCTGCGGCGCAGCCGGCGACTAGCGCGGCGTGATCTGCATCGGCATGCCGTCGCGCGGGCGCAGCGTGATGGCGACGTCGTTGCGGATCACGGCGCCCGGCATGAGGTCCAAACGCAAGCGCTGCGTGATCATCGACGCCAGCAGCACGCCCTCCATCAGCGCGAAGCCCTGGCCAACACAGATCCGCCGGCCGGCGCCGAACGGCATGAATGCCAGCCGCGGCCGCCCGACCGCCGAGCTGGCGCCCGGCATGAAGCGCTCGGGATCAAACCCTTCGGGGTTCTCCCAGAGGCGCGGATTGCGGTGCATGAGCGACGTGGCGATGATGATGTCGGAGCCACGCGGGATCTTCACGCCGTCGATCTCGTCGGGACCGCCCGCCACGCGCGTGAACGCGGGGACCGGCGGGTACAGGCGCATGGCCTCCTGGAGGCAGGCGCTCGTCCACGGGAGGCGGTCGGCATCCTCGAACGTCGGGACGCGCCCCTGCAGCACCTCGTCGACTTCTTCCTCCATACGGCGGCGAGCCGCCGGGTTGCGCGAGAGGCACAGCCACAACCACGTGAGCGCGTTGGCCGTGGTCTCGTGGCCCGCACCGAGGAACGTCATGACCTCATCGCGGACGAGTTCGCGATCCATCGACGAGCCGTCGTCGTCGCGCGCGGCCAGCAGCAAGGCGAGCAGGTCGTCGGCATCGTCGACGCTTCCACGTTGGCGGCCGTCGATCAGGCCGTAGACGATCTCATCGAGGGCGGCCTTGGCCTTCTGTGCACGGTTCCAGTGCACGCGGCGCAGCGTGAGCAAGGAGTCGTACTTGACCTTCGGCGCCTGCGACACCACGTCGTAGACGCTGCTGAAGGAAAGGTTCTTCTGCGCCGCCGTGAGCAGCGTGTCCATCGAACGCCCGACCGTCTTCGTGGTGGCGGCGTCGGCGGTCGTCCCGAAGAGTGCACGGCAGACGACGTCGAGCGTGAGCGCCATCATCGCGGCGTTCACGTCAACGGCGCCGTCGCGGTCGGCCTGCCAGGCGCCGCTGTCGAGCCAGGACTCGGTGGCCGCGGTCATGTGGGTCGCCATCGGCGCGAGATGCCGCTTGGCGAAGAGCGGCTGCACGAGCTTGCGCTGGCGCTGCCAGAGCGGCAGGTCGAAGTTCGTCAGCAGACCGCGACCCAGCAGGACGGCGAGGATCTTGTAGTCGTTGCCCTTGAGGTAGTTGTCTTGGTTCGTGACCAGGACCTGCCGGGCATGCTCGGGGTCGCGGATGAACACCACTGGCGGCCCCGCCACCTTGAGGTAGAGCAGGCCGGCGTCGCCCGGGAGCCGGGAGAACGTGCGCAGCAGATCCTTCTCGCCCAGGTGCGCGATGAGGTTCGCGACTTCGCGGCGACGCAGTTTGCGCGGCGCTGGCGGGGGCGCCAGGGTCGGCGCGGATGGCGGGGAAACAGTCTGTGGCGTGGACACGGCGCTACTTCATGTGGCAGGAGGCGCAACCGGGAAAGACCGATTACCGCTCCTATCGTACTCCGATGGCCTCCGTGAAACACCGCACACCCGCAAACGGTGCCGGTCAGGCCTACCGCTACGCCTAGGCGGTCACGGCCTCGGCAGCCGGGGACTCGGAGAGTCTGCGCGAGATGACCTTCGACACCCCGTCGCCTGCCATCGACACGCCGTAGAGCACGTCAGCGGCTTCCATCGTGCGCTTCTGGTGGGTGACCACGATGAACTGCGCGCGGTCGCGGTAGGCGCGCAGCAGCTCCAGGAACCGGCCGATGTTGAGGTCGTCGAGCGCGGCTTCCACTTCGTCGAGCACGTAGAACGGGCACGGGCTCGCGAGGAACACCGAGAACATGAAGGCCAGCGCGGTCATGGACTTCTCGCCCCCCGAGAGCAGCGAGAGGCGCTTCATCGACTTGCCCGCGGGCGTGATCTCGATTTCGACGCCAGCGGAGTCCGCGGCGCTGCGGCCTTCCTCTTCGGGCGTCGTCTCGTCGCCATCGGCGCCGCCGTCACCGGCTTCACCGCTCGACCCAGCCGCCGTGTCGTCGGACTCCTCCACCAGGCGCAGCCGCCCCGAACCGCCAGGAAAGAGCTGGGCAGACAGCTCGCGGAAGTTCGCCTCGGCCGCGCGGTAGGTCTGCTCGAAGGTGTCGCGGATCTGCTGATCGGTCTCCT
>JAEMRF010000469.1 GCA_016463515.1 Solirubrobacteraceae bacterium | reverse complement strand
GCGGCGCTGGCAGGCGTCGACGACCTGCTGCGCGACGCCGACCTTGCCCTCTACGCCGCCAAGGCCGACCCGGCGCGGCGAGTGCAGCATCGCGAAGTCCTGACCGACGAGCGACATCGCGAGCGTCGCCTCGCGGGCGGTGACGTCGCCCCGCCGCCGATCTCCTATGGGCGCCTGCGCCGCCGAGGGACGGCCGCGCTGGCCATGGATCCCAGCACCTTCGACGGCACCTGGGTCCTGGCAGGCTTCGTGACGATCGGTCTGGCGGGCGCCGTGTTCGTCGCCAGCACGATCGCGGGCGGCGGCGATTCGATCTACCAGCTGCTGATCATCTACCTGGGCGTCCCCTGGGTCCTCGCGAACTTCGGCTCGGGGATGTACTTCCGCACCCGCACCCAGCACATGGGCGATCCGGATGTGGTCGTCGTGTGGGTCTCTGCGCTCCTGGTCGGCTTGGGGGTCGGCACCGCAGCGCTGTCGACCGGTGACGGCGCCGCGTCGCCGATTCTGGCCGGGCTCTACCTGAAGGTCCTCTTCGACGCCTCGACGTTCGAGCGCAAGCAGGCTCAGCAGACGACCGCGCTGATCGTCGCCTGCTGGGCGACGGTGCTCCTCCTCGGACCGAGCTCCTCGCTCTGGGTGGCGCCGTTTGAGGTCGCGCTGCTCGCCGGAGCGTTTGCCGTGGGTTCGCTCGGGCGGGACGCGTTCAGCGAGGCGACGACCGCTCGCATGACCCTCGCCAACACCGATGCCCTGACGGGACTGCTCAACCGCCGCGGTTTCGTGCGCCGCACCGAGCGGGTGATGGAGCAGGAGCGCCGCACCGCTGCTGGGCCGCGTTTGGCCATCATCGCCCTGGACCTCGACGGCTTCAAACAGGTCAACGACACCCAAGGGCACGCCGTCGGAGATCGACTCCTGCAAGCGGTGGCCAACGTGGCGACCGATTGCCTGCAGGGCGCCGAGGCGATCGGCCGCCTCGGGGGCGATGAGTTCGTCGCCGCGGTGCGGGTCCACACCCGCGATGAGCTCGATGAACTCGTCGGGCAGCTCGATGCCCGGCTTGCCGTCGTGACGGCGGGGTCGGTCGGTGGTGCGCTGCAGGGCCCAGACGGCGCGACGCTCGACGAGTTGCTTCAGGTCGCCGACCACCGGGCCTACGCCGTCAAGCAGGCGCGCGTTGCGCGGCGGGCCGCAGAGTCAGGACCGGCTGCGCCGGCCCATCGCCCGGACGTCGAACCCGCGTTAACCGCGCCGAGCGGGCGCCGGCCCCGCCGCGGGCGCGGTGGTGATCCCGCTGGGCCGGCCGCCGCTCAGTCCTCGTTGAAGATCCGGGGTTCCCCGTCCCACAGGTTGATCGAGGACGACCCGTCCTCGTTGAGCGGGGCCAGCCACCAGCCGGAGACCTGCCGCACGGCGATCCGCATCACGGGCACCGACGTGGTCGACGGCACCCCAGGTGCGGTGATCGTCGCATCGGTCAACGTGATGTGGGAGTAGGTGCGCATCGCTTCGAGCTGGCGCTCCAGGTCGCCGGGAAGCTCGCGGGAGCGGGGCGGACCGTCGACCGCGTAGGGCTCCAGCGCCTCTTCGAGCGCCTCTTCGCGAGCGCGGTGGTCCTCGACCATCGACGTGGGCTCGTTGATCCAGCTGAGAGCCATCGCATCCCACTCGTCGTCGGTGAGCCCCTCGGGGCGCTCAGCGCGCTCGATCTGCGCGCCCCGCCGCACACGCAGCAGCGCAGCCAGCGCCTCGGGCTCGTTGAGCTCGCCGATCACGATCATTCCGTTGACCAGCAGCCCCACGTGCTCCCGCAGCCGTTGGCGGGCCATGGCCAGCAGCGACATCAGGAATTCATCGGGGGCGTCGCGGACGGCCTGACGCAGCAGGTCGCGTTCGGAGCCGGTGAGGGGTTCTTCTTCGTCTCCGCCCATGTGCCCCTGATGCTCGCAGCCGGGTCGGTTGGCAAGCCGCTGCCGGCTGGCGCCGACCGTCCTTCATGTCGGCCTATGGCCCGACCTAAAGGACGGTCGAGCCCGCGGCGGAGGGGCGCAGGGTGCGATGCCTGCGCAGCGTGTCATGCCAACCAGGCCAGGTTTCAGCGCTCTGCGGGCTTGTTCGGTGAGGTCCGTATCGACACGATCTGGCGCAATGGACTCAGATGCGGCCTTTGCCCTTGCGGATCTCGACGCCCTCGGTCAGGCAGCGCTGCTCTCCGCCGGGGAGCTGTCGGCCGCGGAACTGCTCGAGGCCGCGATCCTGCGGACCGAGGCGACCCGCGGCCTCAATGCGGTGATCGCCGACCTCTTCGACCGCGCCCGCGAGCAGGCGGCGGCGCTCGACCGGTCCGGGGCGCTGCGCGCCGCCGAGGCGGCGCCTGGTTCGCTGGCGGGCGTGCCGTTTCTCCTGAAGGACCTCAGCGCGTCGCTCGCTGGCGCGCCGGAGCGGATGGGCTCGCGTGCGCTTGC
>JAEMRF010000468.1 GCA_016463515.1 Solirubrobacteraceae bacterium | reverse complement strand
CAGGCGGGCGGCAATCCGCTCGGCCTGGTGGAGCTGTTCGCCGAGGCGCTGCGGATGGGCGAGGATCCCGCCCTGCCGGACTGGCTGCCCCTCACCACGCGCCTCGAGCGCGCCTTCGCGGCGCGGCTCGCCGACCTGCCGGACGACACGCGCGCGCTGCTGCTGCTCGCCGCGCTGACCGACCGAGCGGAGACGGCGGAGCTGCTCAGCGCCGCCCGGCTGCTCACGGGAGCACCCGTCGCCCTCGACGCGCTGACCCCGGCGGCTGCCGCGCGGCTCGTCGAGCTCGACGACACCGAGGTGCGGTTCGCCCATCCGCTCGTGCGCTCCGCCGTCGAGCAGCACGCCGCCGACGGCGCGCGTCGGGCGTCGCACGCGGCGCTCGCGGTGGCGCTGCGCGACGACCCGGCCCGGGCCGTCTGGCACCGCGTCGCCGCGGCCACGGGCCCGGACGACGCGCTCGCCGACGAGTTGGCCGCGCTCGCGCAGCAGGCGATGCGCCGGGGCTCGTCCGTCACCGCAGTCCGCACACTCGGACGGGCGGCGGCACTGACGGCCGACGAGCCCCGCCGCGGCGCGCGCCTGCTCGACGGCGCGGAGGTCGCACTCGAGATCGGGCGGGTCGACCTCGTGCACCCGCTCCTGCGCGACGCCGACGCGCTCGCGCTCGACGCCGGCGACGTCCCGCGCTGCACGTGGCTCGCCGCAACCGCGGAGCAGCGCGCCCCGGAGCCCGCATGGTGCGCGGCGTACCTCGACCGTGTCGACCAGGTGCTCGCCGCCGGCGACGTCCCCCGGGCGTGCCAGGCGCTGATGACGGTCGCGTTCCGGCGCTGGTGGGCGTCCGTGCCACCGGAGATCGACGACCGCCTGCTCGAGGCCGCGCGCCGGCTCCCCGAGCCCGCAGCGGCCGTCCGCGTGATCGTGCTCAGCCTCGCGGCGCCGACCACTCACGGCAGCGAGGTCCGCGCCGATCTCGATCGGCTCGACCCCGACGACGTCCCGGTCGACCTGCTGCGGCTGCTGACAGTGAGCGCCGCGATCGTCGGCTCCTTCGGGCGCGGCGTCACGATCGGCGACCGCGCCATCGCCCAGCTGCGGGCGCGCGGGCGCTACGGGCTGCTCGCACCGGCGCTGGTCGGGCGAGCTTGGGCGGCGGTCTTCACCGGGGACTGGGCCGCGGCGCTCGCCATCGCGGAGGACGCCATACGGGTCTCACGCGAGACCGAGCAGCCGCTGTGGGCGCTGTCGGGATCAGCCGTCACCGGCGCGCTCGCGGGCCTGCGGGGCGACACCGAACGGGCGCTCGCGCTGGCCGACGAGGCGCAGGCGGCGCTCACCCCCGGGGAGGCGGATGGGATGCGCTCGCTCATCGAGCTGGCCCGCGGCCTCGCGCTGCTGGCCGCCGACGAGCCCGACCGCGCGAGGGCGCACCTCGATTCCGTCCTCGACTCCGAGACCGCGTGGCACGTCCCGTTCGTCGCGCAGTGGTGCGTCGCCGACGCCGCCGAGGCAGCCGTGCGCTCGGGCGGGCCGATTGCCGTCGAGGCCGTCCTCTCGCGGATGGCCGGCGCGCAGGAGCGATCGGCGCACCTCGACGCGTCGATCGCCTACGCCCGCCTCCTGGCGGCCGGCGACGACCAGGCCGACGCGCGGGCGGTCGAGGCGCTCGCGGCCTGCGGGCGCCAGCCCGTGCTCCGCGCCCGCGTCCAGCTCGAATACGGCTCGGGGCTCCGGCGCCGTCGGCGGGCGGCCGACGCGCGGGCGCAGCTGCGCGCCGCGCGCGACGCGTTCGATGCGCTCGGCCTCGCCCCGCTGGCCGACCGCGCGCGTGAAGAGCTGCGCTCGGCGGGTGAGGCCTCCGGTGCTCGGCAGATCGACGCGGCGTCCGTGCTGTCACCGCAGGAGCTGCAGATCGCACAGCTCGCGTCGGAGGGTCTGAGCAACCGCGACATCGGCGCGCGCCTGTACCTCTCGCACCGCACGGTCGGCTCGCATCTGTACCGGATGTTCCCGAAGCTCGGCATCACCTCACGGGCCGAGCTGCAGGCGCTGATCGCCTCGCCCTGAGCGCCGTCAGGGCAGGTGGGCCAACGCGCCCGCGACACCCGCGCGCGACGGCACGCCGAGCTTGCGGTAGATGCTCGTGAGGTGGTGGCCGACCGTGCGCGGCGACAGCGCAAGCTCGGCGGCAATCTCCTTGTTCGTGCGTCCTCGGGCCACCAGCCGCGCGATCTGCAGCTCCTGCGGGGTGAGCCGGTCGTGGTCGCCGGTGTCCCGGTGGGCGCGCTCGGCGGTGGCGTCCAGCTCGCGCTGTGCGCGCCCGGCGTACGGCAGGGCACCCGCGCCTTCCAGCAGGGCGACGGCGCGACGCAGCGGCTCGCGCGAGTCGGCGATCCGCCGGGCGCGCCGCAGCCGCATGCCGTGCACGAGCAGCATCCGGCCCTCGGCGACCGGCCCGCACGCCCCCG
>JAEMRF010000467.1 GCA_016463515.1 Solirubrobacteraceae bacterium | reverse complement strand
CGCCCATCGGTCTCAGGGTACGCCAACGGCGGTTGCCGCGGATTCGCTGGCGCGCGAGGGCGTGCGCGCGGCCCCTCGCGGCAGGGTCAGTCGACGACCGCCGCCACCCGCGCGAGCACGTCGCCGCGCGCGGCGGGCTCGAGCACGACGGAAAGCTCGTCCTGGTCGGCGACCCAGAGCCCGCCGCCGCCGTCCAGCAGCGAGAGCACCTCGCCCACGAGCCTGCCGTCGTCTTGCAGGATCCAGTCGGCAACCGAGATCGAACCCCGGGCCGCGTCGACGGCACGCAGGTAGTCGGCTGCAGCCGGGAGTGCCTGCAGCGCCACGTCGATGCCGCTGGCATCGAGCGCATCGAGAGCCTGCAGATAGTCGTCGGTGGTCACGCGCACGAGCTGGCCGACGGAGCCGGCGTCGTCGTCGGCCGGGCTGAGCGCGCCGCGTACGAGCTCGGCGACGCGCGCAGGCACCGAGTCCGCGGCGATCGGCGAGAAGCGATGCAGGCCCTGGTCGGTCAGCTCGTGCAGGACCGCGACCTCTGGCTCGCGCAGGAAGGTGAGCACCGCTTGCTGGTCGGTCTGACGGAACCGCAGGCTGGTGGCGCGCGTGGCGAGCAGCGCGACCCCGAGCAGCGGCGCGTACCCCTCGGCAAAGCCGACGCCCAGCTCGCCGTCGCCACCCGTTCGCGGCTCGATCACGCCGCGGGCCATCAGCCCGTTGAACACGGCGTTCCAGCCGGCATCGTCGAGCTCGGGCTCCGCGAGGCCAAACAGCGGGGTGACCTCGGCGAACCGCGCCAGCAGGGCCAGCTCCTCGGTCGAGAAGTCGGTGCTCATGGGATCAGCGGCCTTGGCGTTCACGCCTGCGCTCCTCTTGCTTCTCGCGCTCAGCCTCGAATGCCTCATGCGCAGTGTTGCGATCGATCGGCTGGGTGACCTTCTCGTGCAGGTTCTGTTTGATCTTCGCGTTGAGTTCGTCGCGGGCGCGTTGCGCCGCTGCCGCGGCCTCGGAGGCGCGCTGCTGCGCCTCGCGCAGCCGCTTGTTGGCCTCGTAGGCGTCGCGTTTGGCGGCGCGCCATTCGAGCTTCGCGGTGTTGAGCTGCATCTCGTGCAGGCGCTTGCGCGTCTCGAAGTCGGCGTTGCTCTCGGTGTCACGCTTGGTGATGACGCGGGCCTCTTCGGTTCGGCGACGGGAGATCGCGTTGTCGAGCTCGGCACGCGCACTTCCTGACAGCCGCGCGGCCTCAGAGGAGGCGCGGTTCGCTTTGGCCGTCTGCGACATCGTCTTGCCGACCTTCGCGATCTTGGCGGGCGCGACGAAGAGCTCGAGGATCGCGATGGTGTTCTTGCCGCCCCCGAATCGGTGGTGGCCCTTGGCGTGCTCGTTGTAGGCGACGAGGTCCTTCCCGGCAGCCTCGAGGAACTGGTCCGGATGCTTGCTGGCCCACTTCAGCCCCTCGAGAAGTTCCTTGTTCCACTTCTCCTGGGTGCGTTTGAACGGCATCACGCTGTCCGGAGCCAGGTGGTAGAGCGGGTTGATGTAGTTCACCGCGGCGCCGGTACGCAGCGCGCCTTCGCCGAGGTCCTTGAGTCCCGCGCCGAGGCCGGCAAGGAACCCCGGATCCTTCTCGTCCGGCTTGGCCCCCGGCTTGGGAGCGTGGGGCGAGAGGAGCGGCGGCTCGGTGAGGTCCAGCACGAACCCGGCCGGCGAGTCGGCGAGCAGGCCGAGGGTAGCCCGGTGGCTCAGCCATGCGCTCTGGCTCGCGAACGACGCGCTCGCGCGCATCAGCGAGCCGCCGATCTTGCTGAGTTGCCCAGCCACGTCGGTCTTCAGTCCGGATGGCATCGGCAGGCTCTGCACGCGTGCCGCACTCGAGCCGACCTCGACGCAGAGCGTTCGGGCCGTCCGCGAGCCGGCCTTGACGCTCGCCGGCACCAGCGTGATGCGGCTCATCGGCTGGCGTTCCGAAGCTGCGCGGTCAGGTCCTGGATCTTGTCTTCCAGGCCCTTGCGAGCGCGGTCGTACTCCTGCTGGGCGCGCTCGACCTGGGCAGCCTGGCGCCGCACGTCGGCAGCAACCCGCTCGAGCTGACCAGCCGCCGACGAGACCACGCCACGCACCTGCGACGCATGGCCGGCGAACCGGCTCGCGGCCGGACCGACGAACACCATCTCGCCCGGCAGACCACCGGCGCGGGACGCGATCGTGCCGACGGTCTCGGCTTCGGCCTCGATGGCGCGAGCCAAGGCGCGCATACCGGCCGGATCGCCGTCGGGGCGCGGGCCGAGCGCGGAGAGCACGCCGGCGATGCTGCTCAGGGCGCCGCTCAGTTCATCGAACAGTGACATCAGGATGCGCGATCTTAACCGTGCGCCACGGCGAGTCAACACGCGGCGTCCTGCAACGCTGCGAAAGGTGCCAGTCACCTCACACTGACACCACCTGCAACATCCAGTCCCGCAGTGCGGAGACGGGCA
>JAEMRF010000466.1 GCA_016463515.1 Solirubrobacteraceae bacterium | reverse complement strand
ACCAGCTCATTTCGTCGTTCGACTTTGTGCTGGTGCCAGCGTCGTTTCCGGCCATCGGTCTTCACCGCTGCCGCGCTCTGCTGTGCCACAGTCGTGATAATCCAATCACTAGGTCGACTCGATACTACGGTGGACGGGCCACTGGTGCCGTAGCGGATGATGGGGGAGTGGTACACACGAGTTTCGCGGAGTCACTGGCCGGTGCCGACTCGGAGGCGGACCGGGAACGGCAGCGCGGGTTGCGGCGGATGAAGGTCGTCGCGCTGAGCTTCCTGCTCGGCGCGACGGTGATTTTCTTGCTGAGCACCTGGCTCCAATCCCGTGGCGCCGCACCGTGGGTGGGTTATGTGCGCGCCGCCGCCGAGGCGGGCATGATCGGTGCGCTCGCCGACTGGTTCGCGGTGACCGCGCTGTTCAAGCATCCGCTCGGTATCCCCATTCCGCACACCGCGATCATCAAACGCAAGAAGGATCAGCTCGGCGAAGGTCTGGGCACCTTCGTGCGGGAGAACTTCATGTCGGCCGACGTGGTCGCGACGAAGCTGCGCGACGCCGAGGTGGCGGGCCGGACCGGTAAGTGGCTCGCGGATCGGCGCAATGCCGAGCGCGTGGCCGCCGAGGTGTCCACGGTGCTGCGCGTGCTCATCGAGATGCTGCGCGACGAAGACGTCCAGCAGGTGCTGGACCGGATGATCATCAAGCGCATCGCCGAACCGCAGTGGGGCCCACCGATCGGGCGGGTGCTGTCCAGCCTGCTCGAGGAGGGCCGCCAGGAGGCGCTGCTCCAATTGCTGGCCGACCGCGCCTTCCAGTGGTCGCTGAACTCCGGGGAAGTGATCGAGCGGGTGATCGAACGCGATTCCCCGACCTGGTCACCACGCTGGGTGGATCACCTGGTCGGCGACCGGATCCATCGCGAGCTGATGGACTTCACCGACAAGGTGCGCCGTGACCCGAACCACGAGCTGCGTCGCTCGGCCACCAAGTTCCTGTTCGAGTTCGCCGACGACCTGCAGAACGACGGCGCCACGATCCAGCGTGCGGAGAACGTCAAGGAGCAGATCATGGCGCGCGATGAGGTCGCGCGGGCGGCGGAGACGGCATGGGCCGCAGCCAAGCGGATCGTGCTGGAATCCGTCGATGATCCGTCTTCGACCTTGCGGACCCGGGTCTCGGACTCGGTGGTGCGGATCGGTGAGTCGCTCTGCGATGACCCGGAGATGCGCGACAAGGTCGACAACTGGATCGTGCGGGCCGCTCAGCACCTCGTCGCGCAGTATGGGACGGAGATCACAGCGATCATCACCGAGACGATCGAGCGCTGGGATGCCGATGAGGCGAGCCGCCGGATCGAGCTCCATGTGGGCCGTGACCTGCAGTTCATCCGGATCAACGGCACGGTGGTCGGGTCACTGGCCGGTCTGGTCATCTACACGGTGGCCCAGCTGCTCTTCTAAAGTGCTAGCAGAGTGCTTGCAATAGTTAGCACTCGTGCCTACCGTGGTTTCCGTCAGCCAAAAACCGACGGATCGGAGGTTCATCGTGACGCAGGACGAAAATCTTGCCGTCGTGGTGAGCAACGCCGCGCACGACATCGGCGGCTATATCCGGGCCCAACGCGAGGCGGCGCAGGTATCGGTGCGCCAACTCGCCGAAAAGGCCGGGGTCAGCAATCCCTACCTCAGCCAGATCGAGCGTGGGCTCCGTAAACCGTCGGCTGATGTGCTCAGCCAGATCGCCAAGGCATTGCGTGTCTCCGCCGAGGTGCTCTACGTCCAAGCCGGAATGCTCGAACCCAGCGAGGGCAGCAAGGTGCGTGACGCGATAGTTACCGATACCGCGATCACCGAGCGGCAGAAGCAGGTGCTGCTCGACATCTACAACTCGTTCTGCCAGCAGAACGAGGCTGAGGCCGAAATCGAAGCTGCAGCAGCCGAATCCGAGCCGGAACCCGAACAACCCGCTGCACAACCGACCACCATCTGAGAGGAAGAACCATGAGCGAGAAGACCCAGCCCACCGTCGAAGACCTCAAGGCTCCGTTGCTGGCGGCTGTCGGCGCTGCCGATCTGGCCCTGGCCAAGGTCAACGAGATCGTCGAGACCCTGCGTGACCGTGCCGACGAAGCCCGCACCGACAGCAAGACCCGCGTCGAAGAGGGCCGCGCCCGCCTGACCAAGCTGCAGGAGGATCTGCCCACCCAGTTCGACGAGCTGCGCGACAAGCTGACCCCCGAGGAGCTGCGCAAGGTTGCCGAGAAGTACGCCGACGAGGCGACCAGCCAGTACAACAAGCTCGTCGAGCGCGGCGAGGCCGCCCTGGAGCGGCTGCGCAACCAGCCGGCCCTCGAAGAGGCCGCCTCGCGCGTCGAAGAGGTCACCGATCAGGCCGTCGAGCTGACCCAGGATGCGCTGGGCACCGTCGCCAGCCAGACCCGCGCGGTCGGCGAGCGCGCCGCCAAGCTGGTCGGCGTCGA
>JAEMRF010000465.1 GCA_016463515.1 Solirubrobacteraceae bacterium | reverse complement strand
CATGCGGCTCGGCGGTACGCCGCCGGCCGACTGGCTGCTCGTCGGCCTCGGCAACCCGGGTGCGCAGTACGCGCGCACCCGGCACAACGTCGGCTGGATGGTGCTCGACGAGCTCGAGCGCCGCTGGGATCTGAAGCGCGACCGCAAGGTGCGCTTCAAGTCCCAGGTCGCTGAGGGCCGCACGATGCCGGGCGGCCCTCGCGTCGCTCTCCTCTGGCCGCAAACCTTCATGAACCTCATCGGCGAGGCGGCAAGCCCTGCACGTGGCGCCTACAAGGTCGAGGTCGACCACGTGCTCGCGATTCACGACGAGATCGACCTGAAGTTCGGTGACCTTCGCGCGCGCCTGGGTGGCGGGCTCGCTGGCCACAACGGGCTGAAGTCGATGAAGGCACAGCTCGGCACGCCCGACTTCGGCCGGATCCGCATCGGCGTCTCGCGCCCGGACTCCACCGATCCCGAGATCGTCTCGGCGTGGGTCCTGGGCAAGTTCAGTGAGCCGCCGGCTGAGGTCGCGAAACTCGTCAGCGACGCCGCCGACCTCGTCGAGTCGGTGATCGACGGTCGCACGACGCTCGAGGCCGGCGGCCAGCGCCGCCGCTGACCTGTGGCTGCGCCCGCTGCCCCGCTCGGCGCGGGTGTCACGGTCCTTGGCAACGTCGCCGTGGACCGCATCGACGAAGGTCCCCCGACGCCGGGCGGCGGGCCGTCGTTCGTGGCCATGCCGCTCGAGGCCACCGGCGTCCCTGGCCGCATCGTCACCCGCGCAGCGCCAACGGACCTCGCGCTGTTCGACGACGTCCTGACCGGGGCTGGCGTCCCGGTCACGGTCCTGCCGGCGCAAGTGACCAGCGCGTTCGGCATGCACTACGAGGGCGACGACCGCACCATGACCGTCGACGCCGTCGGACCGTCGTGGGAGGCCGACGACATCGACGCGGCCAGGATCGCGACGACCTGGGTCCACGTGGCCCCGCTGCTGCGCTCGGACTTTACGCCGGGCGCGATCGCTCGGCTCGTCGCCGGCGGCCATCGCGTCGCCTATGACGGTCAGGGGTTGGTCCGCGTTGCGGCGGCTGGACCACTGCGTGTCGACGCGGCGTTTGACCCGGCACTCCTGGCTGGACTGCAGATCCTCAAGCTCGCCGACGACGAAGCCACGGTCCTCACCGGACGGCCGACATTCACTGCCGAGGATGCGGCACGGTTCGGCGTGCCCGAGGTCATCGTGACGCACGGCTCGCGGGGCTGCGACCTGTTCTTCGGCGGCGAGCATCATGTGGTCCCGCCAGCGTTCCGCGTCACGGGAGTTCATGCCACGGGTGCTGGCGACACGTTCGCCGTCGCCTACGTCGCGGCGCGCTCCCGCGGCGACGACCCGCTCCAGGCCGCCGTCGCCGCCAGCCAGCTCGTTGCCGAGCTGCTCCTGGTCCGCCGTGAGGCGAGCGGCGGCTGACCCCGAGTCCACCTAGACTCCTCCCACGGCATGACCCTGCGCCCCTTGCTCGACCACCTGGACCGCACCCCCGAGGGGAAGGCCCTGCTCGATGGCGGTACGGCAGTGGTCAGCCAGACGCTGCGTCCCTACGTGATTGCCTCGATGGCCGTCGACCGCGACGAGCCGCTGCTCGTGGTCTGCTCCAGCGAAGACGAGGCCCGCGAGCTCGCCCATGAGCTCTCCGCGTGGCTGGCTCCGCAGCGCGCCCGCTGGTATCCGGCGCGCGGCGTGGCCTACAAGTCCCACCTGGCGCCGCCGCCGCACCTGATCGGCCTGCGCATCGCGGCGATCGACGCCCTGGTCGACGCCGTCAGCGCCGACGACGTGGTGGCGACCACCACGCCCCAGCCGGTGATCGTGGCCAGCGCCGCAGCGCTGGCCGAGCTCATCCCGGATCCGGCGCTGCGCCCGCACTCCACGAGCCTGGCCAAGGGCGACCTGATCGACCTCGACGAGTTCTCCACCGAGCTCGTCGACCGCGGCTACGAGCGCGTCGAGCAGGTCGAGGACCGCGGCCAGTTCGCGATCCGCGGCGGCCTGCTCGATCTGTTCCCCGCCACGTCCGACAACGCCGTTCGCATCGACCTCTTCGACATCGAGATCGAGTCGATCCGGTCCTTCTCCACCTTCACCCAGCGCTCGATCGCCGAGCTGCAAGAGATCGAGATCGCTCCGGCCGCGGAGCTCTCTGCCGAGCTGCGCGTCGCGCCGGAGATGGCCGCAGGCGCCGAGTCCGAGCGCCCCGACATTGCCGAGCTCCTTCCGCTGGACCGATTCGTCAGCCCGCTGAGCCTGATCGGCGAGGCCGGCGTGGTCGTCCTGTCTGACGTGGAGCTGCGCAACGCGGTGGCCGAGCACGCGCTGGAGGTCAGCTCGACGATCCACGCCGACGACGCCGGCCGCCTCTACGTCGACCCAGACGTGCTCCTGGCCGAGCTCAACGAACGCAAGGTCCTGCAGCTCGAGCTCACCGGTGATCACGG
>JAEMRF010000464.1 GCA_016463515.1 Solirubrobacteraceae bacterium | reverse complement strand
GCGCTTCGCCGGTGTTCTCCGAGGTCTACTTCGGCGAGAGCACGTTCGACCGCCTCCCTCGCCCGGCGCTGGCCACCAGCATGCTGACGCCGCCGGCTGAGGTGCTCAGCCAGCCGCAGGCCACCGACCCTGGCAACGTCCCGTCGGGCAACGGCGCACGCCACACGATCGCCCTCACGCAGCCCACCGGCTTGCTCACGCCCACCACGCTCGGCGCCACCGAGGTCATCGGCCGTTGGCCCATCGCCGCCGGGCGCCGCTTTGCTACCTCGCTGCAGGTCACCGACGTGGAGTCCGGGGCTGACCTCTGCTCGGATGCCTACAACGACGCGTGGCTCTTCGTGTCGGTCGTGCCACGCGTGGGCCAGCCCGCCATCGGCTGGTCGACGCCCTACTCCCGCGGCTCGACCGACGCGAGCATCGAGGGCCGGATCGAGGAGTGCGGCTTCTAGCGCCGCCAGCCGAAAGTTCAGGGTCGGACTCTGTCGCGAACGGCGCCGAGGTGTGGGAGGTTGCGCGAATGCGACGGTTGGTGGCGGGTATCGCGATGTTCGGGGCGCTGGTGGCCTGCCCGGTGGGCGCCCAGGCGGCGCCTCCGCTCGTGGGTCAGTGGCCGCTGGATGGCAGCTACGAGGAGGGCGTCTCCGAGGTCACCCCGGACGCCTCCGGCAACGGCTTGGCCCTGCGCGCGCCCAACGGGTCCGTCCACGTGGGTAGCCCCGCGCGCTTTGGCACGGGCGCGACGCTCGCCACGAACCTCACGCCGCTGCTGCTCATCTCGCCGCTGCTGGCGCCGCCCCAGCTCACGCTGCTGGCGTGGGTCAGGCAGAACGGCAACCCCGGCACCCTGCGCTACATCGCCGGCCGCGGCGACGACGGGCTGACCTGCGGCGGGTCCTCCTTTGCGTTCTACACGGGCTACCCGAACCGCCCAGGGCTCACGTTCTATGTGCGCACGACCTCCGCGGTGCCGGCTGAGAGCTCGGTGCTTGCCGACTCCCCTTCGCCCAATGCGGTCTACGACAACCAGTGGCACCTGCTCGCGGGCACCTTCGACGGGTCCAGCTTGCGCTTCTACGTCGACGGTCAGCTTGTCGGCGAGCCCAAGCCCGTCGCGGCGCCGATCAACTACGGCCTGAGCGGCCGCGACTTCTACGTCGATGGCTACCCCGTCGACGGCTGCAACTTCTTCGCCAACGCCGACGACTGGCCCGGCGGCATCGACGAGGTCCGCCTCTACGACCGCGCGCTCACGGCCACCGAGGTCGCCCGCCTGGCTGCCGCACCCGGCCCGGCCGCGCCTGAGCTCATCACCGACGCGTCGCTGATCGCGTCGCCCGTGCCAACGACCCCCGAGCCCGCGCCCGTTCCCCTGGCGCCGCCGGTGAGTTCATCTCAGCGGCAGCCCGTGCCGTCTGGGGCGGGGAAGGTCGTGAAGGCCCCGGAGCTGGCAGCGGCGACGGCGAGCGTGCCCGGCTCTTCGAGGCGGCCGAGAACCGAGCCGATCGAAGAGGCGATTGCGGCGTCGCAAGCGCAGGCGTCCGGGTCGCTGAGGCGGCCCCGCCCCACCAGCCAGGTCGCGCGGGCGGAGGAGGTCGACGACCTCTCACCCACCGACAAGCGCCGGGTGAAGCCGGATCCCAGGATCCAGGCGCGCCTGGAGGCGATGAAGTTCGGTTTGGCGGCGGAGGTCCCGGCGGCGGAGGGCCAGCTCGTTGCGGCGGTGGCGACCGTGGTCCTCGAGAAGAAGAGCGGCAACGACGTGAAGACGCAGACCATCACGCTGCCCCCAGCCGTGGGCATCGCCAAGGCCGGTGGCGGGAGCGGTGAGGCCGCCGCCGCGGAGGTGCAGTTCCCGGTCGACGGGCAAGCCACGGCCGCGATGACGAAGAAGGATGTGGCCCGGGCGGCCATGTCGGTGCAGGCCGTAACGCTTGACGGCGCCGCGGATCTCGGTCAGGAGACGTCGATCAGACTGCAGCAGATCCTCGACCGCAAGGCCAAGGCGCTCGAGTCGCTCTCGAACCTGCTGAAGAAGCTCCAGCAGACGCAGGACCAGATCACGCAGAACCTGAAGGGCGGCCTCTCGGATGCCGAGCGCAAGCGGCAGAAGGCCCTGGAGGCGCAAGCCGCCAACCTCGAGAAGCAGGCCCGCGCGGCCGAGCAGCAGCGCGACGCCGCCAACCAGCAAGCCACCGAGGCAACCCGGGCCGCCGTCGCCGCCCTGGTCGAGAGCATCACCGCCGCCACGAGCCCCGCGCCGGGCGCTGCCCCATCCGCCGGAGCGCTCCCCGCGGCCTCAACCATGCTCAGCGGCTGCGCCCGCTGCCAACTCGCCGCAACGGCCTCCAACTAGACCCCACCGTCACAACGACGCGAAATCCCATCTCGCGCTATTGTTCCCCGTCCTGCGCCCGTAGCTCAGCTGGATAGAGCGTCGGTCTACGGAACCGAAGGTCATAGGTTCGAATCCTATCGGGCGCGT
>JAEMRF010000463.1 GCA_016463515.1 Solirubrobacteraceae bacterium | reverse complement strand
CCGACGACGTGACCCACGACGTGTTCATGCGGCTCTGGCGCCGCCCCGACCGGTTCGACGCCTCGCGCGGCGACCTGCTCCCGTACCTTCGGCTGATGGCGCGCTCCAGGGCGCTGGATCTGTGGCGCGAGCGGCAAGCTGCTGGCCGGGCGCAGGACCGTCTGACGGCTGTGGTCGAGCGGGCTGAGCCCACCTCGGCCGACGACCCGGTCCCAGCCGTCCTCGCGGACGAGCGGGCCCAGGCCGTGCGCGAGGCGCTGGATTGCCTCCCAGAGCCGCAGCGCGAGGCCGTGGTGCTCGCATACTGGGGCGGGCTGACGGCCGAGGAGATCTCGCGTCGAGTCGACGCCCCGCTTGGCACGGTGAAGAGCCGGCTGCGGCTGGGGCTCGCCAAGCTGCGTCCGGTCGTCGCCGAAGCGATGCCGATGATGGAAGCCGCATAAGTCGGCTGACCAGCCGGGGCCAACCGGCCCCTTTAGCGCCTGAATCCGCAGTGGTCAAGGGGGCCACTGCGATGTGTGGGCAGGCTCACGCGGGGCCACCGGAATCCGCCGGTAACGTGCCTCCGCGTAATCGAACTTGCCGAGTTCGGTGCCGTCCGCGGCGCCGGAGCGGGGGACCCAATGCTGGCGTTGCACCAACGCCGGCCGGGGCGAATCGCGTGGCGTGCCACGCGTAGCGATCCAACGACGCGCCATCTCAGGGCGCAGAGGACCGCGAGCCCGTCAGCTCACCTCGTAGGCAAGGCCACCGAGGTCACATGCCCCCATATGCAAGCGCGCTTTCGCGTGCCGCAATCCCGACGCTCGCCCTGCTCGCGAGTGCCACCACCGCTGCGCCTGCGCAGTCCCAAACGCCCGTTCCCACGTCGCCACCACCGGTGGCGACGGCTGCTGCCGCGTCCGGCGGCGTGGGCATCGCGACGGTGCCCAAAAGCGGCCGGCTGGTGAGAATCACCGAACGACAGCTCACGGTCAGTGGGCGCGTCGTCGTGGTCAGGGGGCGGTCGACGACCGTCCCGATTCACGCCGAGCTGCGCGTTGGCTCGACCGGCCGCAAAGTCGCCGAGGCCGATGCGTCGGCCGGTCGTCGCTTCCGGCTTCAAGGCACCGCATCGCCAGGGGAGCGGCTGCGACTGATCGTGACCCGCACCGATGGTGGGGTGGAAACCGCAGACGTGCCAGTGGGCAAGGTGCGCAAGCTGCGATCGACGACCGCGTCCTGGTACGGCCCCGGGCTGTTCGGCAACCGAACCGCGTGCGGCCAGACGCTTACGAGTGGTCTGCGTGGCGTTGCCCACAAGCACCTGCCGTGCGGAACCAAGCTCACCGTCCGGTACGGCGGTCGTTCGACGCACGCCACCGTCGTCGACCGCGGCCCATTCCACGCAGGCCGTGAGTTTGACCTCACGCAGGCCACCGCTCGGGCCATCGGCTTCCACAGCGTCGGCCGCATCTGGGTCTCCGGCCGCTGAGGTCATGGGGGGCCGCGCGGGGTTTCGTCCGCGCGACCCCCGACGGTGGGACGCAAACGTCAGCACTGGACAGCATCCGAATACCATCGGTATTGTCCGCCGGGCCGGCCGCTCCAGCCGGCGTCGCGGTTGGCCCAATCGGTCGCCGCCTCGCTCATCCCACCGTCCGGTCCCTCGGAGGACTCCATGACTCGTTCGCTTCGCGCGATAACCGCGCTGATGGCCGCTGCCTGCTCGCTTGCTGGCGCCGCGGCTGCTGAAGCCAAGACCCTCGACGTGGCCCTGCTCGGCGACAGCTACAGCGCTGGCGTCGGCGGCGGCAACTCGTCTGGAGCTCCGTGCTACCGCAGCCCCAACACATGGGGGCAGAAGTACGGCGAGCTGGCGCGCGCCGAGGGGCATACCGTCAACGTGACCAACCTTGCGTGCGGTGGCGCGGAGGTGCTGGGGACCGGCGGCACGCCGGAGAAGAGCCTCGCGTTCCAGATCAGCCAGGTACCGGCGAACACCGACCTGGTGCTCATGACGATCGGCGGCAACGATGCCGGTTTCGGGAACATGGTCCCGTGGTGCTTCACCCCGGTGCTGGCCGGCCCCAACAACTGTCGAATCGCGCTGGAGAACGGCACCGATGAGATGCCGACGGTTCAGGCCAACCTTGCCGCGCAACTCGAGGACCTCGGTGAGCAGCTGCATGCCGACGCCAAGGTTGTGATCCTCACGTACCCCTATTTGGCGTTGCCGTCGGGGTACTTGCTCAAGACGTTGTTTGCCTCCTACGACTCGGGCGCCGGCGTGCGCGCGTGGGGCGACGACCTCGACGCCCACGTGACGGCTGCAGCTGCACAAGCGACCATCGCCGTTGAACGCGAGAACTTCGCCACCGTGGTCTCCACGAAGGCGCGCTTCGCAGGCCATGAGCCCGACCAAAACCCGTGGGTGCAGAACCCGGACCGCTGGATCCTGGAGTGGACCCAGCTGCCGGAGTTCGTCGACTTCTACCACCCGTCGG
>JAEMRF010000093.1 GCA_016463515.1 Solirubrobacteraceae bacterium | reverse complement strand
GCGCGGAGATCCAGGGCATCGGTTCCAACGTGCTCGTCGTGCACGGCAAAGATGAGCTCGGCGGCTGCCGCCATGAGGTCGGCCCCGATCACATCGAGATCGGGTCGTTCATGGCGCTTGCGGGTGTCACTGGCGGAGAGCTGCGCATCGAGCGTGTCGACCACGACGACCTGCGCATGATCAAGCTTGCGTTCGAGAAGCTGGGACTCCGCAGCGAGGCCGACGGCGACGATCTGATCGTCCCTGGCGACCAGCAGCTCATCGCCAAGCGCGACGTAGGCGAGCACAAGATGAAGATCCAGGACGGTCCTTGGCCGGCCTTCCCTGCCGATCTCACCTCGATCGCGGTCGCTCTGGCGACCCAGTGCTCCGGCTCGGTTCTGATCCACGAGTGGATGTTCGAGAACCGCCTCGTCTTCACCGACAAGCTGGTTCTCATGGGAGCCGACATCACGCTGTGCGATCCGCACCGCGCGATCGTCAACGGTCCCGCTCGGCTTCGCGGGCAGCGGGTGGAGTCTCCAGACATTCGAGCCGGCATGGCCATGCTGATCGCGGCTGCCTGCGCTGAAGGCGAGTCGCAGATCTACAACATCCGCCAGATCGACCGCGGCTACGAGCGGATCGACGACCGTCTGCGCGCCCTCGGCATGCAGATCCAGCGCCAACCCGTCTAACCCGTGGCCCGTTCACTGGAACCTGCCACCACGGTCCGCGCTGGTGAGGTCGTTCGACTCCCGCCCGGGAGCCGCGATGTGCTGCCCGAGGAGGCGCGCGAACTGCGCGCCATCACCGAAGGCGTGCGCGCGGAGTTCGAGTCCGCCGGTTACGGCGAGGTCAAGACGCCGACCCTGGAATACGCCGACGTCCTTGCGCGGGGCGAACTCGGCGACGTGACCCCGAGCTACCGCTTGGTCGATGACCGCGGTGCTTGGCTTTCGCTCCGCAGCGACATGACGGTGCCCATCGCTCGCGTCGCGGCGATGCGCTACCCGGCCGACAGCGAACCGCTGCGCTTCTGGTACGACCGGATCGCCTACCAGCCGGTCCCGGCGCTCCAGGGCCGGGCCCACGAAGTGCAGCAGATCGGGATCGAACTGATCGGAATTCCGGGCGGCGACGGCGATCGCGAGATCCTTGGCCTCGCGGCGCGCGCCCTTGACGCCGTAGGCCTCTCGAGCGCCCGCTTGGTCGTCGGGGATGCTCGACTCAGCGAGACGCTGCTTCGCGCAGTCGGCGTGAGCGACGGCGTGATCGCCGCGGCGCATGACGCCTTGCTGGCCGGCCAGATCGTCAAGCTCGAGCTCGTGCTCGGAGAGGCCGGACTGAGCGTGACCGAAGTCGAGCGCGTGGTGGGGATTCTGCGCACGCGTGGTTCGGCGCAGGTGCTGGCCGAGCACGCCACCGAGCTGGGCGACCCAGGGGCTGAACTTGCCGCGACGATCGCGGCGCTGCCCGAAGCCGAGCGCGCCCGGGTCATCGTCGACATCGGGCTCGTGCGCGACCTGGACTACTACTCCGGCCTCGTGTTCGATGCCGTGCATCCTGCGCTCGGTGAGCCGATGGGCGGGGGCGGGCGGTACGACGACCTCGTCGGGCGGTTCGGTGCCGATCGCCCCGCGGTCGGGTTCGCGCTCGCCGTGGACGCCGTGCACCGAGCCCAGACCCTTGGTGGTGGCGCATGACCAGCTTTGAGGGCATCACCTTCGCGGTGCCACGCGGCGCGATGTTCGAAGACACGCTCAACGTGCTCGACGCGATCGGCATCGACACCACGGCCGTCCGCGAGGAGGACCGCCGGCTGTATTTCCCGGAACTCGGGATCATCACGATGCGCCCGTCGGATGTGCCGATCTACGTCGAATCCGGAGCGGCAGCGCTTGGCATCACAGGCAAGGATGTCCTCCTCGAGCACCCCGGCCGCAAGGTCGTCGAGCTCGCTGACCTGAACTACGCCGGCGCTCGCATGATCTTGGCCACGCTCGACGGCGTAGACCCGACGATCGAGCAGCAGCGACGGCTCGGACGCGTGCGCGTGGCGACCAAATACATCCACACCGCAACCGAGTACTTCCAGTCGACCGGCCGTCAAGCTGAGCTGGTGGAAGTCAAGGGTTCCGTCGAGCTGGCGCCCCTCACCGGGATGGTCGACGCGATCGTCGACCTCACCGCCACTGGCAGCACGCTCAAGGCCAATGGGCTGGTCGAGCGCGAAGAGATCTACACCACGACCGCCCGCCTCATCGCGAACCCGGTCGCAAGTGCCCTGTCGGCGCCGATCATCGACGACATCACGCGCCGGCTGCGCGAGGTCACGGCGCGCGCGTGAGCGACGACCTGCCGATCCAGCGCTACGACGGCGCCGACCCGGCTGCCGTCGCGCGTGCCCTGCGCGTCGCAGGATCAACGCCTGCGGGCGTCCGCGAGGCTGTCGCCGAGATCATCCAGACGGTCGAGGACGGCGGTGACGCTGCGCTGCTGGACTACGTCGGCAAGTTCGACCTCGGTGGCAAGCCGGTCGGCGCCGTGCGCGTGCCGACGGAGTCGCTTGATCCTGCGCTGCTGGCAGCCGACGTTCGCGCCGGGCTCGAGACGGCGATCGCCAACGTCGCCATCGTGGCCGATGCGGGCGTGGGTGAGCGGATCCATGTCGACCTTCCCCAGGGCCACACCGTGGAGCTGCGCGAGGTGCCGGTCCGCAGTGCGGCGATCTACGCTCCAGGCGGCCAAGCCGCCTACCCGTCGACGATCGTCATGGGCGTGGTCACCGCGAGGGCCGCAGGCGTTGAGCGGATCTGCATCCTGACGCCCCCGCCGGTCTCCGACGTGGTGCTCGGCACCGCGGCGCTCTGCGGCGTCGACGAGGTCTACGCCATGGGCGGCGCGCACGGCGTGGCCGCGCTCGCGCTCGGTACCGAAACCATCGAGCGCGTCGACGTCATCGCAGGTCCAGGCAGCGTGTGGGCGCAGGAAGCCAAGCGTCAACTCGCCGACCGCGTCGGAATCGATGGCTACTACGGACCCAGCGATCTGGCTATTGCCGCCAGTGCCGACGCGCCAGTGGAACCCGTCGCGCTGGACCTCATGGCGCAGGGCGAGCACGGTGGACTCAGCACGGTGTTGCTGGCGTCCGACAGCGCTGAGTTCCTCGACGCGATCGAAGCCAAGATTCGCGAGCTCGCGACCGACGACTGGCCACGGCCGTCGCAGGTGGCGCTGGTGCACTGCGCGAGCGCGCGTGCCGCGCTCGATGTGTGCGAGGCCTACGCGCCCGAGCACCTACAGCTCGTCGGCGCTGCGGTCGAACCGCTCGCCCGGACGGTACGCAGCGCCGGTTGCCTGCTCGTGGGCCCTGGCAGCGCCACCGCGTTCGGGGACTACGTCGCTGGCTCCAACCACTGCCTCCCGACCGCGGGCTCTGCACGCTTTGCCTCTGGCCTGTCGACCCGCGTGTTCCGCCGGCGCATGAGCGAGGTGCGCATCGGCTCTGAGGCCGCCGCAACGCTCGCGTGGCTCGGCGTCCCGGTCGCGCAAAGCGAAGGCTTCCCGTGGCACGCCAGATCGATGGCGGCCCGAATGCGGCAGGATGACCAGGAGACTGCTTGATGGCACGCACCGCTGAGATCACCCGCACCACCGCCGAGACCGACATTCGGCTCTCGCTCGACCTCGACGGGTCGGGCGCGGGGACGCGCACGACCGGGGTCGGCTTCTTCGACCACATGCTCGACCTGTTCGCACGCCACGGGCTGCTCGACCTCACCGTCACGACCAAGGGCGACACGCAGACGGGCTCCCACCACACCGTGGAAGACACGGGCATCGTGCTTGGCCAAGCCGTCTCGGAGGCGCTCGGCGACCGCTCCGGCATCACCCGCTACGGCGCCGCCACGATTCCGATGGACGAGACGCTCGCGCGCTGCGCCATCGATCTGTCGGGCCGTCCGTTCACCGCCGTCAATGCGCCCCAGCTGGTCCCCGGCGTGACCGGAGGCTTCGAGCACGAGCTCCTCGAGGAGTTCGTGCGTGCGTTTGCCAACGGTGCGCGCGCGACGATCCACCTCGATGTGCTGGCCGGAACGAACGCCCACCACGTGATCGAGGGATCGTTCAAGGCCTTGGCGCGCGCCGTGCGCCAAGCCGTCGCGATCGATCCCCGCGAGACGGGCATCCCGTCGACGAAGGGCTCGCTCTGAGCCAGCCTGCCGCGGGCGGGGGTCCGACCGTTGCGTTGGTCGACCTCGGCCTCGGCAACCGTCGCTCGGTCGAGAAGGCACTGGAGCGCGTCGGCGCCCACGTGGTGCGCACCGACGACCCGGATCGCCTCGGCGAGGCCGACGGCCTCGTGTTGCCCGGTGTCGGCGCCTTTCCGGAGGCGATGAAGCGGCTGCGGGCCAACGGGCTCGACGCGGCGGTGCGCGAGCTCGCTGGCGGCGGCAAACCGTTCATCGGTCTCTGCCTGGGCATGCAACTGCTGTTCGACGGGTCCGACGAGCTCGGTGGCGACGAGGGACTGGGCCTCCTCGGCGGCTGGGTTCGCCAGCTCGATACTCAAGGCCAGAAACTGCCGCACATCGGTTGGAATGCCCTCACCGTGCGCCAGCCGGAGCATCTGCTCGTCGCGGGGCTTCCGAACCCGCTCCCGCTCTACCACGTGCATTCGTTCGTGGCTGACCCAGCCGACCCGTCGATCGTGATCGCTGAGGGGCACTATGGTGCCACCTTCCCCTCGGTCGTCGGCCGCGGCAACGTGCTCGGCGCCCAGTGCCATCCTGAGAAGAGCTCGCGCGACGGGCTCGGTCTCCTGAAGAACTTCGTCACCCTCTGCGCGCGCGCCAGCTAACGCGGCGCAGCGTTCGCAACGACCCCGAGGCCCTGCCGTGCCCGTGAACCTCTACCCAGCCATCGACATTCGCGGCGGACGCGCCGTGCGTCTGCGCAAAGGCGACTTCGACGCGGAGACGGCCTACGATGCCGATCCGCTCGACGCCGCAAAGCGATGGGTCGACGGCGGGGCGCAGTGGCTGCACGTCGTGGACCTCGACGGCGCCAAAGACGGCGCGCAAGCCAACGCCGAGCACCTGCGGCGCATCGCCGCCCTCGGCGTGCCCGTGCAGACCGGCGGCGGACTGCGCTCGGCCGAGGCTGTGGCTGCCGCGTTTGAAGGTGGCGTGACGCGCGCGATCCTTGGCACGGCGGCACTCGAGCAGCCCGAGCTGGTCGATGAGCTCGTCGCTGCCCATGGCGGCGACCGGATCGTCGTGTCCCTCGATGCCAAGGGCGGTCTGGTCACCACACGCGGTTGGGTGCACACGACCGATCAGACCGTGGTGTCGGTCGCGACGTCGCTGGCACAGCGCGGGGTGCAGCGGATCGTCTTCACCGACGTGAACCGCGACGGCATGGGCGAAGGCACCGACCTGACCGGCATGCAGGAGCTCCTCGCGCTCGACTGCATCGACGTGATCGCGTCCGGTGGGATCGGCTCCCTGGCCGACATCCAAGCGCTCGTCGATCTGCAGCACCCGCGGCTCGACGGCGTGATCGTCGGGAAAGCCCTGTACGAGGGTGACGTGAACGTCCCAGACGCGCTGGCCGTGGTGGCCGGCGGCTGAGCGCCCTAGCCTCTCCGTCGTGCACCTCAAGCGCGTCATCCCCTGCCTCGACGTGACGGAAGGTCGCGTCGTCAAAGGCGTGAACTTCGTCGGCCTGCGCGACGCGGGCGACCCGGTCGAGCTCGCCGCCCGGTACGACGCCGAGGGTGCCGACGAAGTCGTCTTCCTCGACATCACGGCCACCTCCGACGCTCGCGACACCGTCGTTGAGCTGGCGCGCCGTGCCGCCGACGAGCTCTTCATCCCGTTCACGATCGGTGGTGGCATCCGTTCCGTCGCGGATGCCCAGGCCGTGCTCGACGCGGGCGCCGACAAGGTCGCCGTGAACAGCGCCGCCGTGAAAGACCCCGAGCTGATCGATCGACTGGCGAGCGTGTTCGGCGCCCAGTGCGTCGTGCTCGCCGTGGACGCCCGTCGCCGCGACGACGACACCGGCTGGGAGGTCTACGTGGCCGGTGGCCGCACGCCCACCGGCCGCGACGCCATCGAATGGATCACCGAAGGTGTGGCCCGAGGAGCTGGCGAGATCTTGCTCACCAGCATGGACCGCGACGGCACGAAGGACGGCTACGACCTCCCGCTCGTGACTGCTGCGCACGAGGCCGTCTCGGTCCCCATCATCGCCTCCGGAGGCGTCGGCACGCTCGACCACCTCGTCGAAGGCCTGCAGGCAGGCGCAGACGCCGTCCTGGCCGCGTCGATCTTCCACTTCGGCCAGCACACCGTGCAAGAAGCCAAGACAGCGCTGGTCGCGGCGGGCCTGCCGGCGCGCGTCGTCTAGCGCGACCGCGTTAGCGGCCCGAGAAGCGGTCTTCGAAGATCGTGCCGGCGCCGCGAGGCGGCGTGGTCGGCGCGGTCTGCGTGCTGGCCTCGGCGGCCGGCGACGGGGCCGTCGGCGCTGTCGGCGCAATCTCGCCCCGGGCCTCACGAGCCTCGCGGTGCCGCAGCCACGCGGGCTTCTTGGAGTCCACCGGGTCGGTCGAACTCGGAACGGGCGACTCGCCGCGTTCAAAGCGCACGCCCGTGCCGTCGAGGGCGAAGATCGACGTCGAGCCGTTGAGGTAGATCCGGCGTCCGTCTGAGATCACCGCGGTGAATGAGCCGCGGTCGGTGCGATACCGCTCGAGCCCGTCGCTGGCGCGCAACGCATACGTGCGCTTCTTCCCGAGGCTCGCGACCCACACGGTGTCGCCGACGAGCGTCGCGGAGCCGGAGATCCGGCCCCCGAGGCCGCGCGACCACCGCACAGCACCCGTGCGCGCGTCGAGCGCATAGAACTTGCCGTCGTAGGAGCCGACGAACACGGTCGGCTTGCCGCCGGGAGAGCCCACGGCCGGTGACGCATACACGTAGTTGCCGGTCTTCATCCGCCACGCGGTGGCACCGTCGGTGGTGGAGAGGGAGTAGACGCCGCCGTCGGTGCTGCCGATGTAGAGGCGGCCAAATGCGACGGCCGGAGTGGAATAGAACGAGCCGGCCCGCAGGCTCAGGCCGCCGGCCTTGGGCCTCTTGACCCACAGGATCTTGCCGTCGGAGCGGCGCAGGGCGTAGATCCGGCCGCTGTAGTCGCCGACGAACAGTTTGCCCCCGCTCATGGCGACTGCGCCCTTGACGGCGCCCTCGGTCGAGGTGCGCCAGCGCTGGGCGCCATCGCTCGATCGCAGCGAGTACACGTTGCCGCCCTCGGTGCCGAAGTACACGCGATCCCGGAACAGCAGCGGTGAGGACTCGGTGCGGTCCCGCAGGTTGTGGGTCCACACCGTTCGGCCGTACTCGGCGTCGACGGCGACCACCTTGCCGGCCTTGATTCCTTTCCCGCGCTGCAGGATCGACACGTAGATTCGGTCGTCGCTGCAGGCTGGCGACGAGGCGGCGAGCGCGCCGAGTTTGCGCTTCCACACGCCCACGCCCGTGCGGCGCGACATCTTGATCAGCACGCCGTCGTTGCGCAGCAGATACAGCGACCGACCGCAGCTCACGGGCGTGAACTCCAGCAGTACGCTGCCGCGCCGCGCCCAGACCGTGCGGTAGGGAGGCAGCAGCTGCTTGTCGACCTCGAGCGTCTGGGTGCGCTGCGGGTTCCCTCCGAACAGCGGCCAACGGAAGCCGTCGTCGGCCGGGTGGCCCTCGGGGATGACCTGCACGCCTTCGCTGCTGCGCACGTCGGTGGTGGCGAACGCGGTATCTGGGTTCACGTCTTCACGTGAATGGCTGACGACCAGGATCGTGCCCGCGGTAACGGCGAGCAGAAGCCCGCCGATGGCCGCCGGCCAGCGGGGAGGAAGTCGACGAGCGCGCGGCTCGACGGTCGGCGCGTCGTCGGGCGTCGGCATTGGCAGTCGATGCTACGGCAGCGCCCGGCCGGCGGCGCCGCCCGGGCGCCACCGCGCGCACGGGCCGCAGACGCGAAGATGCAGGGGTGGCGTTCCGCACCCTTCAGCTCGACCCGGCCGACGCGACGGCGTTGCTCGGCGCGGTGCGCGGCCTGCGGGGAGGCCCCGAGCTGCTCGCGGCGGTCGAGAAGAACGCCGTGCCCGCCCATCTTGTGGGTGGCGCCGTGCGCGACCTGCTGATCGGCAGCGCGCCGCGCGAGCTCGACGTGGTCGTCGAGGACGACGTGTCGGGGATCGTTGCCGCGCTCGGCGGCGAGGCGGTCTTCCACGAGCGGTTTGGCACCGCCACGGTCACCTTGCCCGGCGGCGCGACGGTCGACCTGGCGCGGGCGCGTGCTGAGACGTATCCGGAGCCCGGCGCCCTCCCCGAGGTCGAGCCGGCACCGATCGACATCGACCTGCACCGCCGCGACGTCACGCTCAACGCGATCGCCATCGACCTCCGCAGCGGCACCGTACGAGCCGCCGGACCTGCACTGGAGGACCTCGACGAGATGCGGTTGCGCGTGTTGCATCCCGGCTCGTTCACGGATGACCCGACACGCCTGTGGCGGCTCGTGCGGTACGAAGTGCGGCTTGGCGCCGATTGGGATCCGATCACCGAGCTGCTCGCGCGCGCCGCGGTGCAGTCGGGCGCGCTGCGGACCGTCTCCGTCGCGCGGCTCGCGTCTGAACTTCGCCTCGCACTTGGGGAGCCTGATCCGTACGGCGCGCTCGCCGCAGCCCAGCGACTTGGTCTGCCGCCGCAGTTCGACCTTGATGCCGTGCGCCTGGAGCAGACTGAGCGCCTCGGCGACGGGCTCGCGCCACATCGCGACCTCGTCCTGGCAGCGCTGGCCTCCGCCGACCCGCTGCTCCCGCGCATGCTCGACCGCAAGGACGAGACGACGTTGATCGATGCCGCACTGCTGCTTCGGGAACCTGGCACCGAGCGGCGGCCGGGGCCGCTGCCGGACACCGCGGCGGGCTCGGTCATCCGCAGGCGCTTTGAGGGGATGCCGCTCGCGGCCATCGCCGCAGCACCCGACGCCGCGCCAGCGGCACGCTGGTTGCAAGAGTTGCGCGAGGTACGACCGCTCATCACCGGCGACGACCTGCTGCACGCAGGGGTAGCGGCGGGGCCGGCGCTCGGCGTGGGACTCGCCGCCGCGCGCGACGCCATCCTGGATGGACACGTCGGCGCCCACGAACGCGATGCCCAGCTCAAGGTCGCCCTGAGCGCCGCCTGCTAGAACCCATCCCGTGACCCTGGCGACTTCGCTCACCGACGACGGCGATCTGCTCGTGGCGCGCGCCCACGGCGCGACGGCGTGCTTCACCGGCCGCGCGGGCGGCGTGAGTCAGGCGCCGTACGACGCCCTCAACCTGGGCCCATGGACCGACGATGACGCCGGGGCCATCGCCGAGAACCACCGCCGGGTGCAGGCGCGGGCGTCGGAGGACCAGCCTCGCCGGCTCGTCCTCGGAAAACAGGTGCACGAGACCGCCGTGGCCGTGCATCTCGAAGGCCTCGCCGACCCGAACGTGGAAGGGGTCGATGGGCACGTCACCAACCGCACCGACCTTGCACTCGGCGTGCTGACCGCTGACTGCGTGCCCGTGCTGCTGCTGGCGCCGTGGGCTGTCGGGGCGGCACACGCCGGCTGGCGCGGTCTGGCCGGCGGCGTGGTCGCCCAAGCCGCCGACGATCTGCTCGCGTTGCCCGATGCCGCGCAGGACCTTTCGAGCGTCGTCGCGCTCGTTGGCCCGTGTGCCGGGCCGTGCTGTTACGAGGTTGGCGCCGAAGTCCACGCGGCGT
>JAEMRF010000462.1 GCA_016463515.1 Solirubrobacteraceae bacterium | reverse complement strand
ACGCCGCTCGAGCCCGGGATGCTGGTTGAAGGCGCCTGGGCGCTGCGCAGGTCGATGAGGGTCACGTCGGGGCCGACGGCGGCCGTGAACCGGCTCGTCGGGCCGAGCTTGCCGACCGCTTCACCGGTGAGCGTGGGGCGAAACGCGGTGGCTGCCCAGCCGCCGGCGATCGGCGTCTCGATGGAGAGCTCGACCTGCAGGTCGGCGACGGTCCGATCCTTCTGGGCGAGGAACGCGTTGTCGAAGACGGACTTCGGCTGCCAGAGCGCGAGGGCGTAGGTGCCGTCGGCGCGCTGCAGGAGCACGCGGCGAACGGTGTCCTCCCGCACCACCTCGCCTGCGGACCGAAGCGTGAGGTTCAGTGGGCTCGCGGCAGAGGCTGCGCCGAGGTCGCCGATGCGGGCATGCAGCCGAGCCAGCGCCCAGGCTGCCGGTTTGGGGTCGGCGGCGCGCACGGTGCTCCCGGCCCGCCGGGCGCGCCAGAGCCCGTAGCCGTTGGTCGTCGAGGTGCGCTCCGGAGCCAGGTCGATCAGTTCGTAGAGGTAGGTGCGGGCCACGCCGCGAGAGAAGTTCTCGAGCAGCAGCCGCGGCAGGTAGACGGCCTGGGCCTTCTCGCTCACCCAGCTCTGGCTGAACGCTCCGCCGGCTGTGGTGTAGCCGCTCTCGCTGGCGATCGGTGCGCCTCCGCTGGCGAGTTGTCGCACGCAGCCGAGCGCGTCGGCGGTGTCGGTGCAGGGCGTCGTGAGCCCGTTCTCTGGGCCACCCCACGCCGGCGGATAGGGGTGGAAGTTCGGCGTGTGGTTGCGGTTGGCGGGCCAGCCGGCGCCGAGGAGCAGCGGCGTGTTCTTGGCGTGCCCAACCGCCGGGGTCAGGCGCGGAACGCCGCGAAGTGCTGCGAAGCGAGGTTCTGCCAGGAGCCTGCTCGTGGTGGCGTCGTCGGCGAGCGTTTTGGCCTGCCAGTCGTCGACGCCTTTGAGGTCGGGTTCATTGACCGACTCAAGGCCCGAGACCATGCCCGCCAGGGGCGGCGACTGGGCGGCCCGCAGGGCGCGCTCGATGTCGGCGTCGCGGATCGCCCGGTCGGGCTGGCTCTTCAGCTCCTGCGTGAGGTTGAGCAGCACCTCGACGCTCGGCGCGCCCGGCCCGAGCTCATCCCGCAGGTCGGCGAGCTTGGCACGGATCGGCGCGCACGCGGTCTCGGTGTTCAGGCACGCGCTATCGCGCACGTGCCGGATGCCCAGCGCGCGAAGCCCTGAGCCAAGCGACTGCGCCGACTCGGTCTGGTAGGCGTAGCCGGTGAAGCTGTGGTGCATCTGCACGCCCACGCTGTCGCGGTAGGCGCCCGCGCTGTGGGCGGGGACCGTTGCGGCGCTGGCGCCAGGAGCCAATGTTCCCGCCCCCAGTCCGCAAGCACACAGGACAGCGGCCACCGCGCGAGTTGCGCGGTGCCGGCGAGGTGCGGTGAGGGGGAGTGCGAACGACATCCGTGTCGTGTGGGGGCGGGGCATCGGTTGTGCTTGGCGGGCTGCGACGGTCCGTCACCGCAAGCCACTGCACCCTGGATCGGCCGCTCCGCGCCCGGGATGAACGACTCCAGACACGTGTCCAGGTGCCGCCGCGCCAGCGCGCATGCTGGGGGGACGACTCGTTGGTCCATCGCGCCGAAATGCCCGTCTGGAGGAGGCCGTACGGCCAGGCGGCGTCAGCCAGCGGGAACGCGCGCGCCGAGTGCCCCGGCGACGAGGTGCTCCAGCGCCTCGGGCTGCTCCAGAGGCAGCAGGTGCGCCGCGCCCGGGAGTTCCACGAGCTCGGCGTCCGGGAGGAGTCGCGCCAGGAGGCGCCCACCCTCGCGGAAGTCGACGAGATCCTCGGCGCCGGTCACGACGAGGGTCGGCACCTGGATCGCGGTGAGCCGGTCCGGGTCACCATTGAGCGGGTCGGGTGCGTCGGTCGACGGCGGTGCGCCGGCCTGCAGCTCGAAGGCGTTGCGCTGCATCGCCGCAACTCGATCTCGCAGGGCCGCAGGCGCATCCGGGCGGGTCCACGCCGCGACGACCGCGTCGGTGGCGGCCGTCAGGTCCCCGGCGTCGAGCGCGCGCTCTTCAGTGGCCCAGCGCTCGGCGAGTTCCAGGGAAGGCTCCAGCCCGGGTGCCGGCGTCGATACGAGCACGAGCGCCCAGAACCGACCCCGGTGCAGGGCGGCGACGCGCAGCGCTACCGCCCCGCCGTAGGAGCAGCCCACGAGCGCGGCCTCTTGGATGCCGAGGTCGTCGAGCGTGGCGAGGACCTCGTTCCATGGAGCCTGGGGTCCGGCGCCCGGTGCAGCTTCGCCAAAGCCGGGCAGATCGATGGCCACCACGCGGTACCCCTGCGCGGCTAGGCGTGGCCGCAGCTCATCCCACATGCTCCGGTCGGCGATCCCGGCGTGCAGAAGGACCACGGCGGGGCCAGCACCCTGCTCGTCGTGCGGCAGCATCCGGCCAGCCTAAGGCGCAAGCCA
>JAEMRF010000461.1 GCA_016463515.1 Solirubrobacteraceae bacterium | reverse complement strand
CGGGGTCGGGAGGCTCTCGATCCGGATGCGTGCTGCGCCGCGGCTCGCGCCGGTCGGGTGCTCGAGCACGAGATACCGAGCTGAGGAGTCCGTGCACTCGGCAGGAAAGGTCCGGAACGGCCCGCAGGCGGTGGTGAGATCCGCACGTAGCGCTGTGATCTGCGGCGAGAACCCAGCCGATGGTGCGGGATCCAGGACTCGGAAGCCTGACGGGTTTCTGCCCTCGCGCAGCGCCACGCAGTTCTGGGAGCCAGCGGTCGAGAGCAGTTGGCGCTCCACCGACGACGAGAGGGTCGGACACGAGGTGAACGCGGCAGTCGGCAGTTGGAAGGTGCCCGCGAGCGCCCCCGTTGCCACCTTGGCACTAGCGGTCCCCGCCGTGAGACGAACGACGTGGTTGTACGGTTCGGTCACGAAGTCCTCGGGGGTGGCCGACGCGGGGCGGCAAATCAGGTATTCGTTCGACGTCGGTCCGCACAGGGTGCGTCCCTCCTCGTCGGTGAGTCGCTGCTCGAGCGTCGCACCCGGGGTCGGCGACACGGCTCGGAGCCGGAAGGTTGTCGTGCGGCGAAGGATGCGGGGAATGCAGAGTTGCCCGACGGCCGGAACGTCGTCGGCAGCTGGCCCGTCCACGTTGCGGCAGGCGGCGCTGGACGTGAGCCGAAGGCGGTAGTCGCTCGGGCCGGACACGATGACGTTCACGATGCCGGCGGGGCAGCGAAGAACGACCGCATCGGTGGGGTCGTAGTCGGGCCCCGCGCCAAGGGTGCTGTCGGTGCATACGCCGGCATCGCCGCTCGGGTGTTGGTAGGCGTGGACGCGCAGGCCGGGGCTGAGCCGTCGCATGGCGAGGTCGCCGGTGAAGCGGACGGTCAGGCACTGCAGCTGACCGTCGGCTCCGGCTGCTCCGGTGACCTCGGTTCCAGCTCCCGCCGCTCGCACCGATTTGCAGTTCCACGGGCGGTTCGCGCGCTGGATCGAGATGCGCTCTCCCTCGGTGTCGGAGAGGATCGAGTAGGGACCGGTCTTCGGCACGACGAGTTCGCGAAACGAGACGCCCTGGACAGCTTCCCAGCAGGTATCCAGCGGGACCTGCGCGGGCGGTGCCCAGATGCGCGTCGCGCGTGAGTTGGTGCAGGCTGGCGAGCCCTGGCTCGTCACCAGGACGCGGTCGCCGGCCTGCGCCTGGAACCAGTAGCAGCGAGTCCCGCCGGGCTCCGGAAGACGGACGGTCGACGCGCCGCGCCCGAATCCCTTCCGGGTGCAGCGGCTGGGCTCCGGGCTCCAGCGCTGCAGGGTGTCGCCACGCTCACCGGGGAATGCCCGGGCGGGAACGACGAGTGCAATACCGGCCGTGCGAGTCGTGCAATCCCGGATGACACTCGCGCGCACTGATCCACATGCACGGCCGTCGGGGTCGACGATCACGCCGGGGCCGATGCCTCGAACACGCCTGATCGCTCCGAGCGTGAGCTGCTCACCAGCTTTGACCTGCACGGGCACGCAGCGCAGCGCGAGGCCGAGGGCGTCGACGAATTTGCGCGCCGCCGCGGAGGGGACGACAAGTGGCCGGCGATCGCAGGCGTTCGCCGCTGCGCGGGGACTGCGGCCGATCTCGACGTTCACGGAGTAGAACGAAGCCGTGGTCGACACGGTGTAGGGCGCTGCGCCCGTCAGCGTGCACGGCGCGGCGATCGCCTCGGGTGTGGGGCTGGCGCAGATCTCGGCACCAGCGCTGTCTTTGATCGTGGTCGCCGACCCATGAAGCACGAGGTCACCGGCTTGCACCCCGGTGATCGTCCAGCAGGCGCTCGCCCCCGGATCCAGCTCGCCCCTCACCGGCTGGCTGTTGGCCGCCAGGGTCCCACAGGTCGCCGCGCTGGCCGTAGGCGCTCCGATCCCGGCAGCGGTCGCGACCACGAGCAGCGGCAGCACGAGCCGCCAGAATCGATGAACCAGTCGGCCGAACTCGAGCATGGGGGAACCGTAGGGACGGCTACGCATCGTGGTGTGACGGAGCGGTGTCCGTACTCGCCCGACCTCAGAAGGCGCGTTCGAAAGCGGATGGCGCAGGGAGCTAGGCCAGCTTGGTGCGCAACGCCGCGACTCAGGTTCGCCGCGAAGGCGCCGATCTGTGGGTCGATGACCGCGACGTGTGCGTTCCACCCCAAGGTCGAGACTTCCCTCTCGTGCAGCGCGTGCGACAAGCCGGCCTGCGTCGACTGCCTGACGCCGGTCGCGGTCGGCCAGCACTGCGACGGCTGCACCAAGGGACGGCCGGCTGCGGACGAGAAGGGCGGGGCGGCCTTCAAGGTGCGCAGCGCCGTCGTCGGCGTCGACGAGTACCAGCGGCTGCGTCGGCCGAGCCTCGCGTTCTTCATCGTCGTCGGACTGTTCGTCGCCTGCTGCGTGGCAGGCTGGTTCATGAAGCCGGTCGATCCCGAGGGCGACGCGCTGGCCGCGAAGGCCGTCGCGATCCTCATCGTCGTGTCTGGCGCCGTCGTCGGGCT
>JAEMRF010000460.1 GCA_016463515.1 Solirubrobacteraceae bacterium | reverse complement strand
TGCCGCCGATCCACCGCGCCCTCGGCGTGAACCGCCCGCAGACCCCGAAGCGCCCCAAGTCCCACCGCCGCCAACCAGCTCAGATGCCGCAACCGCCGACGCAGATCCGTAGGTTCCCACCTCAATGACCGGTCCGACCTTCATCCAACAGCCTCGCGCGGAGGGCGCACCGGAGGGGGAGCTCGTCACCGCGCCGCTGCGTCGACGGACCTTTGCCTTTCTCATCGACGCACTGGTCGCGGCGCTGATTGCGTTTGCGGTGATGATTCCGATCACGCCATTGCTGATCGAGGGCGGCGTGCTCAATGAGACGGAAGGCGTGCTGGCGACGATCACCGAGGACTCGACCTCATCTGCGGTCCTCGTCAGCGCAATGTTCCTTGGTATCCAGATGCTGGCTTGGGCGATCTACGCCGGGCTCACCAGCGCCCGCACCGGCGAAGCCAACGGCCAGACCTGCGGCATGCAGGCCCTCCGGATTCGCGTCGTCACGGCCAGTGGTGGACCGCTGCCTCGCGACCTCGCCTGGCGCCGCGCAGCCTGGCTGGCCGCCGCACTCTCGGTCGCCAGCGTCGTCGGCGCCTTCGCTGACTTCCTGGCAGGCAGCGCGCCGCTCGGAAGCTCCGCCGGCGACCTACTGAGCACCACCGCCACCGCGGTGCTGCTCTTCACTGCACTGTCGAGCCCGACCCGACGCAGCATCCTCGACGATCGCCTCGGCACTGCCGTCGTCCGCGCCGACGGGCCGGTGCCCGCGATGTCGATTCAGGCGCGCGCGGTCAGCGCGAGCACGTGGGTCCTCGTCGCGCTCGCGGTGATCGTCCTGCTCGGGTCGGCGACCGTGTCGCTCTGGCCCAGCCTCCTCCAGTAGGGATCAGCAGACTCTGCCTGCCCCTGCCGCCGCACCAATCAACACCAAACGGTGGCCGTTGGCGCCCGGCCGCTATACGATCGCGCGCATGACACCTCGGGCCCTCGTGCCATGCCTCGTTGCGCTGCTCGGTCTGGCTACTGCCGCGCCCGCGGCCAGCGCCACCGAGCTCTTCGCCACGACCGACGCGACGAAGACCACGCAGGACTGCCTGACGGAGGCCACCGCCTGCGCACTGGGACGCGCCCTGGACGAAATCCCCAACGCGTTGACCGGCGGCGGCACGGTGTTCGGCAAGCACACCCTCACGCTGCTCCCCGGTCGCTACGACGCGGTCGACCTCGACGCGGGTGCCCCGTTCAACAACTTCGGACTGCGCGTCCCGCTCGGCACGCTGGTAGGCGGCAAGCCCACCGCCGAGCGGCCCGTACTCGCCTTCGGCAACCCCGGCCCGAGCGCCACAGCCGTCGAGATCCAGTCCGGTGGCGCGCTGCGCGACGTCGTCGTGGAGTGCACATCGTTCGTTTGCGTGGAGGCCAAAGGGCTCGACCAGAGCTCAGGCATCGGCGAAGTGCCAGCGCGAGTCGAACGCGTCCGCATCACCTCCGGCCCTGCGCCGGGTGACGACGAGAGCTACGGCCTGAGTCTCGACATCGTCACGGTCGCCTCCAACGTCGACGTCGACCACACCTCGGCCAAAGGGAGCGCGGTCGCCATCAACGACGACGACGCCGGCCTGCCCGCGCCCAAGCTCGTGGGCGCGACCGCCACCTCCGCCCAAGGGAGCGCCGTCTCCATCTCCGGCGGACGCCTCGGCAAACCCGAGACGATCCGCGTACCGATCATCAACTCCGTGCTCCGCGGCACGCCTGATCTGGACGCGCAGTCGGATGGCTTCAACACAGCGTTGCCGCCAGGCTTCCAGCCCAACCCCATTGAAGTCGTGCTGACGAACACCGCGGTGCGCGGCGGCGCGTCCCGCGTGCTCACCGGCCCAGTGACCGTCGCCGAGACGGGCACCCTCGCCCTCGCCGACCTCGGCCTCGGTGCCGACCGCGTGCCCGCAGCGGGCTCCGCGCTCATCGACGCAGGCAAGGCCGACGCCGACCTGGGCACCCTCGATCTCCTCGGCAACCCGCGGACCACCGGGGCGGCGCCTGAGATCGGTGCCTACGAGCGGGCGGCGGCGCCCGTCGTCCCGGGCAACCCGCCCCCGCCGGGCAACCCTGGCGGGGCGCCAATCGTCCCGTCCGCCCCCGCCGGTGGCAGCGCCCCGCTCACACCCCTGGCCGACACCACAGCGCCGAGGGCAACCGTGACCGCGCCCAAGACGCTGAAGCGCAGCAAGCTCGGGAAGGGCAAAGGCGTCACGCTCACCGCGACGCTCGATGAGCCGGGCGCAAGCGCCAAGCTCGAGCTGCTCCAGATCACCAAGAAGAAGGGGAAGAAGCCGAAGGAGAAGGTGCTCGGGTCTTCCACGCTCGGCGCCAGCGGCGTTTCGCTCACCTTTCCGCTCAAGGTGAAGGCCTCCAAGCTTGGCAAGAAGGGCAAACTGAAGCTCACGCTGCGATTCACCTTCGTCGATGCCGCGGGGAACACGACCGTCGTCGACAAGCCGGTGACCGTCAGCTGAGCCCGGG
>JAEMRF010000459.1 GCA_016463515.1 Solirubrobacteraceae bacterium | reverse complement strand
GCCAGCAGCGCGAGGGCGTCCTCGACCTCGAAGGCGTTCTTGACCTTGTCGAGCAGCAGCTCGTGGCCCTTGATGTCGCCCATGAGTACGGCGCCGGTGAGTCTGCCGTTCTCGACGATCAGCTTGCGATACGAGCGCTCCTCGCGGTTCTCGACCGTGGCGCCGGAGCCTTCGGCCGAGCCGATCGACACGAGGTCGACGCCCATGATCTTGAGTTTGGCGCTCAGGATCGAGCCCCCGTAGTAGGCCTCGGGCGCGCCGAGGATCGCGTCGGCGGCGATCTGCGTCTGGTCGTGGATCGGCGCGACGATGCCGTAGACCATTCCGCGGTGCTCGGCGCATTCACCGATCGCCCACACCTTCGGTGCGCTGGTCTGGAGGCGATCGTCGACCACGATGCCGCGCCGCACATCCAGCCCGGCCGTCTTGGCGAGGTCCGTGCGGGACTTGATGCCGATGGCGACCACCACGAGCTCGGCGTCGATCGATTCGCCGTCGGTGAACTTCAGCCCGGTCACCTCGCCGGCCTCGTTGCCGACGATCGTCTCCGTCGACTTGCCCAGCAGCACGTTCACATCGAGCTCCTCCATGGCCGGAGCCAGGAGCGCGGCCGCCGAGGCGTCGAGCTGGCGCTCCATCAGCCGGTCCATGAGGTGGACGACCGTGACCGGCGCGCCGCGCGAAGCGATGCCGCGGGCGGCTTCGAGCCCGAGCAGACCGCCGCCGATCACCACGCAGCGCTTGCCGGCGTCGGCAACCTCCTGGATGACCGTGCAGTCCTCCGGGGAGCGGAACGCCACCACGCCCTGCTGCTTGATGCCCGGGATCGGCGGCATCAGTGCCTCGCTGCCGGTGGCGAGCACGCAGCGGTCGTACGACAGCTCTGAGTCGTCATCCAGTCGGACCAGGTTCCGGGCCGTGTCGAGGAAGATCACCTTGGTGCCCACCCGCACGTCGACGGCGTGGTCTTCGTACCACCCCTGCGGCCGCAGCTGCAGATCCGACACGTCGTCGCCATCCACGAGCAGGTGAGACAGGGAGACGCGGTCCCACGGGAGCCGCGGCTCCTCGCAGATCATCGTGATGCGCGCGGTGGTGTCGCGCTCGCGAAGCGCCTCAGCGAGCGACTGTGCGGCGATCCCGCCGCCGATGATGAGGATGTGCATCTCGGGTGGTTCCTTGAGGTCTGGGGCGAAGGCTGATCGAGGTCTTGGGGAGTGCCCGAGCTGGTCGGCTCGGCGCCGGCAGGCGGGCTCGTTACCGTCCGTTTCAAGGGCTGAAACACCCTCGTAACACTTGTCACTTCCCGTGAGCCGACCGTGCCGAAGCGGGCCGCCAAGACGACTGTCCCGTTGGACAAACCGGCTTGTCCCAGGGGCGAAAACCCCCACGGTTCGGGGGTGGGCGACGCACTTCTTCATCGACCGGAAATGGTCCCGTAACCGAGCCTGCCCCTATGGTCCTTGGCGATGCCTCGCGTGCCCCCACCACTGGTTGCCCTGCCGCTCGCCGGCGCCACCGACGTGGCGCCCGGTCCGCTGGTCGACCAGTACGGCCGTGTCGCGCGCGACATCCGCATCTCCCTGACGGATCGATGCAACCTGCGGTGTACGTACTGCATGCCCGCGGAAGGTCTGCCGTGGCAGGCGCGGGAGGAACACCTCACGGCCGACGAGATCGTCCGCGTGGCCGAGGTACTGATCGGGCTCGGGATCCGCACGATCCGCCTCACCGGCGGCGAGCCGCTCCTGCGCCGTGACCTCGCCGAGATCGTTGCCCGCCTGCACGCGATCGACGGGCTTGAGGACCTCGCGCTCACCACGAACGGCGTGCTGCTCGCCAAACAGGCCGCTGGGCTGGCGGCGGCCGGCGGGGTGCGGCTCAACGTGTCGTTGGACTCCACCGACCCGGAGCACTTCAAGACGGTCACCCGCCGCGACGACCTGGAGCGCGTGCTCGAGGGCCTGATCGAAGCACGCCGCCACCCGGAGCTCACGCCGATCAAGCTCAACGCCGTGGCGCTCAAGGGCATCACCGAGGACTCCCTCGAGGGCCTGCTTGCGGTGGCGGCCTCCGTCGATGCGGAGCTGCGGTTCATCGAGCCGATGCCGCTGGACGCCGACCGCCGCTGGACGCCCGAGGATGGGTTGAGTGGCGCCGAGCTCCGCGGCCTGCTGAGCGCGCAGGGCGAGCTGCGGCCGTTGCCGACCGCGCCGTCGGCGACCGCGCAGCGGTTCGAGATCGGCCCGGGCGGTCAGCCGGTCGGGTTCATCTCGTCGGTCAGCGAGCCCTTCTGTGGATCCTGCGACCGCCTGCGTCTGACCGCCGACGGCCAACTCAGAAGCTGCCTCTTCTCGCACGAGGAGACCGATCTGCGTGCACCGCTGCGAGACGGCACGTCGCCGGAAGGGCTCGAAGCGGCGATCCGCGCGGCCGTCTGGAGCAAGCCCAAGGCTCATGGCATCAACGAGCCAGGGTTCCAGGCCCCGGATCGCCCCATGAGCGCCATCG
>JAEMRF010000092.1 GCA_016463515.1 Solirubrobacteraceae bacterium | reverse complement strand
CGGTGGGAGTCGCAACCAACACCGCGGCCGCCGCGGCTCCACCAATTGCACCAGCGCGCTTCAGCAAGCGAGGATTGGACGGCGAGGACAGGCGGGACATTGAGCGGGCTCCATACCCGGTCATCCGGGATAGTCGACACGAGCGCCGGGGGAAAGCGGCCGCGTGGGTCGGTGGACTGGCGACACTATCGACGGGCCATCCGCGCCGCTACGTGGTGACGCGTGACTCACGTCACGTTCCGCCGGGTTTGCCCGTACAGCCAGAGCGTTTGGAGGCTCAGCCGGCTTCGAGCGTGGGCGCTTCGTCCTTGAGTTCCACGCCCGTCAGACCCAACCGCCGCGCCTCGAGCAGCAGGGCCACCAATTTGTCGGCGGCAACCGCATACGAGAGGCCGACCGGCGGGCGCACGTTGGAGATGCAGTTGCGTTCGGAGTCGCGGCGCCCAACGTGCGGACCAAACGTGAGGTAGATCCCAAGCGAGTCGGCGGCGCTCAGGCCGGGGCGCTCCCCGATCAGCACGACGACGAACCGCGCGCCGAGTGCAGCTCCGATCTCGTCGCCGAGCGCAACGCGGGCCTGCGTGGCCACCACCACCGGCCCGACCGACCAGTCTGGCAGTCGGGCGATCGTCGCTTCGATCATCTGCGGTGCGTGGGACTGCGCGGCCAGCGGCGAGAGCCCGTCGGCGACCACGAAGGCAAGGTCAGGCTCCGTCACGGCGAGTTTGTCGGCCTCCCCCGCCGCGAGCGTGCGCCCGAGATCGGGGCGCTGCAGGTAGGTCGGCCGATCCGGAGCGGCGCTCCTGACGTGCACCACTGGATGGTCGGAGAGGGCGCGCTGCACGCCCGCGAGATCAAGCGGCGCGTGCACGGCGTCTCGAGCGCGCGCATGCGCGAGACGCAGCGCGAGCTGCTGGCCTGTGGGGAGCGCGTCGCCGGACCGCCCGATACCGATGCGCGCCGGCGTAAGCCCGCGCAAGCCGGCCCACACATCGCTGGGCGCCGCAGCGACCGCGGGCGTCTCCTCGTTCACGCGGCCCCCTGAAGCAGCCGGGTGGCGGGGTGCGAACTTGGCGGCAGTTCGCGCACGCGGTCGTCGGCGCCGACGAGACCCATGCGGTGCAGCCAGGCCTCGAACTCCGGTGCCGGCCGTGTGCCGAGCACCTCGCGCACGTAGAGCGCATCGTGGAACGAGGCCGACTGGTACCCGAGCATCACGTCGTCGCTGCCTGGCACCGTGATGAAGAAGCTGCAGCCCGCAACGCCGAGTGACGTGAGCAGCGTGTCCATGTCGTCTTGATCGGCCTCGGCGTGGTTGGTGTAACACACGTCGCAGCCCATGGGCAGGCCAAGCAGCTTGCCGCAGAAGTGGTCTTCCAGGCCAGCGCGGTGGATCTGTTTGCCGTCGTAGAGATACTCGGGACCGAGAAAGCCCACGACCGTGTTCACGAGCAGCGGCTTGAAGGCCCGCGCGACCGCGTAGGCCCGCACCTCGACGGTCTGCAGATCCATCCCGTGGTGCGCACCCGCCGAGAGCGCCGCACCCTGACCGGTCTCGAAATACATCACGTCGTTGCCGACGGTGCCGCGCCGGAGCGAGAGCGCTGCCTCTTGCGCCTCGGCCAGCAGACCAAGGGTGATTCCGAAGCCCTCGTTGGCTGCTTGGGTGCCCGCGATCGACTGGAAGACGAGGTCGACCGGCGCCCCGCGCTCGATGCACTCGATCGTCGTGGTCACGTGCGAAAGGACGCACGACTGCGTCGGGATCTCGTAGCGCTGGCGCACCTCGTCGATCATCTCCAGCAGCGCAATCGTGGCCGCCGGCGAGTCCGTCGCAGGGTTGATGCCGATGGTGGCGTCGCCACAGCCGTACATCAGGCCGTCGATGATGCTGGCGATCACGCCGGCCGGATCGTCGGTCGGGTGGTTTGGCTGCAGCCGAGTGCCCATCACACCCGGCTCGCCGAGGGTGGTGCGAAACGCCGTCTTCACGGTGATCCTGCGCGCAACCTGGATCAGGTCGCGGTTGCGCATCAGCTTCGACACGGCCGCCGCCATCTCCGGGGTCAGCCCCGGGCCGACCGCAGCCAGATCCGCCGCCGTGGTCTCGTAGGAGAGCAGCCAGTCGCGCAGCTCACCGACGGTCATCGACGCGACCGGAGCGAACGCGACCGGGTCGTGGGAATCCATGATCAGCCGCGTGACCTCGTCAACGTCGTAGGGCGCGAAGGCGTCGCCGTCGAGGAAGTCCTTCAGCGGAACGTCGGCGAGCGCCATCTGCGCTGCGACGCGCTCTTCCTCGCTCGCTGCCGCGAGACCGGCGAGCGCATCACCCGAGCGCTGGGGCGACGCTCGCGCCAAGAGGGTCTTCAGGTCATCGAACCGGTGGCGCGTAGCGCCGATGGTGGCGATGTAGGGCAACGAGTTTCCTTCCGGACGACCGTCAGGGGAGATTCGAATCTATGGCTGCGCACTGGATTCGCCCATGGAGGATCTGACCACTGTCCCGTGGCGGGGTGTGGGCCTCCGGGCCGCGGCGAACGCCAGCGCGCCGCCTACTGAGCTCCGCGCTCCGGCGCTCGTAGACGGTGCAGCTTGATCGCGAGCTCAAGCGACAGGGGATCCTCATCGGCAATCACCAGGCCGGTGAGCTGCTCGACGCGCTCCAGGCGCTGGCGAAGGGTATTGGGGTGGATGAAGAGCGCGCGGGCCGTCGGCACGATGCGCCGGTCGGCCAGGTACCGCTCCAGGGTCTGGATCAGCTCGCTGCCGCGGCGAGCGTCGTAGGTCCACAGCAGCGCCACGGCGCGGCCATGGCGGGCATCGGGTTCGAGCTCGGGGCCCACACCGGCCAGGTAGCGGTAGGCACCAAGCGCGTCCCACGCGCGGGCGCCGCCTTCAGGCGACAACGCTCGCGCAATCCGCACGGCGCCGATCGCTTCGGCCAGGCTCGCGGGGTCGGCAGCGAGTCGCGGCTGCAGACTGCTCCGTCCGGCCGCCGCGCGTTCTTCGCGAGCGATGCGCTCCAGCTCTGCGTCGATCCGCACGAGTTCGTCGGCCACCGACCCGCCCCCGGTCGAGACGGGCAGCAGCACTCGAAGGCGTTCGGTCCCCAGGTCACAGAGTGCTCCAGGCGCGGCGCGGCGCACGCGGGCCTCGACGTGCTCGGCACGGTCCCAGCTGCTGCCTGGCACCAGCGGCTCCAGCGCCGCCACCACGTAGGGCCGATCGGGGTTGACGCGGGCCGAACGCGCTCGCCCGGCCAGCCGGTCGGCGCGGCCGTCGGCGATGGCTTCGAAGAGGTCGCGAACGAGGTTCTCCTCAGTCAGCCGCTCGATCAGGTCCAGGGTGCGCAGGGCGACGGCGAGCTGCCCGCTGATCGTGCCCATCACGTCGGATTCCGCCTGCCCGAACGGCGCCTCGCGCTCCACCGACAGCACGCCGAGTTGTGCGTCGCCTGCAGAGAGCTGCGTGGCAAGGCGGCCTCGAGCTGGCGCGTCGATCGGCGGGGCGTCGGCGCTGCCCTGAGGCTCCACCCCACTGCGCGCGACCACGCGCTGCGCTCCTCCCGACCCCGTCACCAACAACAGCCGGCAACGGTCTGCTCCAAGCAGCGCAAGCGCTCCGTCGCAGGCCACGCGCCACAGTTCAGAGCGCTCCGTCACCGCAGCCATCTTCTGCACCAGCGACGCAAGGTCAGCGGTGAGTCGCGCGCGCTCACGCTCACGCTCATAGAGCCGGGCGTTTTCGATCGCGCCTGCCACGAGTGAGGCCACGTGCATCAGCAGGTCGCGTACTTCCTGGCCGAACTCCCGCGGTGCCTGGGTGTGCAGCACGATCACCCCGATCACCGTGCGCTCACGCCCACGCAACGGCACCGCGACCATGGACTGGAACCGGTCTTCCTCGAGTTCTCCGACGTGGATGTTGCGTGGGTCCGACAGGGCGTTGTCGCGCAGGAACACCGGCTCGTCATGGCGCACGACCCAGCCGCTGATGCCCTCATCCACCCCGAAGGAGACGCTGTCGACGGAGTCCGCATAGACCGAGGACGCTGCGCGCATGACCAGCCGGTCGCCGTCGATCAGGTAGACGAAGCAGGCGTGGCACGCCGTCGCTTCGGTCAGGAGATCGACGATGGCCGGCAGGACCCGCCCGAGCTCGGGACCTTGCGCGACGGCCCCGATCACGCCGTAGAGCGTGTCGCGGCTGACCGCGTCGGTCGCAGTGGGCAGGGCTGGGGGACCGCTCGCAAGCGCAGCTGCGCCGAGCGTGGTCGGTGTGAGGGGCACCATCGCTCTTCGAGGGTAGGAGCCATGGACGGTCTGCACATTCGCCCCGTGTCCAATGTGCGGCCCCTGCCCATGGTCCGAGTGGACGGTCCTGTCCATCCTCGATTTCGCAGGCCCGGCTCCCCAGACCACCAGCGAGGACGAACCCGATGACCGTCACCGAGCGCGCAATCCACAAAGCCTCAGGGGCTTACGAAGACCTTCCCGTCATGGAGATCCCCAACGCGTGGATCGGCGACGCCTTCACCAATCCAGGCGGCTGTGAGATGGCCAGCGGGTTCTTCGAGATGAAGCCCGGGGAAGCGCTGCACTACCACTACACCTACGACGAGATGAAGGTGATCCTCCAGGGATCGTTCAAGCTCACCGACGAGGACACCGGCCAGGTCGTCGAGGTGGGCCCACGCGACGTGCTCTTCTTCCCCAAGGGCATCCGTGTGCTGTTCGAGACGACCGAGCACACGCTGGCGTTCTACACCGGCCACCGCTCGTTCGCCCCGTGACGGCTCCCGCAGCCGCACCCAGTATCGAGACTGCTGCCACCACGAGCCGGCCGGTCGGCACCAGCCGCCTCCACACCAGTGAGCCGCGGTGGCCCACCGCGCAGCCGCCGCTGGATCCATCGGCGCGCAGCCTGGTCGTCGTGGCTGGCGCCAGCAGCGGCGCGCAGGCGTCGTCGGCGACGTGGATCGCCGCTGCGCAGGCCCAAGGCTTGACGGTCGAGCTGGTGGCGAGTGAACCAGGCGCCGTCGGCGCGGCCCTCGCGGCGGCCACGGCCGGGACGCGGCTGGTCGTCGCCGGCGACGAGGCCACCATCGCCCGCACGCTCGCAGCAGCCATCGGCGCAGGACTGGTCGCCACCGAGGTCCGGGCCCACCTCACCGACCCGGACGGCCCACGCACCGTGCAGTGCGTCCACTGCAAAGCCATCACGGAGACCACCGCGCCCGTCGACGGCGAATGCGCCTGCGCTGGCTGTGATCGTCCGCTCCTGATCTTCCCCCACTACTCCCGCCGAATCGGCGCCTACCTCGGATTCCGGATCGACAGCGAGGAGCTGCCCGCATGACCGCAGCCGCCGTCCCTCTGACCGTGGCCGTTGCCGGCATCGAGGAGCCAACCAGCGACGTGCGCACCTTGCGCCTGGTCTCGGCCACCTCGGCCCCGCTCTCGCCGTTTGCTCCCGGCAGCAACATCGAGGTGCAGTGCGGAGAGCGACGCAACGCCTACTCGCTCATCGGCGACCCCCGCGATACGTCTCAGTACGCCATCTCCGTCTTGCGGGTGGCCGACGGCTCCGGCGGCTCACGCTTCCTGCACGACGAGGTCCGGAGGGGCGACCTGCTCACGATCAGCCCGCCCAAGTCCGCGTTTGCCCCGCCGGCCGCAGCGCGGCACCATCTGCTCATCGCCGCTGGGATCGGTGTCACGCCGTTTCTCTCGTATGCCCGGGCCTTTGCCCGCACAGGCGCCTCGTACGAGCTGCACTACGTCCACCGCGCACGGCAAGACCCCCATGCCGGCCTGCTTGGTTTGCCGGGGGCGGCGGTCCGCAGGTACGTCGGGCGCGAATCGCTGGCGGCGTCGCTGCCGGAGCTGCTCGACGCCGCAGGCGTGGGCACGCATCTCTCGGTCTGTGGGCCCCCGGCCATGATCGACGAGGTCTTGGATCTGGCCCGCACCCGCGGCTGGCCCGAGCACCGGCTTCACAGCGAGCGGTTCGTGGGCGTAGAGGCACCTGCGGGCGAGCCCTTCACGGCCCGACTTGCGCGCTCAGGGCAAACGATCGCGATCCCCTCAGGCACGTCGCTCCTCGACGCGGTACGTGGCGCGGGCGTGGACCTCCCGTACCTGTGCCGGCAAGGCGTCTGCGGCGAGTGCAAGGTGCGCGTGCTTGCCGGAACCCCCGCCCACCACGACCTGCACCTCACCAGTGCGCAGAAGGCCGCCGGCGATCTCGTCATGGCGTGCGTCTCGCGCTGTGAGGGCGACGAGCTGGAGCTCGATCTATGACCCCTGCCGACCTGCTCCCCCAAACCCTGCCCGCCCGGATCGCGCGTTTTCCGTTTCCGTTTCCGCGCGACGAGTACCGCTACACCGCCAACGTGCAGCCAGCGCCGGCCTTTGAACCGACCGTCGTCGGAGGCTGGGGAGACACCGTCGTGGAGGTCGACGAGCACTACCTCGCCGAACTCGAGGAGCGGGCCGAGATTCTCGCTGAGGACCCAGAACGGTCTATCACCCTGCCGCATATGAAGGCGGCTGCGTGGGACGCGGTGCTCTACACGCTGCAGGGCTTCGCCGACGCCCGCCCAGACGTCGCGCGACTCAGCATCGACGGCGACCGCGTCCGCTGGGAGAACGACCTCCTGAACACGGCCATCGAGTTCGTCGTCGGCGACGAATCCACGCTGCCGCTCGACCCGCTCACCTGGGTCGGTACGCAGGTCCAAGAGGACATCTGTCTGCTGGATCAGCGTGAAGGTCACCTTTGGCTCGATGCGGGGCTCGTCACGTTCGCCGCCGACTGGTCGCTGGCGTTCGACATCGGGATGAGCTTCTTGGAGTTCCACGGGCCGGTTCCGCGCGTGCACGAAGCCGGCGTGATGCCCGCGGCCGAGCAGTTCTTGATGCGCCTGACCCCGGAGCAGGCCTACCGCCGCACCAACTGGACGCTCACGATCGACCGCCGCATGGACGTGTCGACCGAGAAGTACGACGTGTGGGGCAAGGACCGCCGGCTGCTCACGCTCGAGGAAGTCGGCGAGCGCGTCCACCTACGGGTCGAGGTCCAGCACCTGGTGCGGCTGCCGGTCTCGGGTGCCGTGATGTTCTACATCCGCAGCTCGATGCTGCCCATGCACGAGCTGCTGCTGGTGCCGGAGTGGGCTGCCCGCGCGCGCGCCGTGATCGAAGAGCTTCCCGAAGACATGGCGGACTACAAGGGCATCGCCCGGTACCGCCACCTCGTCGTGCAGTGGCTGGATGCCCAGCTCGAAGCCGACGACCCCCAAAGCGCCGCCGAAGCGGCCTGACCCCACTGGAGCGCGAGCGATGTCAGACAAGCAATGGGGCAACGTCCCGTACTTCGGCCTCAGCAGTGACTGGGATCCCGACTGGGTCCTCACGCCCCGCCAGATCGAACTGCGCGACCTGCTGATCGAGCTGTGTGAGTCGGACATCCGCGCCAACGCCGCGATCTCGGACGAGAAGCTCGAATACCCGCGCAAGAACCTCGAGCTGCTCGGCAAACACGGCTTCCTCGCGCTCTGCGTGCCCGAGGAATACGGCGGGCTCGGGCAGGACCACGTGGGCTTTGCGATGGTCTGCGAAACGCTGGCGCGGTACGGCTGCGCGTCGACGGCGATGTGTTACGTGATGCATACGAGCGCCGTGCAGACGATCATGCTGCGGCCCACGCCTGAGCTCGTCGACAAGTACATCCGCCCGCTGAACGACGGCAGGATCGGCACCCTCTCGTACTCCGACCCGGCCACGGGCTCGCACTTTTGGTACCCGATGAGCTCGTCGGCCAAGCGCCTGCCGGACGGTGGCTTCGAGGTCAGCAAGAAGGCCTCGTGGACGACCTCGGGCGGCTTTGCCGACTTCTACGTCATCCAGACCACCAGCCCCGACTTCACCGGCTACGACGACCTCTCGGTGTTCGTCGTCGACGCCGATCAGATCGTGGCGCAGCCTTCCACGTGGGATGCACTCGGCCTACGCGGCAACCAGTCCGGGCCGCTCGAGGTTCCGGGGGTGACCATTCCGGCCGAGAACATCATCGGCCCGGTCGGCGACGGCGCGGCCTCCAATGACGAAGCCGTCGATCCGTGGTTCCTGGTCGGGTCGTCGTCGGTCTGGTCCGGGATTGCCCTGGGCGCGATCGACATCGCCAAGCGTCAGACCACCCAAAAACGCCACGCCGACGTGGGGATGCGGGTCGCCGACTACCCGACCATTCAGGACTACATCGGTGAAGCCATCATGGACACCAACGCCTGCCGCCTGATGACGCTGTCGGTCGCGCAAGCGATGGACAAGGTCACCGACCACAACACCAAGTCGCTCGGGCCGGGCGAGTTTGCGCGCACGTCGTTCCTGCACTGGGCGTGGCAGATCAAGTTCGAGGCCGCCAAGAACGTCGCGACCGTCGTCGACAAGATGCTGCACGCCTGCGGCGGCAGCGGCTACAAGCGCGGCGGCATGGAGCTGGAGCGCTACCTGCGCGACGCCAAAGCCGGGTGGGTGATGGGCCCGACCAACGAGGTGCTGCGGCAATTCGTGGGCAAAGCGGCACTGCTCGGCTTCGATGCGCTGGACTATTGGAACCAGGCCTACAACCGCCGCGCCGTGGAGAACGAGGTCAAGAAGCTCGACCCTGCCGCCAAGCGCGAGCTCGCAGAGCGGCTCGTCGCCGAGGCCGACAAAGCCGACGCCGCACTCGCCGGTTGAGGCCCATGGCCACGCGGCAACGCCAACGCTGAGGAGCGCCCCGTGGCCGTCCTGCAGCGCCCACCACTGACGCCCGGCGGACTCCGTCCCCGTGACCCTGCACTGGAGTCCTATCCGGTACGGGTCCGTGGGACGACGAGCGTCGCGGTGCTGCCGGGCGACCGGGTGACGGTAATCGATCCCCACGGCGACCAGCCGGCGCGCCTCACCGTCACCCGGGAGGACGCCGGCGGCGCCGACACGACCGAGTTGTTCGGGGCCGGTTCGCGCCCCGGCGAGCGGTTTGAGCTGGAGATCGATGCGCCGGGCATCGTGATCGTCGATGCTCCGGGCGGCCGAGTGGTCGATGGGGCGCCGCCCCCGTCAGAGCTGCGGCTGGAGATCAGGCGCGCCACCCCGCTCGATCGATCGACCGACGACCAGCTTCCCGAACCGCTTGCCGAACCGCGCCTGGAGCTGCGGATCGACCGCGCCAGTGCGCAAGCGTTCGAGGTGCGGGCCGGCGAATGGGTGCAGGTGATCGACGTCCAGGGGCAGCAATGCTCAGACCTGCTCGCCTTCGGCCTGCGCAAGCTCGAGGCCGGCGTCGAGCGCGGGATCGACCCCACCACCACGCGCTCCCTTCTGGGCCGCGCCCATCCTGCGCCCGGGATGCTGCGGCGGCTGTACGACACCGACATGGACCCGCTGATGGAGGTGATCCAAGACACCGTCGGTCGCCACGACGCCTTCGGCCTCGCGTGCACGGCGAAGTACTACGAGGACGCCGGCTACCCGGGCCACGTGAACTGCTCCGACAACTTCAACGCGCAGCTCGCGCCGTGGCAGGTCCCGCCCCGCGCCGGGTGGGAGGCCCTGAACCTCTTCTACAACACGGCCTTCGATCACGACCAGCTCTACCTGCTCGACGAGCCGTGGTCACGCGCTGGCGATCACGTCCTGCTGCGCGCGGCAACCGATCTGCTGTGCGCCTCGTCGGCCTGCCCAGACGACATCGACCCGGCCAACGCCTGGGAGTGCACCGATATTCACGTCCGCGTCTACCCCGCCAAGGAGCGCTTCCAGATGGCGATCGCCCACCGCCCCACCATCGACGACGAGCCCGTGATGACCACGCACTCGGGGTTCGGCGCGCGCACCTCCGCGCTGACCGACCGTTTCA
>JAEMRF010000458.1 GCA_016463515.1 Solirubrobacteraceae bacterium | reverse complement strand
GGATGCCTGCCACCGCGACCGGCGGAGGCCGCACCACCGCGAGCAAGCCGATCCCGACGACGAGCGCCGCCACCTCGGTCAGTCCAATCACGGCGTGCGTGCGAGTGCTTGCCCACGCGGCAACGGCGAGGGTGATCCCGGCGCCTACCCCTGCCGGGGCTGCGACCAGCCCCGCGACGACGGGTGCGATCGGGGTCAAGACCGCCGCAAGCGCGCCGCTCCAGACCACTACACCGACCACCGGAAGTATGACGGCGTTGGCAACGAGGCCGATGAGCGAGAGCTCGCCGAACGTGGCGAGCATGATCGGTGCGGTGGCGACCGTCGCGATCAGAGTGCAGGCCAGCCCGGCTGCCAAGGAGCGCGGAAGTCCGTACGACGCGAGTGCGCGCGCCAACCACGGTCCGACGGTGATGAGACCGCCGGCAGCGGCAAAGCTCAGCTGCCAACCCACGTCGAGCCACGCGCGCGGATCCAGCGCAAGCGTCGCGGCAGCAGCGAGCGCCAGCGCCGTGAGGCCGCGGTGCTCCCGGCCCATCGCCAGCGCGAGGAGTCCGGCGAGGCCCATCACCCCCGCACGCTGGATCGACGGGCCCGCACCGGCAAGCGGCACATACAGGCAGACCGCCAGCGCCGCTACGAGCAACCGCGTGCGGTCTCCGGCACCGACGATCCAGCCAAGCGCGAACACGAGCGCCACGACGAGCGCGATGTTGCCTCCACTGGCCGCTACGAGGTGCCACAGACCACTCGTCCGCAGCGCGGTCGCGTCGGATTCGCTGATCCCGTCGGCCGTTCCGAGGGCCATGCCAGCGACGAGTGTGCCGCGGCGAGCCCCGAGCGATTCGACGAGCTGGTCTTCGGCGGCAGCCGCGAACCGGTCGACTGCTCCGAGCACCCCGCCGCGGCGCGCCGCGAGCGGCTCGATCTCGGTGGCGAGCAGTCGCCCCGCTACGCCCTGGCGTCGCAGGCGGTCGTCGCCGGGCCGGTCACGCAGCGGCACCAGTTTGCCGTCTACCTTGGCGATGCCCCCGCGGGGGACCGCAACCGGTCCACTCCCGAAGCGCGGCGCCACGATCTGGACTTTCTGGCCGCCGATTTGCGCCAGCGCAGTCGGAGAGCGCGGTCCGGTGGCGGCCGGCAAGCGTTCGGTCAGCACGACCTTCGCGCGACCGATCTCCCGCTCGGTCACCGGAGTCGCCGACGCGTCGATCGCTGAGGAACGCGCACCGCCGACGAGCAGCGCGGCGGCGACCAGCACCCAAACCAATGGACGCCGGACTGCGTGCAGCGCCAGAAGCGGATGGCCTCGAGGTCGCCGTCCCGGCCGCGTCGCGGCGATCGCCAGCAGCAGCACGACCCCGGCCGCGCGCGGCGCCCCGGAGATCGCGCCGCCAACGGCGAGGCCGACGGCAGCTGCCGCCCAGACGAGCGCGACCTGAGGCACCCGAAGCTCGTCGGCGATACCGACGCGGCGTGCGGTGCGCGTCGTTAGGACGGCACGTGCGTTGCGAAGCAGGGTGCTCACAGGTCGAGCTGCTCCCGCAAACTGGCGAGCCGCTTTTCGCCCACGCCGGACACGTCGTCGAGCTGATCCAGGTTTGTGAACCCCCCGAGCTGATTGCGGAGTTCCACAATCGCGGCCGCCATCGCTGGACCGACGCCGTCGAGCGCGTCGAGCTGTTCGAGCGTGGCGGCGTTCACGCTGACTTTGGTCCCTGGCGGAAGCGCACCGCCCGAGCCACCGGTGGGGGCGGATTCGCTCCCGGTGGCCCGCGGCACCACGATCTGTCGGCCGTCGGTGAGCCGCGCCGCGAGGTTGACCTGCGTGAGGTCGGCGTCGGCCGTCAGCCCACCGGCGCGCTCCACCGCGTCGATGAGCCGCCCCGGCGCGCGAACGCGGTAGACCCCAGGACGCCGCACCGCGCCGGCAACGTGCACCACATATCGCTTGATCTTCGGCGTGGTCGGGGTCGTTCCAGCCCGCGCATCGCTCGCCCCATGCGCCGACCCAAGCCCCGGACCACCGAGCGATACCGCCGCCGGCTGCTCATGTTTGGGACCCGCCAGCAACCACAGGACGCCAAGCAACACGAGCGCCAACGCACCTCGCCCCCACCGCCGCCCCAGATCCACCCAGTCCACGCCCGCGACGCTATGCAAGCCCCCCGCACCAAACACCACCCCTTCGCAACGAAACTGCGCAGCCCCTCACGAAAACCACCCACCCCAGCGCCTGCGAGCCCAACGGACAGTGGCGCGACTGAGCACCGCCAACGAGGAGGGTCGGGGAGGCAGGGTCCTCCGAAGGGAGTCGCGGCGTCCAATGCCACAAACCACCCCAGCGCCTGCGCGGCCCAACGGGCAACCGGCACGACTGAGGCGCCGCCAACAAGGAGGGTCGGGGAGGCAGGGTCCTCCGAAGGGAGTCGCGGCGTCCAATGCCCGAAAACCAACCAGCCCGAAAATCACCACGGGAGGCGCGACCGAAGGAGGACCCTGCCTCCCCGACCCGTCACCCA
>JAEMRF010000457.1 GCA_016463515.1 Solirubrobacteraceae bacterium | reverse complement strand
TGCACGAACCACTGCGTGGATTGGCGCTAGCCTCGACGTAAAGTCGTCCAGCGAGCGCCGCTCCTGATTGAAGGTCGGCCGCCATAGGCAGACCTTTTCGACTCCTTCAACTGAGGAGTCGAACGATGAATGAGCTTGTACAGATTGGTCCGATCAGCCCGCTGCGCCAGCGCCTGCTGGACGACATGGCGCTGCGCAGGTTCGGGCTGGAGACGCAGCGTAATTATTTGCGCGACGTCGGACGGTTCGCGACCTGGCTGCAGCGCTCTCCCCACACCGCGACCGCCGAGGATATCCGCCAGTTCCAGTTCGAGCAGCTCGAGGCGGGCGTACCGGCGCCCACGATGAACAGCATCGTTGGCGCGCTTAGGTTCTTCTTCACGCACACGCTCGACCGCCCCGATCTCGCGCGTAAGCTGATCCGCACCAAGCAAGTTCGCAAGATCCCTGTCGTGCTGACCATGGCCGAGGTGAAGCGCCTGCTCGATGCCACGCGCTGCCTCAAGCATCAGGCCGCCCTGTCGGTGGCCTATGGCGCGGGCTTGCGCGTCGCCGAGGTGTCGGCGCTCAAGGTCAGCGATATCGACAGCAAGCGCATGCTGCTCCGGATCGAGCGCGGTAAGGGCGGCCGCTACCGCAATGCCATGCTGCCCGAGGGCCTGCTCCTGCTGCTGCGCGACTGGTGGCGCGCCGGGCGACAGCAGGGCGTGCTCCTGCCGGAGGGCTGGCTGTTCCCCGGACAGAGCGCCTCGGCCCCGATCAGCACCCGCCAGCTCTACCGCGTCGTCGTCGAAGCCGCAGAGGCCGCGGATATCGCCAAGCGTGTTGGACCGCACACCTTACGCCACAGCTTCGCCACCCACCTGCTCGAGGATGGCGTCGATATCCGCGTCATTCAGGCGCTGCTCGGTCACGCCAAGCTAAACACCACCGCCTTCTACGCGCAGGTCGCGACGAAGACCGTTCGGTCGGTCGTCAGTCCGCTCGACAGGCTTGCGCTGGCCGCGCCGGACGAAGAGGCGCCTGACGGCTAAGGCGGTGCGCGCCTCGCTCGAGGTCGCCGACGTCTTCCGTACTGCTGGCCCCGCGTATCGTGCCGCCCATGCCGGGCACCTCAGCCTGCACCAGCTCAAGATCATGTCGGCGATCGAGCATTGCCGCACCGCCGCGCTCGGCGGGCACGTCGAGGCCTGTACCGACTGCGGTCACTGGCGGATCGCTTACAACAGCTGCCGCAACCGGCACTGCCCCAGATGCCAGGGCGCCGCCGCACGCACCTGGCTCGAGGCGCGCGAGGCCGACCTTCTCCCGGTGGGCTACTTCCACGTCGTCTTCACCCTCCCTGCCGAGGTCGCAGCCATCGCCTATTACAACAAGGCCCTGGTCTATGATCTGCTGTTCAAGGCCGCGGCAGATACGATGTTGACCATCGCCGCTGATCCCAAGCACCTCGGCGCCCGGATCGGCATCACCGCCGTTCTTCACACATGGGGATCTGCACTCACCCATCATCCCCACATCCACATGATCGTGCCCGGCGGCGGCATCTCGCGCGATGGAACGCGCTGGATATCCGCACGCCCGGCCTTCCTGCTCCCGGTCCGCGTGCTTGGCGCGCTCTTCCGCCGCCTTTTCCTCGCGCGCCTGCGCGCGCTGCACGATGACGGCAAGCTCGCTTTCTTTGGCAGCCTCACGCATCTTGCCGAACGACGCGCCTTCCTGCGGCACCTCTCGCCGGTCAGGAAGAAGCGCTGGGTCGTATACGCTAAGCCGCCGTTCGCCGGACCCGAAGCGGTGCTCGCCTATCTGTCACGCTACACCCATCGGGTCGCCATATCGAACAGCCGCCTCCTCCGCTTCGATGCCGAAGGCGTTACCTTCCGGTACAAAGACTACCGCAAGTCCGGCGCCGGACGGCAGCAGGTCATGACGCTCGCGGCTGACGAGTTCATCCGCCGCTTCCTCCTCCACGCCCTGCCCCGCGGGTTCCACCGCATCCGCCACTACGGGCTCCTCGCCAGCGCCAGGCGCAAGGATCATCTCGAACGCGCCCGCCGTTTGCTCAATGTCGCACCCGCGCCGGCCGATGATCCGCCCGCCGAGCTCGAGGCTCAGCCGCTGTGCCCGTGCTGCGGCGGCACCATGATCATCATTGAGGTGTTCGAACGCAGATATCAGCCTCGCGCGCCGCCCCAGACTGCACTCTTATCCGGGATACAGGCGCCATGACCCGGCACGGCCTGACGCAGACACGATCCAGGGCAGACCCGCGCCTGGAAGCGGACGCGCTCGCGCCGATGCTGCCCATAAGCAGACCTCGCTCAATCAAAATCGGCCCGTCCGCTTTTCGGCGTCCGCTTTTACTATCTCAATCCAGACCGTCCGCTATCGCGCACGTCCGCTTTTGCGCAGCAACTAACTACCCCACGATCTGCGCAAAACCGCTTTCCCCATAGCTCAGCCTAATGATCCCCGCGGTTCGGGCATCGAAGACTTTCTGACGCCTAACGGCGTCTGAAACTCTCAACG
>JAEMRF010000456.1 GCA_016463515.1 Solirubrobacteraceae bacterium | reverse complement strand
CTGTGGCTCCTCAGTACGTCTTCCAGATGCACAAGTTCAGCAAGGTGCATCCTCCGGATACGACGGTCCTCAAGGACCTCACCCTGTCGTTCCTCTATGGGGCCAAGATCGGCGTACTCGGCTACAACGGCGCGGGCAAGTCGACCATCCTCAAGGTGATGGCCGGCATCGACGAGGAGTACCGCGGCGAGGCCAACCTCACCGCGGGCGTCACGGTCGGCTACCTGGAGCAGGAGCCCGAGCTCGACGAGACCAAAGATGTGCGCGGCAACGTGGAGGACGGCCTCGCCGAAATCCGCGACCTGATGAACAAGTTCAACGAACTTGCCGCCAACTACTCCGAGGAGACGGCCGAGGAGTTCGCCCGTCTTCAGGACAAGATCGACGCCGCCGACGGCTGGAACATCGACCAGAAGCTCGACCAGGCCATGGACGCCCTGCGCTGCCCGCCCGGCGAGGCGTCGGTCGTGGGCCTCTCCGGTGGCGAGAAGCGCCGCGTGGCCCTGGCCCGCCTGCTGCTCTCCGCGCCCGATCTGCTGCTCCTCGATGAGCCCACCAACCACCTGGACGCCGAATCCGTCGCCTGGCTCGAGCAGCACCTCGCCGACTACGCCGGCACCGTCATCTCGGTGACCCACGACCGGTACTTCCTCGACAACGTCGCCACGTGGATCCTGGAGCTCGACCGCGGCAACGCCTACCCGTACGAGGGGAACTACTCCACGTACCTGGAGGCCAAGCAGAAGCGGATGGAGAGCGAGCAGCGCACCGACGTCAACCGCAAGAAGGCCATCGAGCAGGAGCTCGAGTGGGTCCGCCAGACGCCCCGCGGTCGCCAGACGAAGTCCAAGGCTCGCCTGCGCAACTTCCAGGAGCTGATGGATCAGCAGGAAAACGTCCAGCTCGACGACATCAAGATCCACATCCCCGTCGCCGACCGCCTCGGCGACAAGGTGATCCAGGTCAAGGGTGTGACCAAGGCCTACGGCGACAAGCTCCTCTTCGAAGACCTCTCCTTCGAGCTTCCGCCCGGCGGCATCGTGGGCATCATCGGCCCCAACGGCGCTGGCAAGACCACGCTGTTCAAGCTCATGTCTGGCCGCGAGCAGCCCGACGCCGGCACGATCGAAGTCGGTCCGACGGTCAAGACCAGCTACGTCGACCAGTCGCGCGACGCCCTGGACCCCGAAAAGTCCGTCTGGGAAGAGATCTCCGGCGGCCTGGACCAGATGATCGTCGGCAAGCAGGTCATCAACTCGCGCCAGTACTGCTCGACCTTCAACTTCAAGGGCTCACGCCAGCAGCAGAAGGTCGGCTCGCTCTCCGGCGGCCAGCGCAACCGACTGCACCTGGCCAAGCAGCTCGCTGAGGGCGGCAACCTGCTCCTCCTCGACGAGCCCACCAACGACCTCGACACCGAGACGCTCCGCGCCCTGGAAGACGCGATCCTCAACTTCGCCGGCTGCGCGGTGATCATCTCGCACGATCGCTTCTTCCTGGACCGCGTCTGCACCCACGTGCTGGCGTTCCGCGGCGAGTCCGAAGTGGTGTGGTTCGAAGGCAACTTCCAGGCCTACGAGGAGTACCGCAAGGACGTCCTCGGCGAAGACATCACCCGCCCCCACCGGATCACGTACAAGAAGCTCGCGCGGTAGCTGGCCGGGCGCTGGTTCCGTAGCGCGCTGTAACGGACACCTGCGGCGGGCTGGCCTACAAAAAGCTCGCGCGGTAGCTGGCCGGGCGCGCTAGCGTCGGCGGTATGACCCAGGTCGACGCCGCTCCCTTCACCAGCCCACTGGCGGCGTCGCTCGCGGCGGGCGTGACCGAGCGCCTCGTGCGCTACGCCAAGGTCGACACGCAGTCCGACCCGTCAGCGCGCGGCACCTGGCCGAGCACGCAGCGCCAGCTCGACCTCTCCAACCTGCTCGTGGCCGAGCTTCTCGACCTGGGCCTCGAAGATGCCTCCGTCGACCACAACGGCTACGTCACCGCCACGCTGCATTCCAGCGGCCCCGGGGCGGGCGCGCCCACGATCGGCCTCATCGCGCACGTCGACGTGAGCCCCGACGCACCAGCTGAGGGCGTCGAGCCGATCGTGCACCGCGCCTACGACGGCGGCGTGATCGAGCTGCCGCGCGGCGGTACCCGGCTGGACCCGCGCGCGATGCCGGCGCTGGCCAAGAAGGTCGGGCACGACCTGGTCACGTCGTCTGGCGACACGCTGCTCGGCGCCGACGACAAGGCCGGCGTCGCCGAGATCATGACCGCCGTCGCGCACCTCGTCGCGCACCCAGAGCTCCCGCGGCCCACGATCCGCATCTGCTTCACCCCCGACGAGGAGATCGGCGAAGGAGCGACCCGCTTCGACATCGAAGCGTTCGGGGCGTACTGCGCCTACACGATGGACGGCTCAGAGATCGGCGAGCTGCAGAACGAGACGTTCACGGCCGCCGAGGTCGTGATCGACATCAAGGGCGTGGATGTGCACCCGGGCTTTGCGACCGGCAAGCTCGTCAACGCCGCGACCGTCTGCGCCCA
>JAEMRF010000455.1 GCA_016463515.1 Solirubrobacteraceae bacterium | reverse complement strand
GTCGTGAACCTGGTGGCGGCGATCGTTGCGCTCGGCGTCGTGCACTGGGCATCGCGCCCCCCGGATGAAGACCACGCCTACGGCCACGACAAAGCCGACTACTTCTCCGCCGGTTTTGAAGGTGGGCTGATCCTGCTCGCCGCCGGCAGCATCGGCTTTGCTGCGGTGGAGCGTCTTCTGAACCCTCAGCCGGTCGAGGCGATCGCCGTGGGTCTGGCCGTCACCGGCGTGGCCACCGTGCTGAACCTCGTGATGGCTCGGCGACTGATCGAGGTCGGCCAGCGCCACGACTCGGTGGTGCTGGAGGCCGACGGCAAGCACCTCATGACCGACGTGTGGACGTCGATCGGCGTGGCGATCGGCGTGACGGCCGTGGTCGTGACTGGCCTGGACTGGCTCGACCCGGTGATCGCGCTGCTCGTGGCGGTCAACATCCTCGTGACCGGCACGCAGTTGGTCCGGCGGTCCGCTGGCGGGCTCATGGACCGTGCGCTGGAGCCCGACGAGCTCGCCCGAATCGAAGCGGTTCTGGCGACGTTCTCCTCAGACGAGGTGCAGTTCCACGCGTTGCGCACTCGGCGCGCTGGCCGGCGTGCGTTCGTGTCGGTGCACCTGCTCGTGCCCGGCGCCTGGACCGTGCAGCGCGGCCATGACCTCGCCGAGGAGGTCGAGGCTGCACTCGACGAAGCGCTCTCCGGGCTCAGCAACATCTTCACCCACCTGGAGCCGCTCGACGATCCGGTGTCGCTGGAAGACATCGAACTGGACCGCCTCAGAAGTCGCGGCTGAGCAGCGCGGAGAGGGGGCGGGGCGCTGGGGGAGGCGCCCCGCACTCTCCCGGGGCGCCACTATGGCGAAGGTGGCGCGAAAACACAACTGGGCCGGAGGATCGGCGAACCCGCGGTCGAGGGGAATGGCAGGCTCGCAATCCCCGGCGTGTTCGTGGCACGGGCGGTCGCTCGCGAGCGCTCCGGCCTACGATGGTCCCCGTGGCCGCGAGCGACACCGCAGACTCTGAGTTTCGGACGCACCGAGTCGCGCCCATCCAGCGGCGCGAGCGGGCGGCCGTCGCCACGATGCTGGCCGAGGCGTTTCGCGACGACGAACTGAGCCGGTGGATCTACGCCGACCACGCATCGCGCATGCGCTGGGTCCGTGCCGACTTCAGGTTGCGGCTCGCCCAGCACGCCCCGGATCGCCAGAGCTTCGTGACCGACGACCTGTCTGGTGCTGCAGTGTGGGCCACGCCCGGCCATTGGAAGGGCCACACGCGTGGCCAGCTGCGGGCGCTACCGGCGCTGTGGCGGGTCATTGTGAACCAGGAGCGCATCGGCCCGATCCAGCGCGAGCTGGATCGCCGCCATCCAGCTGTGCCGCACCTCTACCTTGCGCTGCTCGGCGTGGCAGCAGGGCGTCGGCGCGAGGGCATCGGTGGCGCGCTGCTGGCCCCCACGTTGGTCGAGGCCGACGAGCGCCGACTCCCGGCCTATGTGGAAGCCGGCAGTACCGAGGCCGCCGAGTTCTACGGTCGCCTGGGCTTTGATCTGCATGGAGAGGTCAGGCTGCGCGGCGCGCCGACCGTCTACCTCATGTGGCGCGAGCCCGCATGATCGCGGCCAGCATCTTCTCCGACGTTCAGAGCTTCTTCTCGAGCCTGTCCGACGTTCAGCTCGTGCCGCTGCTCATCGGCATGGCGTGCTTCGTGGTGTATCTGTCGCTGCGGGCCCTGGCGTTCCGCAACATCCTGCAAGACGCGTACCCCAAAGAGACCGTCGACTACCGCCAGATCTGGGGCGCGTACCTGGCCGCCTACGGCTTCAACAACGTGATTCCGGCGCGCGGCGGCGACGTGCTGAAGGTCTATCTCACGAAGACGTCGATCAACGGTGGGTCCTATCCGACGGTCGGCGCGGCGCTGCTGGTCGAAGCGATCTTCGACCTCTGCGCTGGCCTGGTTGCCGTCTCGTTCGCGATCGCCGTCGGCGTGTTTCCCGAGCCGCCCGCGTGGGTGTCGCTCGACTCCTTCGACCTGAGTTTCGTGGTGGCCGACGGGCGCCGCACGGTGTTCTTGATCACGGCGACGGTGATCGGGTTGCTGGTGGTCTTCGCGCTCGTGGCGCTGCGCGTGCGCACCTTCTGGTCTCGCGTGCGGCAGGGTTTTGCGGTCCTGGAGGATCGCCGCCGCTTCATGCGCAGGGTGTTCGGGGTGCAGGCCATCGGGTGGGTCGTGCGAGGCACGGCGTTCTACTTCTTCCTGCGGGCGTTCGGGATGCCAGCGACCGTGGAGAACGTGTTCCTCGTGCTCTCGGCCAACGCCGTGGCTGCGGTCTTCCCGTTCACGCCGGGCGGCGCTGGGGTGGTCCAGGCGCTGCTGCTCGAACTCCTCAAGGGCACCGCGGCCGGCGCGACGATCGCTGCCTACGGGGTCGGTCAGCAGGCGACCATCGCCGTGCTCTCGCTCGCGGTCGGGTTCCTTGCCCTGGCGTGGGTCTTTGAAGTGCGCTCCTTCCGCGAGGTGATCGAGCGGGGACGCGCCGACCGCG
>JAEMRF010000091.1 GCA_016463515.1 Solirubrobacteraceae bacterium | reverse complement strand
GGCGTGAGGCTTCGGTCGGAGGCCGACCGGATTGAAGACCAAGGTACGTGGGGCTCCGTCAACCTCACGTAAGGAGCACGTGAGAGGTTTCTGAGTGCCTGATTCAGGCGGTGGTGTGGTGCATCCAGGCCGCCAGCTGCGTCCGCGATTTGATCCCGAGCTTGCGGTAGATCTGGCGCAGGTGCCACTCGATCGTCTTCGGGGTCAGGAAGAGCTGCGCGGCCACGGCCTTGTTCGTCATGCCTTGGGCCACCAGGTCGGCGACCGCGTTCTCTTGGGCAGTGAGCTCGACCGGGCACTCCGACGCGTCTGTCGCTCGCGCCGGAGCGCCGAGCGCCCGCAGCTCGGACTGCGTCTGGGCAAGCCATCCGCGGGCTCCGAGCCGTCCAAAGGCGTCGCGAGCGCGCTCCAGCTCGATGGTTGCGCGCGACCGCTGCCCGGCGCGGCGCAGCCGCATCCCGAAGTGCAGGTGCGCCCGTGCCTGTTCGAAGGGTGCTGTCGCCCCGGCCAGGCGCGCGAAGGCGCGTGTGAAGTGGTCTTCGAAGGCTGCGTCGGTCGCCAGCAGGCCCTTGAGCCGGTCGACTCCAGCCAGGACGGTGGTGCGATCGCAGGCGGTCGCGTTGGCTTCGAGTTCGAGCAGTGCGGCGGTGGCATCGTCGCGGCGCCCGAGCGCGATGTAGGCGTCGACGATGTCGACCGGCCATGAGAACAGCGCTGGCTCGCGGTAGCCCGCCTGCTCGCACCAGTCCCGGGCGCGCTCGAGGTGTGGCAGCGCGTACTCGGCGCGCCCGAGCCCGAGTTCGAGGGAGCCGAGCGCGCTCGCCAGATATGGCACGACGTTCTCGTAGCCGTAGGTTTCGGCGATCTCTTCGGCCGCTGCGGCGACGTCGCGCGTGACGGCCTCTCCGCGGGCACCGTGCACGAGTGCGGCAAACGCCTTGGCCGCACACACCTGCCAGATCTGGCCGCTCGCGATCCCGAGCTCGGTGCTGCGCTCATTACTGAGGAGTGCCCCGGACCAGTCCCCCATGAGAAAGCGGCGGTAGCCGTCGCCCGTGAGCCCGACCATCTCGGTCTGCACTCGGCCTCGCTCGCGCGCGGCACGCAGGTTGCTCTCGCACACGGCGGCCGAGAGTTCCATGTCGCCGAGCCAGGCCAGTGCCTCGGACGTATTGATGGACCCGACGCCTGGGTTCTCGAGCCAGTACGCCGCAGCGCGCCGCACATCATCGGCCGCCTTGAGCGGCTCCACCCCGGCAAGCAGCCGCGTGGTGGCGACGGATGAAAACGCAAGTGGGTCGTTGGGGTCGCCGAGGAAGGCCTCCAGATGGTCGGCGGCGGCCAGCGCGCGCTCCATCTGACCTTCGAGGATGAACTCGTTGACGGTCTCGCTCCAGACTTCGGCCGCCAAGGCCTTGTCGAAGGCCTCGGCTTCGGTCGCCAGGCGGACCTGCCGCTCGGTCATGCCCTCGAGGGCACCCGTGTAGCCCGCGAGCAGGATGCGCTGATACTCGATGCGCAGCCGAAGCGACGTCTCCGGCCCCAGGGCATTGGCATCGTCGAGCAGCTCTTGCGCCCACGAACTGCGGGCGGCGTGCCGGGCGTTCACGCCAGCGCGGTAGAGGCGCAGCGCACGGCGCTCGGGGTCTGGCGTGAGTCGGCCGGCACGTTCCAGGGCACGCGCTGCGGCCAGGTGTCCGCCGCGGGTCTCGAACTCGGATGCCCCGGCGTCGAGGGCAGCCGCAACCTCCTCGTTCTCCTCCGTGCAGGCGCCGGCGGCATGCCAGGCGCGGGCTCCCGAGTTCGTCGTGGCCACCGCGAGCGCGCGGTGCGCCTCGCGCTGGTCGACGGCGGTTGCGCTGTGGAAAGCGGTCGCCCGCAGCAGCGGATGCCGGAATGCCACGCTGCCGGGCCGCTGCACGAGGACGTCGGCCTGTTCGGCAACGTCGAGGGTGCTGGGGTCAAGTCCGAGGTGGCGCAGGGCGCGATGGATCAACTCAGCCGAGTCGTCGAAGGCCACGGCCACCACGAGCGCCGCTTGCCGCACGTCGGCCTCGAGGCTTGCGATGCGGGCGGCGAACGCCCGGCCGATCAGCTCGTTGGTGGGCAACGGCTCGTCGAGCATGGAGCCCAAGCGCTCGATGTCGCCCGCGGCGGACTGGACGACTTCGAGGATGGCCAGGGGGTTGCCGCCGGTGGCATGGGCGAGCGCATCGGCCGCGCTGTCGAGGAGCGGGCGCCCGAGTCGACACTCGGCGAGCTGCCGGGTGGCGGTGGCGGAGAGGCCGCCGAGCTGGATTTGGACCGATTCCTTGAGCGGAGGGTGTTCTGCCGGGCGGGCGGTGGCCAACATGAAGACGGGGTCGTGGTCGAGCCTGCGGGCCGCGAAGGACAGGGCGGCCAACGACGCTGCGTCGATCCAATGGGCGTCGTCCAAGAGCACGAGCAGTGGGGCGGGTCGGGCCGCATTCGCGAGCAGCGTCAGCACGCCCATGGCCACGTCGATCGGCGACGCGGCGCCAGGCCCCTTGAGCGCGAGGGCTGCACTCAGCGCGCCGCGTTGGTCGGCGGTGAGTTGATCGAGATTGGTGACGAGTGGCTTGAGCAGCGTGTGCAGGCCGCTGTAGGGGAGCGTGATCTCTGACTCGACCCCGCGGCACCGCAACACATCAAATCCGGAGGCCATCCGCGACGTGGCTTGGACGAGCGCCGTCTTGCCGGCGCCCGGTTCGCCGGTGATCAGCACCGAGGCGCCGTGACCCCCGCGAGCCTGTGCCACGAATTCACTGATCTGACCGAGTTCGGAGGTGCGCCCGACGAGTGCGCGCTCCGTGACCTCGACGCTCATGGTGAGCGTCTCGGCGCCGGTGGTTGCCGGGCCTCAGCCGTCTCGGCGTGCGCACGCGCGGTGTTGAACCACCGTTCGCCCTCCACACCCATGCTCCCCCGGCCCATTGCCCTACAGAGTGACGACAATTTCCGTAGAACGCGAGACCGAAAGTAAGCCGTAGAGCTGGTGCCGCAGCAAGGCTCCCCGCGCTACGCAGTCTCGAAAGGCGCCGTGGATTCGGGCACGAACGCCCAGATGTGCTCGGTTGCCCTTCGGGCGGTTTCCTCGGGCGGGTTCGCGCGTGCGGCAGAGCAAACGCGAACCCGCCCGGATCACCCGAGCGTGGGCCCTGCTCAGCGCGCGGCGGCGCTGCGGTACTTGCGCACGGCGAGCGGCGCAAAGATCGCGATCAGCGCCACGGTCCACACGAGCGACGCCCAGATCGCGTCGCCGGCGGGCGTGCCGAGCCAGAAGTGGCGCACCGCGTCGACGACGTGCGTGACGGGGTTGGCGTCGGCCACGGCCTGCAGCACGTCCGGCATGGATTCGATCGGCACGAACGCCGACGAGATGAACGTGATCGGGAAGATCAGGGTGAACCCGATCCCGTTCGCGGCCTCGGGCGTCGACGCCGTCATCCCGATGAGCGCGAACACGAACGACGACGCGAACCCGAAGAACAGCAACAGCAGGATGCCGGCGAGCACGTCGCCGATGCCCGTCTGGAAGCTGAAGCCGATAATCAGGCCGGTGATCAGCAGGATCACGATCGAGAGCGTGTTCGTGGCGATGTCGGCGATGGCCCGGCCCGCCAGGACCGACGCCCGCGCCGTCGGCAGCGACCGGAAGCGGTCGATGAGGCCCTTGCCGAGGTCCTCGCAGAGCCCAAGGGCCGTGGCGAAGCCGCCGAACGCGATCGACTGCACGATGATTCCTGGAATCAGGAAGTCGATGTAGCTCATGCCGGGGGTGTCGATCGCGCCCCCGAACACGTAGGCGAACAGCAACACGAACATGATCGGCTGCACCGTGAACCCGAGCAGCATGTCCGGCTGGCGGGGGAGGCGGATGATGTTGCGCTCCGCCATGGTGAGCGTGTCGGAAACGAGCCGGCTCATGCCGCTACCTCCTGTCGGGCCTGGTCATCGGTCTTGTCGCCCTCTTTGCCGTCGCCGGTGTCGGTCGCCCGGCCGGTGAGCGTGAGGAACACGTCGTCGAGGGTCGGCCGGCGGACGACGAGGTCGTCAGCCTCGAGCCCCTGCGCGTCGAGTGCGCGCACCGCGCGGGTGATCGCGCCGTGCGTCTCGGCCATCACCACGTGCACGGTGTCGCCGCTGGCAACCGGCCGCTCGGACGAGAGCGACGCGAGGACGTCGACGGCCGTGCTGGCATGGGCTGGGTCGGCGAAGGTGACGTCGAGGCGGTCGCCGCCAACGCGCCCCTTGAGCTGGTCGGCGGTGCCTTCGGCGATGACTGTCCCGTGGTCGATCACGGCGATGTTGTCGGCCAGGCGGTCGGCCTCGTCGAGGTACTGCGTGGTGAGCAGCACCGTGGTGCCGCCGCCCACGAGCTCTTCGATGGTCTCCCACAGGTTCAGGCGGCTGCGCGGATCCAGGCCGGTGGTCGGCTCATCGAGGAACAGCACCGGCGGCGCGGCGACCAGTGCGGCGGCCAGGTCGAGCCGGCGTCGCATGCCGCCCGAGTAGGTGCGCACGAGACGGTCGCCGGCTTCGTCGAGCCGGAAGCGGTCCAGCAGCTCACGCGCACGCTTCTTGGCCGGGCCGCGCTTGTTGCCGTAGAGCCGGCCGACCATCGTGAGGTTCTCGGCGCCGCTGAGGTTCTCGTCGACGGCTGCGTACTGCCCGGCCAGGCCGATCTTGTGACGCAGCTGCTCGGCGTCGCGCACCACGTCCAGGCCCGCCACGCGGGCAGTCCCCTGGTCGGGCTGCATCAGCGTGGTCAGAATGCGCACCGTCGTGGTCTTGCCGGCGCCGTTTGGGCCGAGAACGCCGAGGACGGTCCCCGGCTCAACACGCAGATCGACGCCGCGCAGCGCCTCGACCTCGCCGAATCGTTTGGTCAGACCGGTCGCCTCGATGGCGAGTCCGGAGGTTTGGGGGGCTTGGGTCATGAGCAACACGCTCCCGGCAATAGCGGTCAGGGTCTGTCCTCTGTGCTGGCGCCGTCCCGCTGTCGGGCGACACGCGCGCCAGAGAACGCAGCATTCGGGGGGTAGACCGCCGGTGGGGAAGAAACTCATCGGTCCAGGCGGAGCGGTCCGGGCACGAGCCGTCCACCGGCGTGAACGTCGAATTACCGTCGCTATAGCGACATGATTTCGACGTTCGCGCCCCGCTCAGGCGTCGTCTTCGCCGCTGACGGCGAGGAACCGGTGCATCTCGCGCAGCAGGAGTGCCCAGAACACGACGGGCAGCAGGCCTGCGACCCAGACCCAGAAGATCGGCCATGCGATCACGAGGGCCAGCTCGGCCATCGTCGTGATCGCGGCCGCAGCGATCATCGCGATGAAGACCGCGATGTCGGGCTCGCGGCGTCGTTTGGTGGGCCGGGGCGCCATGTGACGGAGTATCGCGTGGCCGGGCGGCGCCGGCGCGGTGGACTCCGCCGACCAACGGGCCGTGAACGTCGAAATCGTGCTGTCAGGACGACATGACTTCGACGTTCACGGCGGGCCGGCCGATGCTCTTGGCGACGAAAGGCGCGCGTCAGCGCCCGGCAGCCGCCGCAAGGAAACGCGCCCGCAACGGAGCAGTAAGAAAACACTCGTTTCTCAATGTGGTACACCTAGTGGCGTCCGCCGCGGCACCTGTCGTCCCCCGCGGTTGGCTTCGCCATGAACCCGTTCCGCTTCGGGGTGCCGCGCCTGCGGCGCCTTCCTCGTCTTGCCCTGGCGGCATGCGTTGCGACGTCGGCCTGGGCCGCCGTCGCCGTGCCCGCCCGCGCTGCCACCGGCCCCTACGTGGTGCGGTGGTCTGAGCCTGGCGACCTCAAGAACCACACCGTCTACCGGCCGTCGGTACCAGCGGGCGTGAAGATGCCCGTGCTCGTGTGGGGACCGAGCGGCTGCATCGGCAACGGGCTTGCGTTCCAAGTGGCGATGACGGAGATCGCTTCGCACGGGATCATCGTGCTCGCCAGCGGCGCGCCGCTTGGGTTCACCGGCACGAACGTGTCGATGATGGATCGCTCGGTCGAGTGGGCCAAGACCCAGAACGCTCGGGTCGGCGGCGCCTACTACGGCAAGCTCATCGCCGATCGCGTGGCGGTCGCCGGCCACTCCTGCGGTGGCCTGGAGGCCTACCAGCTTGCCGCCAAGCGCCCTGAGGTGGCCGCCGTCGGGATCATGAATAGCGGGCAGATCACGCAGAGCCAGACCCAGCTGAACCAGCAGAAGGCGCCGATCCTCTACCTGCTCGGCGGCTCCGGCGACGTGGCCTACGCCAACGGCCAGCGCGACTACACCCGCCTGCCAGCCGGCCTCCCGGCCTTCCTGGCCTCCGACAATTCGGGCCATTTCGGCACGTGGTTCAACCAAAACGGCGGCAGCTACGCCCAGACCCTGAAGGACTGGATCCTCTACCGCATCAATGGCAACGCCACGGCCGCGAAGCGCTTCGTCGGACCCACCTGCGGGCTGTGCACGACCCGGGGCTGGAGCGTGAAGAGCAAGAACCTGTAACCGACTGGCGGCGTTCGCGCGGGTTGGACTCGCCCACGCGAACGCCAACCACCTCGTCCGTCGCTGCGGTCCTGGCGCCAGCTCGCGCATCGCGAGTCGTCCCCGACGGAAGGTGGCGAGCGTGCCCGCCTAGCTGCTGACGCGCGAGCGCACCGGGTGCGCCGCGCCCGGATCGGCCAGGGGCGCAGCCGTGTCGTCCTTGCCGACGGAGTTGCCGGTGCGCTTGCCGGCGGGCAGCGTGACCGTCACGTCGAGCCCGCCGCCCTCGCGGGTGGCCAACTCGACGGAGCCCGCATGCGCTTCGGCGACGGCCTGCACGATCGAGAGTCCAAGGCCCGAGCCCGACCCATGGCGCCCAAGGCGCTCGAACGGCTGCAACAACCGTTCGACGTCGTCCGTCGGGACCCGCAGCCCGGTGTTGCTCACGCGGACGACCGCTTCATCCCCGCGCGGTCCCGGGTTGACGCTGACCCAGATCGTCCCGCCTGCGCGGTTGTAGCGCACGGCGTTGTCGACGAGGTTCGCCACGAGCCGCCGCAACAGCGCTGGATCGCCGGCCACGGGCGTCGCGGTCGCGTCGACCTCGATCGCCACACCCGCGACCTCCGCCGCGCGCCGCAGATCGCCGACCGCGAGGCCGGCTACGTCGGCCAGGTCGAGCTGGGCTTTGGTCAGCAGCCCGCGCTGGCTGCGGGCCAGCAGCATCAGCGCCGCCAGCAGCTCGTCGAGTTCGTCGGCGCCTTCAAGCACCCGCTCGCCCATGCGCCGCAGGTCGGCGATGGTGGCATCGGGGTCGGCGAGCGTCACGTCGGCCTCCGTGCGGATGGCCGTGAGCGGGCTGCGTAGCTCGTGGCTGGCGTTCGCGATGAACCGCCGCTGGGCCTCGATGCTCTCCTGGAAGCGGTCGAGCATGGCGTCGAACGTGTCGGCGAGTTCGCGCAGCTCGTCCTCGGGCCCATCGAGTGCGAGGCGCTCGTTGAGCCGGTCCTCCGAAGCACGCCGGGCCGCGGCCGTGATGTCTGACAGTGGCGCCAGCAGCCGCTTGGCCGCGACCCACCCCAGACCGCTCGCGATGAGCACGGTGCCGATCAGAGCCAAGACGTACTTCCAGGCCAGCTGGCTGAGGATCGGATCGGCCAACGACCGCGGGATCGTGCCTCGGACCTGGTCGGCAATCAGCACGTAGGAGACGAGCAGCACCGCCGCCGTGGACACGGCGAACACCGCCGCGAAGATCGCGACGAGACGCGTGCGGAGCGCGACCCTCATGGGCCGAACTCTAGATGCGGTAACCGGCGCCGCGGACGGTTTCGATCGGCGACGGGTCGCCGAGCTTCTTGCGCAGCGTCACGATCACCATGCGAACGGTGTTGGTGAACGGGTCGACGTTCTCATCCCACACGCGCTCCAGGAGCTGCTCACTGGAGACGACGCGCCCGTCGGCCGCCATGAGCTCGTGCAGCACGCCGAACTCCTTGAGCGACAGGTCGATCTCGACGTCGTTGCGGGAGACCGTGTGGCGGCCCGGATCGAGTTCCAGGTCGCCACGACGCAGCACGGTGGGCTGCACCTCGCCGGTGCGGCGGGCGAGCGCGCCGATACGCGCGACCAGCTCGGCGAACTTGAACGGCTTGGCGAGGTAGTCGTCGGCCCCGAGCGCGAGGCCCTCGACGAGGTCGTCGGTGCCGCGCGCGGCGGTGAGCATCAAGATCTTCTGATTGGGCTGCTCGGCGTTGATCGTGCGGCAGACCTCGTCGCCATGCAGCTTGGGCAGGTCGCGGTCCAGCACGATCACGTCGTACGGGTTGACGCGGGCCTTGAACAGACCCTCCTGCCCGTCGCTGGCGACATCGACTGCGGCGCCGGTGCGGCGCAGCCCACGGGCAACCGCGTCGGCGACGACCGCCTGGTCCTCGACCACGAGCACGCGCATCGGCTCAGGTGTCCTTGGAGGTGCCGCTCGCCGCGGGCGACTCATCGGCGTCCGGGCAGTCCACGCTCAGGCTGCGCAGCTGCTCCTCGGAGATCGACGGGCCGCTGAGCTCGTCCTCAGGCGTGAGCAGCGGCGTCGTGCTGGCGGGCACGGCCTGCTGGCTGGCGGCCTGCAGATCGTCGGAAAGGCCGGCAACGCCGGTGAGCGCCACGCTGAGCGTGAGCAGACCCGTGCCCACGAGGGCGGACACGGTGATCGAACCTTTTCGGTCGGCAAGCACTGCATCCAACATAGCCCCGTCCGCGCCGGGATCACCCCAGTTCCGGACGCATTCTCAGCGAACGCTCAGGAACGAGTGGAGCCGCGTCACACGACGGGGTACCGTGGCGGGATGTCCCAACGTCCCCGTCCCGCGACGCTCCTCGGGCTGCTCGCCGCCCTGCTGTCGGTGGTGGTCCTGTCGGGCTGCACCGTTCCCGCCCCCAAGGGCGAAGGCCCGCTGCGCTATCGCGATCAGGTCTTCACGGCCGTGACGGAGACGCCGAACCTGCAATACGGCGAGGCGCCAGACGCCGCGGGCGTGCCACAGAAGCTCTTCCTCGACCTCTACGAGCCCGCCGGCGACACGGCCGCCAAGCGCCCGGCGATGGTGTGGGTCCACGGGGGCGGCTTCAAGATCGGCACCCGCAAGGACCCGATGATGGTGGAGCTCTCCCGCCGCTTCGCCCGGCGCGGCTACGTGGTGGTGTCGATCAGCTACCGCTTGCTCGCGGCTGAGATCTGCGGTGGTGAGGAGTCCACCGAAGCCTGCCTGCCCGCGGCGCTCAAGGCCGCCGACGACCAGCGAGCAGCCGTGCGCTACCTGCGCAAGCGGGCTGCCGAGCTACGGATCGACCCCGACCGCATCGGCGCCGGCGGCGCCTCGGCGGGCGCGATCTCGTCGATTCTCGTCGGCGCCGCGCCGAACATCGCCGGCAACAGCGGCAACCCTGGCTTCTCCAACGCCGTGAAGGCGGTCGTCTCGATCTCGGGCGGCCTGCCCTACGACGGCGTGTTTGGCCCGGGCGACGCCCCCGTCCTCTTCTGGCACGGCACGGCCGACACGGTCGTCCCGTTCGAGTGGGCCCAGAACAACGTCGAATACATGGCCGACAACGAACCGCTCGGCTTCCTGCGTTACGTCAACGGCGCTGGCCACGTGCCCTGGGGCCAGTACGCCAACGACATGGACGAGCAAGCCCGCAACTGGCTCTACATCTGGCTGCGCCTGGGCGGACTGAACGGGACGACGCCCACAACGACGACGCCCGCGACGACCACGCCATAGAGCGTTAGCCGAAGTTCGGGCCCCACACGCGGATCGACCGCAGGTCCTCCGCGAGCCGCATGAGGTCGGCCGGAGCAGACGTGATCACGGTGTCGCCCCGCTGCGCTGCGGAGACGGCGACCGTCGCGTCGACCGTCGTCGCACCCTCAACCCGGGAGAGAAGTTCGCCGGCGCGTTTGGCGAGCTCCTCGGTCAACGGTTCGACGATGCACGCGGTGAGCAGCTGCGACATCGTCCATGAGCGCCGGTCCCGCCAGACCTCTGCCAGGGCGGTAGCCGGGATCGTGA
>JAEMRF010000454.1 GCA_016463515.1 Solirubrobacteraceae bacterium | reverse complement strand
AAGCCGACGGTGGGATTTGAACCCACGACCCCTTCATTACGAGTGAAGTGCTCTACCCCTGAGCTACGTCGGCGAGGCCACGAGATCGTAGCGAGTAGCGGCGCGGCCCGGCGGCTGACCCGTGTGACCGCGCGCACGCGCTCGCGGACGACGCTTCAGCGTGGTGGCCGCGGAGGCGTTGACCGAACATCCGGCCAGTTGGGCAACGCTGCGTTTCTGGCGCATCGGCGGTGCGGGTTAGCTTGCGGGAACGCCACTCGTGGGGACGGGCGGGCGACGAACTGAGAGGGAGAACGCTGTGCCGCTAGTGGAACTGACCGCTGGGCCGATCAGCTATGAAGACACGGGCGGAGAGGGCCCTGTGCTCGTGCTCATGCACGGGCTGCTGATGAACGGCAGTCTGTGGCGCAAGGTGGTGCCTGAACTGAGCGAAGGCCACCGCTGCATCACGCCGACGTTGCCGCTTGGTAGCCATCGGATTCCGATGCGGCGCGACGCCGATCTTTCGCTCACAGGGCTCGCGGCGCTCGTCGCCGAGTTCCTGGAGGCGCTGGACCTGCACGACGTGACGCTGGTGTTCAACGACTGGTCGCCCGGCCAGGTGCTGGTGGCGTCCGGACGGACGGAGCGGATCGCTCGGCTGGTGTTCGTGGCGTGTGAGGCGTTTGACAACTACCCGCCAGGCCTACCTGGGTCGCTGGCCGGGCTTGCCGCGAAAGTGCCGGGTGGCGTGAAGGGCGCCACGCAGCCGTTGCGGATGCGGTCGCTGCGCCGCAGTCCGGCGGCGTTTGGGTGGATGTCGAAGCGGCCGGTCCCCGACGCCGTGCTGGATGACTGGCTGGAGCCGGTCCTGGATCAGGCCGCCGTGCGGCGAGACCTGACCAAGTACGCGCGCAGTGGGCGCGACGCGCGGCGGGCCACGCTGGCCGCCGACGAGTCCCTCGCGCTGTTCAGCAAGCCCGTACTGGTGGTGTGGGCCAGTGAGGACCGCGTCATGCCGAGCGAGCACGGTCCGCGCCTGGCGGAGCTGTTTCCGCGTGGGCGACTGGTGTGGATCGACGACAGCTACACGCTGATTCCGGAGGACCAGCCGCAGCGTTTGGCGCACGAACTCGAGGCCTTCGTTGCCGAGACGGCTCCCGCCCGGGAGCTGCGCCACATGCGCATCGCCTGAGGGGCCGTTGGGGGCGCGCTCTCCCCGAACGCGCGTGAAATGGCGGGCGCGCGCGGCTGGCGCGCCGCGCCGCAGCGTGGGGTGAGCGCTGCCCATCGGCGCGGTCGAAGGGTGGGCTCGGCGCGCCGGGCGGCTGCCCGCGGCAGACTGGCCTGGTGGCTCGCCGTTCCCGCACATATCTGCCGCTGGTTGCGCTTGCCGTCGCAGGCGTGGCGGCCGGTGGGCTCTGGGCCGTCTTCGTGCCGCCCCAGGGCCAGTACGGCGGCGAGGCGGTCGAGCGGGAACTCGCGGACTTGCGGGAAGCCGAAGCGCAACGCCGCCCGGCGGCTCGCGCAGCTGGAGCCCCCGCGCTCTGCGGCGCCCTCGACGTGCGACCGCGCGGCAATCTGCGTGACGCGGAGCTGCAAGAGGTCTCCGGTCTCGTGGCGAGCCGCCGCACGCGCGGGCTGCTGTGGGCCATCGAGGACAGCGGCGCCGACCCCGTCCTCACGGCGCTGCGCGAGAACGGCACGACCGCCGGCCGGTGGACCGTGCCCGGCGCCGAGAACCAGGACTGGGAGGACATCGCCGCAGGCCCGGGCCCGAGCGGCCCGGTGCTCTACGCCGCCGACATCGGCGACAACCGCGAAGCGCGCGACGCAGTCGTCGTCTACCGGGTGCCCGAACCGGCGAGCGCGGCGGGCGGTGGGACCACCGCCCCGCCGGCACGACTCGAGCTCCGCTACCCAGACGGCGCGCATGACGCCGAGGCGCTGATCGTGGACCCGCGCCGCGGGACGCTGCTGATCTTCACCAAGGGCCTGGAGGGAGCCGGGATCTACGCCGCCAGCAACCCGCCGTTTGGCCGGGCCGCAAGCGCACCGCTGAAGAAGGTTGCAGACGGCCCACTCGCGCTGGCGACCGCCGCCGACGTGAGCGCCGACGGCACGACCGTCGCCCTGCGCGGCTACTTCAGTCTGGTGGTCTGGCAGCGCAGCGGCAACGAACCCCTCACGCAAACCGTGCGCCGCAAGCCATGCACGTCGGCCACGGCCCTCACCGACGGCCAAGGCGAAGCCCTGGCGCTCTCGCGCGGCGGCACTACCGCCTGGACCATCGCCGAGGGCACGAACCCGCCGGTCCTGCGCCTCAGCCCCGAGCGGTAAGGCGCCGCCCCGGCTAGGGTCGGCGAATGCCGCTCTCCGCCCAGATCCTCGCCGCCCTGGCGGGGCTCATCCACGTGTACTTCTTCTACCTGGAGAGCATCGCCTGGACGAAGCCGTCGACCTGGAAGGTCTTTGGCCTCAAAAGCCAAGAGGAAGCCGAGATCACCAAGGGCCTCGCGCTGAACCAGGGCTACTACAACCTGTTCCTGGCGATCGGCGTGATCGTGGGGGTGATCCTCG
>JAEMRF010000453.1:2370-2567 GCA_016463515.1 Solirubrobacteraceae bacterium | reverse complement strand
CGTGAACGTGTTTGCCACCGAACGGCTCCACGGATGGGTGCGCGAGTGGGACGGCCACGGCGTCGACGAGTCGCGAGCGATCGTGGATGCACTGCGCCGAGAGTGGGCGCAGCCCGAGCCGCACTACTGCTCCCTGCCACTGCTGCAGCAAGCCTGGCTAGCGGGGCAGGGCGCCCAGACGCCGTAAGCGCGGGCGG
>JAEMRF010000453.1:0-2270 GCA_016463515.1 Solirubrobacteraceae bacterium | reverse complement strand
CCCGAGCGGCGAACGTCGAAATCGTGTTGCTGGAGCGACGGTAATTCGACGTTCGTGCCCCAGCGGGTGGCGGCGGCCCGAGCGGCGAACGTCGAAATCGTGTTGCTGGAGCGACGGTAATTCGACGTTCGCGCGTCTTGGGTCGGTGCGGCGTTTAGGTCTCTGCGAGCCCGGCGATGGCGTCGACGGACGCGCTCAGGCTGTCGAGTCCCTGCGGGCGCTCCAGCGCATAGACGGGGAGGGCGGCCAGATCCAGGGCCAGGCGCGGGTTGGCGAGCGGCCCGCCCATGCTGATGGCGGCGCCGATCAGCGGAAGGCGATCGTGCGCTGGGATGGGCGTGAGGCCAAGTCGGTGCTCGGACCACAGCAAGCGGATGAAGCCTGCGAGCGGCACCGTCGGCGGGACGGGGCCGGGCGTGAGGCGGAATCGCTCACGCGTGGGGTAGTCATCGACGCGCACCGCGCCGGGAAACAGGCTCGTGCTTTCGCGCCGCAGATCCACGCAGCGAGGGCCCGCGTGCGCCTGGAGCTCGTCGTCGACCACCAGGAGATCGTCGGTGAGGACCCCATGGCCAGCCTGCGCCAGCGCGGCAACGGTCGTCGTCTTGCCGTCGCCACGCTCGGCCAGGATCGCCCAAGCTCGGTCGCCGACGATCACCGCACTGGCGTGCAGTGGCACGCGCCCGGCCCAGTGCGCCGCCGCGATGGCAAGGGGGGCCAGGCAGGGGTGCACGAGGCGCTCACCGCTCACGTCGGCGCGCGCATGAATGGTCGCCGTCTGACTGGCGCGGTCGAGGACCAGGCGTGTGCCCGCGACCATCACGTGCGCACCGTGCTCATCGACTTCAGAGTCGCCGAGCACCGGAACATCACCAACGGGAGCGGTACCGTGTGGATCCGAAGCGCCGTCGAGAAGCTGGCGCGTCACGCTCCAGCGCTCCGCACCGGCTCCCATGCGATTGAGCCGACCGGGCGGGAAAACCCCGGAATTCAGGGCGAGTCCATAGGCGCCCCGCAGCTGACTGGACGCGCCCGAGTCGGGGACTGACATGTCCGGAACTTATCGGTGTGAAGCGACATTCGGTTCATACCTGTGAACGGGCCTTGCAGCGGCCGGGCAGTCGTGGCTAAGATCCGCCTCAATCAGCGGCGGCGGCGTCGCGTGAACCAGGTACCTCACACCAATGCCCAGCACGTACGAACGACCCACCCTGACCGACATCGGCACCGTCGAAGATCTCACCCAGGGCACGATCAAGATCAAGTCGAACTTCGCCGGGGTCGACGTCCACTTCAACAAGGACAAGATCATCATCAAGCCGGGCAAAGCCGGCGTGAAGTTCACCTCCTGATCGCGGTCTTGCCTTCGGCGTCCGCGCCTGCCGGTAAGACTGGTCCGATGCAGCTTCGGACCGATGACCTCTCATGGCGAGAGGTCGATGAAGACGTCGTCGTCCTCGACGAACGCACGTGGAAGTACGTTCACCTCAACCCGACCGCAAGCCTGCTTTGGCGGTCGCTCGCAGCCGACGGCGGCGCCTCAGAGGCTGAACTCAGCGCCCGCCTGGTCGAGAACTTTCCAGGTGCGGCGCCCACGGCTGACGCCGACGTGGCGGCGTTCCTCGCGGACCTGCGGGCCCGCGAGTACCTCGTCGCCTAGCGTGCTGCGGCGCGTCGCCTCGTAGGTGCTACGCCGCGCGATCGCCGCTGGCCGCGGCTGGCTCTGGGCGCGCTCGGCGCTGAGGGTCGTGCGCGCCGAAGTCCGCGACGACGGTCTCGGCGTGGCCGTCCCACCGCCGCCCACCGTGCGGCGCGGCTCGCTGCGCGGGGCGCGCTTGGCGCTACGCCGTGATTCGGCGTCGTGCCTAGAGAAGTCGCTCGTGATTCAGCGGTGGTACGCGTCCTCCGGCATCGCGCTCGACGTGATCGTCGGCGTACGTCATCCGGATCTGAAGGACGGCCCAACCGCGCACGCGTGGGTCGAGCATTTCGATGCCGACTGCTCCGACCGCTTTGCCGAGATTCGGCGTGTGCAGGCGCCGGCGGGCAAACCGCCGCGGCTGGTGGGGTAGGGCAGGCGTTCATCGCGCAGGCCGTCGCCCGCTGATCCGTCGACGGCTGGTCTGGGGCGCCGGTTGGCGCCCTCCGGCGCTACGGCGCGCTCGTGCCTTTGCGGCCGTACCGGTCTTCCAGGCGCACAACGTCGTCGAGTTCGGGGGTCGAAACCTCGAGCACGGTGGCGGTTTCGATGGCTTCGATGGTGTGGATCA
>JAEMRF010000452.1 GCA_016463515.1 Solirubrobacteraceae bacterium | reverse complement strand
CGCGCGTGAATCGAGAGCGAACACCCATCCCCCACACTCTCGCACCCGTCCGGCCAGACCTCGGCCTCAGCGACCATTCGCTAGGATCCGCGAACCCTCGCCGGAGTAGCTCAGTCGGTTAGAGCAGCGGAATCATAATCCGCGTGTCGGGGGTTCAAGTCCCTCCTCCGGCATCCACGAAACCCCTGCGAGAGCGGGGGTTTCGGTCGTTTCGCGGCTGGCTTGTGCGAGGCGCGCGACGCGCGACGAGAAGGATCGGCGGTTGCAACCCCGCAGCAGCGTGAGCGCCGAGCTGGCTCAGGGAACGCGGCGTGGATTCGACGCCTGCCACCGGCAACCGCTCGGGAGACAAGTCGCCGCGCGAGCGATGAGTTGTCACGGGTCTGCCGGTCAAAGGTCCTGAGAGCACCGACCCGGGGGCTATTCTCCCGGCACCGCACAGGAGAACCTCATGTCCTTCCAGGCCTACCTCGACAACGCCGAAGCCAAGACCGGCAAGACTCCCGCCGAGCTCGTCGAGCTCGCCCACGGGAAGGGCTTCGGACCGGACACGAAGGCCACGCCGATCCTCGAGTGGCTCAAGGAGGACTACGACCTGGGCCGCGGTCACGGCATGGCGATCGTCCACGTGATCAAGAACGGCGCCGGGATCAGCGACAAGCACGTCGACTCCGGCGGGACCCACTCCGACCCCTCGAACGTCCTTCGCCTCGACGGCATCGCCGCCCGCTAGCCGATCGCCGACCGGAGTCGCGAGAAGCACTGTCCGCGTAAGCCGACCGGGGGACGTTTGCCTACGCTGAATGTCGAAAAGAAACGTAGTGTCTCACTTAGGCGGCGCCCGGGGCCCTCGACGTGACATAGATGGGCTTGCGCCCTGGCCACTCCGTGGCGCACGTCCCACCCGATCGGAGTCCCCTTGTCCCGACTGTCCCCGGCCCGCCTCGCGGCGGCCGGTCTGACCACGCTTGCGCTCGTCGTCCCGAGCTCTGCGCTCGCCTCTGCCACGTGCCCCGAGGTCGACGTCGTCGTCGTGCGCGGCTCGACCGAAGGCGGACTGCCGTTCGACCCGTACACCAGCCAGTACGCCCTCGACGGCAACGGCGGCTACTACTCGGCAAACGGGGTCTTTACCCGCATCAAGAACGAGCTGGTCAACCCAACGGACGGCTCGACGCCGATCCTCGAAGCAGACGTTCGCCGCACCGACATCGCCTACCCAGCGGACCTCCCGTTTCCGGAGCTCAACACCAGCCAAGACAACTGGGTCGTCGACTCTCCGATCTTCCGCGCAAGCGCCCAGCAGGGCCTTTCGGAGCTGATCACCCACCTCTACGGCGTCGTCGCTGCCTGCTCGAACACGCGATTCGTGCTGCTGGGCTACTCGCAAGGAGCACTGGTCGTGAACAACGTGCTCACGAACCCGCGGGCCGCGCGCAAGTGGATCACGAACGACGCAGAACTCCCACCGGTCGACGCGCGCGTTCCGGCGCGCATTGCGGCGGCCGCGGTCTTTGCCGACATCGGTCGCAACATCGAAAACCGTGCTGCCGTTCACGCGCCCACCGCCGTCAGCGCGAGCGCACCTGGCTACCTCCAGGGCAGCAAGGACGACCTCAACCGCGGGATGAACGACGGCCCAGCCTCGCCGGTCCATAGTGCGGCGTTCCCCCGACCCGTCGAGCACCTCTCGCAATACGAGGGCCGGATCCGCAGCTACTGCCTCACCAACGACATCGTCTGCACGACCAACTTCGGGGTCAACATCCTGCCCCACGTGCAGTACGGCGAAGCGAACCAGCCCACGCACCGTCAGAACCTCGCGATCTTCTCGATCCAGCAGCTGCGCAACCAAGCCGACAAGAGGCTCGCCGCCCAATGCAGCTTCACCGGCGCCACCAACTCGCTGGCGTTGAGCCAGCCGATGTCGCTGAGGCTGCGGTTCCGGGCGGTCGTCAAAGACCGCGCCCAGATCAACAGCACGAACAAGACCGACCAGATCAAGGCTGACCTCGAGTTCAACGCCAACGAGGTAGCCCTCCTGCAGTTCGCCCTCGGCTCGCCGACGGCGCTGCGCCGATCGATGCTGTCGCTCGGGCTCGAGGCCAAGACCACGACGCTCCCAGGAGGCGTTCAGTCGTCCCAGGACCGCCCGGTGAGCCTCATCAGCGACCAGGAAACGCCCTTGAACGGCGGCATGACCGTGCCGCTCCCCGGCGGCAGCCCGACCACGAACATCCCGAAGTCGGTGGACTGGAACACCATCTCCACCACCGGCTACACCGACCTCAAGATCGGCAACACGTTCTACCTTGCGTTCTACGGCAAGACCACGGGATACGCCGTCCTCACCTGCAACCTGAGCAGCCACACCTCGACGGAGTTCGGTGGTCGCCACTTCGGCCGCGTCGCGATCGGCTGAACCACAACCCACGTGGCGTGTCGACGGCACGCCACGTGGGGCGCGTAGCCACTTACGCGACGAATCGACCGTCCGAGGCTGCTCGCCCGCCCCCTGTGAACAACCCGTCCAGCGGGGTGACAGCGCGCACCCCCGCGGTTAGCCT
>JAEMRF010000451.1 GCA_016463515.1 Solirubrobacteraceae bacterium | reverse complement strand
GCCAGGGCCTCTTGAAGGTCGACCTCAGCGGCGAGCAGATCCAGATCACCGGCGACCTGATCCAGATCGAGTCCGCCTACGAGCTGAAGATCGACCGCCTGCGGATCACCGAATGCCTGAAGGCGAAGAACTGGATCACGCCGGAGGACTACGACAACCTCAAGCGGCTCGCTGAGGGCGCCCTCACGATGAAGCTGATGACGACCGCTGGCGGCCTGTCGAGCAACGTCCAGAACTACGCCCCAGCGCTCGGCGCGCTCGACTCGATCACCTCGGGCGCGTGGGAGGAGTACGTGGTCGGCTCGCGGTTCTCGTTCTGGGGCTCAGGCGGTGTGCTGAGCACCATCGGCGACCCGAACAACCCGTTCCTGGGTCGCGACCGCCGCGAGCGCATGCTCATCCTGCTGCAGCGCTGCTCGGATCCGATCCGCCCACCGGTGCAGCCGGCACCCCAGCGCCAAGAGGTCTTCCAGTCCAACGACCCCAACGACAAGCTCGGCACGACGGGCGGTGGCGACGCGCGCGCGATCCGCTCCGACACACGCCTGGCCTACACGGTGCGGTTCCAGAACAAGCCCGACGCGTCTGCCGCGGCCCAGATCGTCGTCGTGGATGACCAGCTCGACCCGGCGAAGGTCGACCTGAACTCGGCCTCACTGGGGCCGATCACGGTCGGCGGAGACCTGGTGCTCACGCCGCCCACCGGCGCGACGAGCTGGACGACCGTCAAGGACCTGCGACCGGCGAACGACCTGTTGCTGAAGGTCGAGGCGACGCTCAACACCACGACGGGCGCTGCGCGCTGGACGTTCACCTCGCTCGACCCGGTCACGCTCGCCGCGACGACGGACGCGCTGGCCGGATTCCTCCCGCCGGACTCCAGCCCGCCGGCGGGCCAGGGCAGCGTGAGCTACCTGGCGCTGCCGAAGGCGGGCATCGCCTCCGGCACCACGATCGGCGGCGACGCAGCGATCAAGTTCGACAGCAACGACGTCCTCAGGACGAACGTATGGTCGAACCTGATCGACGACGAGGCTCCCACCTCTGCCGTCAGCTCGGTCTCGCCGACGGCCTGCAACAAGCTCGACGTGAAGTGGTCGGGCTCCGACGCCGCCTCCGGGATCGAGAGCTACGACGTGTTCGTCTCGGTCGATGGCGGCGCCTTCGAGCCGTGGCTCACGCGCACGACCGGCACCTCCGCCACCTACCAAGGTGCGGCCGGCCGCACCTACGCGTTCGACGTGCAGGCGCGGGACTTCGCCACGAACCTGCAGGGCGACGGTCGCGGTGACGCCGTCTCGGGCACCCCGACGTGCCCAGATCCTCCAACGCCGCCGGTCGTCTCGGGCGACGGCGGCAATCAGGTGCCGCTCGGTGGCAACCCGCCGGCCGTGATCGTCCCTGCGCCCAAGCCGTGGGTCACGTTCGGGAAGCTCGCGACTTCGCTCAAGAAGAACCGCTTCGAGCTCAAGGTCACCTGCGTGCAGACCGAGTCGGCCGGCTGCGCTGGCAACGTGACGCTCACGACCTCGGTGAAGAAGGGCAAGAAGACGACGCTCACCACGCTGGGCTCCGCGAAGTTCTCCAAGCTCAAAGCCGGCAAGACGGTCACGGTGAAGGTGAAGATCTCCAAGAAGGGCCTCGCGCTCCTCAGGAGCGGGGCCCGCAGCGTGACCGTCACGGCGAAGCCCTCGGTCAAGTCCGACCCGCGCACGACCACCGCCACCGCCAGGCTGAAGAAGCTGAAGCGCTGACTGCGTAGGTCGGTCTGCGCACCCGGCGCCGGTCGGGCCGGCGCCGGGATAGGTTCAGCGCGTGCGCAAACGGTGTCTGATCCTCGCGGTCCTCGGCTTGGTCGCGGTGTTCGGCGGCCGTGGGCTGCTCCTCGCCGCGTCCGCGGGCACCGCCGACGCGGCCGAGCCGTCGGGTGTTCCAGCGCTCGAGAAGGGGCAGGAGCGGGCCGCCATCGTCTTCGGCGCTGGGCTCAACGCCGACGGCCAGCCCTCGGCGCTGCTGCGCGACCGCGTCCGGGCGGCCGAGACGCTGCTGCGGCGCCGCCAGGTCGACCTGCTGCTGATGACCGGGGCCAATCCCACCGAGGACTACAACGAGCCCAGCGCCATGCGCAGGCTCGCCATGGCGGACGGTATCCCCGCTGACCGCATCGCCGTGGACTACGGCGGTCGGCGCAGCTGGGACTCCTGCAAGCGCGCCCGCGCGGTCTTCGGCATCGAGCGCGGGATCGTCGTGTCGAATGACTTCCACCGCGCACGCATCGTGGTGCTCTGCCGATCCGCTGGCATCACCGTCGATGGAGCCGTCGGCACGCCGACCGGGAGGTACCCGCTTCGCAAGCGAGCGAGCTGGAACGGCCGCGAGCTCATGGCCTCGTGGCGCGGCGCCGTCGACGCGTGGATCCGCCAGCCATCCGTGCCGGTCGGCGGCCCACCGATCGATCCGTATGACCCGTGCGCGGTTCAGCGTTCCCTCAGCCCACAGGACCGCGCCGCGACGCCGCGCAGCCCGGCGGGGTGCTGAACTCAGGCGATCGGCGTCACGGTCACGGTGCC
>JAEMRF010000450.1 GCA_016463515.1 Solirubrobacteraceae bacterium | reverse complement strand
TCCCCGGGGTCTCGGCACCGTATGCCGGCGGGGCTCCGTAGGCCGCGGGGTCAGCGCCGTAGGCCGCCGGCTCCGCGCCGTAGGCAGCGGGCTCAGCCCCGTAGGCGGCTGGAGCAGCTGGCGGGGCCGCGTAGGCGTGTGCGGCGGGCGCCGTTGGGGCCACGGGCGCCGCCGGGGCCTGACCGTAGGCCGCGGGCTCGCCGTAGGCGGGTGTGGTGGCGTAGGCCTCGCCGGCGGTCCCGCCGTAGCCCGCCAAACCGCCGGAATAGTCGGCTACGGTCGCCCCGCCGTACGACGGTGGCGCCTCGTCGGCGCCGCCCATGGCGTAACTCGCCATGCGGGCTTCCTCCTCGGGCGACGGCACCGGGATCGCCGGGCCAGCGGGAGCAGCCGGCGTTCCGGCGGCCGCTTGCGGCGTCTCACCGGAGACGGAAGCAGCTTCGTCAACGTCGGCCATCGTGGTGCCCTTGCGGCCATCGGCAGCGAGCAGCAGCTTGAGGTCGTGCGGCGTCGTTGACGCGAGCATCGCGTTCTCGACGCTGATGCGCCCGGCCTGCAGGTGGGTAAACAGCGCCTGGTCGAAGGTCTGCATGCCGTAGTAGCCGCCCTCCTCGATGATCTCGCCAAGGCGCCCGGTCTGATCCGGGTCCATGATCATGTCGCGCACGCGGCCCGTCATCCGCAGGATCTCGCAGACGGCCACCCGGCCACCGTCCTTGGACTTGACCAGGCGCTGGGAGATGATGCCCTTCAGCGTGCCGGCGATCATCGCGCGGACCTGCTGTTGCTGGTGCGGCGGGAAGAAGTCGATGATGCGGTTGATCGTCTCCGGCGCGTCGACCGTGTGCAGCGTGGAGAACACGAGGTGGCCGGTCTCAGCCGCGGAGAGCGCCGTATGGACGGTCTCCTGGTCGCGCATCTCGCCCACGAGAATCACGTCTGGGTCCTGACGCAGAATGCGGCGCAGCGCTTGGCCGAACGACTTGGTGTCGAGACCGACCTCGCGCTGGTTGACCACCGAGCGCTTGTCGCCGTGGACGAACTCGATCGGGTCCTCAACGGTGATGACGTGCTTGCTCATCTCCTCGTTGATGTGGTTGATCATCGCGGCGAGCGTCGTGGATTTGCCCGAGCCGGTCGTGCCGGTGACGAGCACCATGCCGCGCTCTTCTTCAGCCAGCTCGCGGATCGCCTCCGGCAGCGACAGCGTGGCGAGCGGCGAGATCTCCTCGGGGATGGCACGCGCGACGATCGAGATCGAGCCGCGCTGCATGAAGATGTTGAAGCGGTAGCGGCCGCTACCCGCGATCGAGTACGAGAGGTCGACTTCGTGCTCGTCGGCGAACTCTTCGTACTTGGACGGGTCGACGATCACCGAGCGGGCAGCCTGGCGGGTGTCGTCACTCGTCAGCGGCGGGGCACCGTCGAACGGCACGAGGTCGCCGTGCAGGCGCATCATCGGGGGCAGGCCGACCTTGAGGTGGAGGTCGGAGCCACCCGACTCCACGAGCGCGCGCAGAGCCTGCTCGATATCGAAACGATCGTGATCAGCCATCTCTGCTGAGAGTCGGCATGAAATGGGGTTGGCTTGAGAGATCAGGCGTGTTGGACTGGACCTCCGGCGCCACCCCGTCGGGGGACGCGCGCAACTCCGCCTCCCGAGCTGCGGCCTCGGCGACTGCAGCGTGTCTGATGACGCTCAGGAGCGAGAGGCCGGCGCATGATCGCGGGCCGACTGCCCAACCGCCTCACCGCGTTGCGGCGCGTTTCTGTGTGAGATACGTTGCGGAGCAGGTCTCCCCCCGTCTCCCGTCGACATCTCCCCGATTGGCAAGTTCTTCCATGCCCAAGACAAGTTCAAGACACCGTCGCCGCGCGATCGGTGCCGCACTGATCGCCATCGGGCTCCTCGGCGCTTCAGCCACCGGAGCGTCAGCGGCAGAGATCCAGGTCAAGCTCAGGACGTCGACCTCGTGGGCGGTCGCAGGGCTGCCCGTCACGGTCACGGTCACCTCGTCACAGTCCGGCAAACTCTGGATCTCTCAGGCGAGGTTGGACGGGACCAAGCCCATCGGAAACAGCGGCGGCACATGCGCGGTGACTCCGGGCCCGCTCTTCCGCGACGTTCCGGGCACACCGGTCACGATCACGGCGGGCACGCCGCTCAAGTTCAAGATCCAGCCAGGGAACCTACGGTTCTTCGACGGCGAACTCTTTCCGTCGTCGTCAGCTGGATGTTGGTTCAGCCCGACGCCCTACAAGTGGCTGTACGCAACGGTCTTCACCGAAACGCCTGAGGTTGCCATGGGCGAGAGCCGAGTTTCGTTCTCCAGGATTCTCTAGAGAGCACCAGAACGACGAAGGGCGCCCAACCGGGGCGCCCTTCGCATGACGTCCCGCTGAGCGAGCCATCGTGGATGAGATTCGGCCCCGCCGAGGATCCACAAGTACAAGACGTACAGTGGATTCTCGGCGGGGCCGAAGATCGCCGCGAGGGCCGCTCAGGCGACGTCGCGGAGCTTCTGGGCTTCAGCCAGGGACTGGAGCTTCTTGAGCGACTGGTTCTCGATCTGGC
>JAEMRF010000449.1 GCA_016463515.1 Solirubrobacteraceae bacterium | reverse complement strand
TCGACGCCCACGTGGTGGCGCCGCTCGGACGAGATCCGCGAGCCCGTGCGCCTTGCGGCCGGCGTGCAGGAGGACGGATCGATCGGGCCCAAAGCGCTGCAGCGCGCCGTCGACGTGCTCGACGTGTTCGCAGGGTTCCTGGAAGCGACCGACATCCCGCCCACGCATGTGCGGGCGATCGGCACCAGCGCGATCCGCGAGGCGACCAACCAAGCCGAGATCGTCGCGCTCGCCAAGGAGCGGTGCGGCATCGACATCCGCGTGATCAGCCGCGAACGGGAGGCCTGGTACGGCTACGTGGCTGCGATCAACTCGACCACGCTGACCGACGGCACCGTGCTCGACATCGGCGGCGGGTCGCTCCAGCTGACCGCGGTCAAGGACCGCAAACCCCAGCACGCCCAGTCTTGGCTGCTGGGCGCCGTGCGCACCACGGCCGGGTTCCTGCCGCCCGGCGGGCCCACACCCCGAGCCGATGTGGCCGCTCTTCGCGACCATGCGCTGCGTGAGTTCAGCCGAGCGGACTGGATCGGCACCACTGGCGACCGCCTGGTCGGCATTGGCGGCGCCGTGCGGAATCTTGCGACGGCCGCGCTCGACCTGCACGGCCACCCGGTGGTCGGCGGCGCCCAGGGCGTGCGTCTGGATCGCGAGTCCCTCGACGAACTGATCGAGGAGATGCGGCGGCGGCCCTCAGCCGACCGCGCTCGCCTGCGTGGGATCAAGCCGTCCCGGGCCGACATCATCCTGTCCGGCGCCGTGGTGATCGCCGCGGCGATGGAGGCATGCGGTGCGGAGTACCTGGAGTCGACGGAGTACGGGCTGCGCGAAGGCGTGCTGATCGCTGAGGAGCACGGCGACGACGGAAGCGACGAGAAGCTCGTCGGCAAGGACGCCGATCCGCCGCTGGTCGACGACGTCCGTCGCCGCGGCGTCGAGAACCTCGCGCACCGCTACGACACCGGCGCCGAACACATCGAGCACGTGACCAGACTCGGCTTGTCGATGTTCGACCAACTCGTGGAGCTCGAGCTCCAAGACGACGACCCGCATGAGCGCGAACTGCTGTGGGCAGCCTGCCAACTGCACGACATCGGCATGAAGCTCGACTACGACGATCACCACCGCCACGTGCGCTACATCCTCACCAGCGGCGGACTGCCTGGGTTCTCACCGGCCGAGACGGCGATCGTGGCGCAGGCCTGCCGGTACCACCGCCGCGGCAATCCCTCGCCTGGCGTGTTCGCCCCGCTGCTGCACCCCGGCGACACCGGCCGCCTCCAACGGATCACGACGCTCCTCCGGCTCGCCGAGGGCCTGGAACGCGGCCGAGACGGCGCGGTGAGCGCGGTGCACGTGACCGCCCAAGGCGACGGCGACGTGCGGCTGGGGCTCCTCTCCGACGGCGAAGCGCAGGTCCCCAGGTGGGCAGCCGCTCGCGAGACCAGCCTCTTCGAGCGGGCCTACGGAACGTCGCTCAGCGTCGAAGTCGACTGACGTTCGAGGCGCCAGACTGCTCTCGTAAGACTCGGGCGTTAGTGTCAATCCAATGGACTTGACCTCGGGACTCCTTGCCCATGGGCACTGGACCCCAGAGCAGGTGCAGGCTGTGTGGCGGCAAGAGGTCTTCCAGCCAACCGCGCAGCAGGCGCGCGAGGCCGACGAGAAGATCGAGGCGTTGGCGCGCCGTGGCTCCCCGAGTCACGACGGACTGGCCGCGCGATTCGTCGACCTGGCGCACACCAATGACGGCGGCGTCCAGCTGCACCTGCAACCCACGCGGTGGGCGCTGCGACTCCTGGAGGGCGACGGCACGGGCGCACTCTCGGCGCTCTGCATCGTGCGCCGCGCCGACGGCGCCTGGCTCGCGGGGCGCCGCGCGGAGTGGCTCTCGACGTGGGCCGGACGCTGGGCGCTGGGCGCCGGTGGCGCGGTCGAAGTCGGGGAGAACCCGGCCCTCACGCTCGCCCGCGAACTCGAGGAGGAATGGTCGCTTGTTCCCGAACGGTTGCACGTGCGGGCGGTGGTTCGCAATCCGAGTAGCATGGTCCTCGTCGTTGGTGTCGCCTGGATTCCGGAAGGCGCTGACGCCGATCTCGTAATGGACGAGGAGCACGACGCGCACGCATGGTGGCCGGCAGACCCGGCAGATTGGCCCGCCGAGGCCGACGAACCCCTGCGTGCAATGGCGGAGCTACTGAAGTGACCGCCGCTACCACCCCTATCGATCTGCGCCAGCAAGAGCGCGTCGTCAGGGTGCTGGCGCCACTCTCCCTGCTGCACTCGATCGTCTACGCGACGATGCTGACGCTGATGTTCAGCGACGGCCCAGAGGGCATCAGGTCGGTCCTTGGTTGGACCCACGGTCTGATGTGGATTGGCCTCTCGCTGGTGTGCGTGACGGCGGCCTCACGCCGACTGCTTCCCGTGCGCACCGCGCTTGCTGTCGCCGTTCTCGGCGGCGTCGGCCCATTCATCGGGACATACGAATTCATGCGACTGCGCCGCAACGGCGGCGCCACTTTCAGGAGCACGTGATGGCTACCCAAACGACGATCGACGTCGTCATGCCGCAGAT
>JAEMRF010000448.1 GCA_016463515.1 Solirubrobacteraceae bacterium | reverse complement strand
GGCTCCTCTCCTCGTCCATGAACCGTGTGCCACGGTTGGCACCGGTCGACGTACCGAGGGTGTCCCACCGAAGCGTCGATCACCCGCAGCTCACGCGGTTTGCCGTCGCCATGCTCGGCGGACTGGTGCTTGGTGGCGTCCTTGGCCTCGTTGACTGGGTAAGCGCACTGCCTGACGCACCGCTTGGGCTGCTGGCCATCGTCATCCCCGGATGCACGATCATCGCCCTCAGCACGGTGCTGCGATCGCGGGTGTCGCTCGGCGTGCACCGGTGGTCGGTGGCGATCGTGGTCGCCGCGGCGGTCTATGCGATCGCGTCGTGGCTGATCACCGATCTGCAGGCGGCGCAGACTGCCCATTTGGCCATGGCGGTGCTCGCGTATGTGGCGGTGCTCGCCGCGGGCGGGCGCCGGCCGTACGGCGGCACGAACCGCCTGGAGGCGATCACGGTCGCAAGCGCGGTCCTGGCGGGCGTGCTGGCCTTGGTGCCGCTCGACGCCGACCTTGCGCTGCTGGATCTGCGCTCGCTCATGCTGCTCGCGATCACCGTCTTCGTGCTGGCGGCCGCGTTCGGCCTCGTGATCGGTCAGGGGTGGCGCCCTTCGATTGGCGTTGGGCTGGCGTTGCTCGGCGCCGCAGTCCTGCTCGCGGCGCAGCTGGTCGGACTGGGCGGCGCTGAGCTGGACCCGCCGATCTGGCTCGAAGCCGTGGCGGTCGGGCTGCTCGTGCTCGGCGTGGTCTTGGGTGACCCGGGGCTGCCAGCTCCCGACCGACGGCGCGTCTCGGCCGCGGTCCTGGTGGCCTCGGTGCTCGTGGCCCTGGTGGTGCTGGTGCAACACGGGCGCGGGTACGGCGCCGGCGAGGTAGCTGACTTCGCGGCGGTCCTCACGCTCATCGCGGCCTTTGGGCGCGTGATCACCTCGAACGGGTCGCCCCATCGCACCGACCCCTCGGAGCTCGGCGGCATCGACCGCCTCACCGGGCTGCCGGACCGGTACGAGCTTGAGACCGTGCTCGAACGTGAGCTGGAGTACGCCGGTGCTCGCAACATGCCGGTCGCCCTCGCGGTGCTGGATCTCGTGAACCTGCATGAGATCAACGAAACCCTCGGGCACCGCGTCGGTGACGAGGTCTTGCGCGAGTTCGCCGCGCGCCTCTCCGGGCACGTCGGGACCGACGTGCCCGTCCGGCTGGCCGGCAACACCTTTGCGGTGATCCTGCGGTCCCAAGGCAGTGAGCGCGAAGCGCGGGCCGCCCTTGAACTGCTCCAAGCCCGCCTCCAGGCGCCGCTGCAGGTCGACGGCGTCTCCCTGGCGACGCAAGTGCGCATCGGCCTCGTGTTCTTCCCTGCGCATGGCCGCACGGTGGCCGAGCTCCTGCAGCGCGCCGAGATCGCGTCGCAGGAGGCCAAGGACAAGCGCCTGCCGCTGCTCGTCTACGACCCTGCTCGGGACCTGCGCAGCCGCGAGCGGCTGGTGTTCGCGGCGCAGCTGCGCGAGGGCATCGAGCGCGACGAGCTGCGCGTGTTCTTCCAGCCCAAGATCGATCTGGCCACCGGTCTGACCACCGGAGCCGAAGCGCTCGTACGCTGGCAGCACCCGGAAGAGGGGCTGCTCACCCCAGATCGGTTCCTGCCCGTTGCCGAGCGAACCGGTCAGATGCCGCAGCTCACGGCGTGGGTGCTCAACGCCGCCCTGCGCGAGGTGCAGCGCTGGCGCGCGAACGGCTTCGCTCTGGGGGTGGCGGTCAACCTGTCGCCGGAGAACCTGACCGACACGGCGCTGCCGGGTCGCTTGGCGCTGCTGCTCGAGCGGTACGGGCTGCGTGGTTCAGCGCTGGAACTGGAGATCACCGAAGACATGGCCATGGCGGATCCGGCCCGCACGGCCGAGGTGATCCGGGCGATCAATGCGCTCGGCATCGGCTTTGCGCTCGATGATTTCGGGACGGGCTACTCGTCGCTGGCGCACCTGAAGTACCTCAACTGCAACGAGCTGAAGATCGACCGCTCGTTCGTGCGCGACATCGTGTCGGACGAGGACGACCGCGTGATCGTCTGGTCGATTCTCGACCTGGCCCGCAATCTTGGGATGCGGACGGTGGCCGAGGGCATCGAGTCGCCTGAGGTGGTCGAAATGCTCTCGATGATGGGCTGCGGCGTGGGGCAGGGCTTTCACTATGCGCGGCCACTCGACGCCGACGCGTTCGTCGCGTGGTGTCAGGAGCAGCGCCGTGTGGGGACGATCCGCTTGCTGTCGCAAGCGGGCGGCTCGCCGCTGCTTGCCGTGCCGGAACTTGCGGGCCCGGGATCGCCGGCGATCCGGGCCGCGCTGGCAGGCGGAGGCGTTCCGCTGGACCGTCTGCGCCACGGCGCGACCGACGACGACGAAGACGCTCGGCCCGCACCGGTGTAACCGGCCAACTCGGTCTGCCGTTTCGGCCGCGCCGCGCCCGAAACGACGACGAGCCGGAGACGTCCCACCCGACGCTCCGGCTCGCAACCGTTCACCGGAAGCTCCGGCGTTGGTACCAACGTAGACCGATACGCCCGTAAGTGGGCGGGCGTGCCCGGTCGCGGC
>JAEMRF010000447.1 GCA_016463515.1 Solirubrobacteraceae bacterium | reverse complement strand
CCTGGAACGCCGCCTGAAACTCCTCGGGTGAGAGGTCTGCCGCGATCGCCTTGAGACCCTGAAGCTGGTCGTCGAGCTTCAGCGACTGACTGATCATGGTGACCGTCGACTCGGGGTAGGCCGAGTAGAAGTGGCTGGCCTCCAAGCGCTGCTCGCTGTGCTTGATGTACTGCTTGAACGGCTCGGTCGGCTGGGGGCCCGGGAACCCATACGAGCTGCCCCAGAGCTGGGTCATCTTGCTCGTGAGCACGTGCGAGAAGGCGTCGATGTACTCCTCCCAGCCGCCGTTGAAGTTGCTCTCGAAGTACAGGTGGGCGTGGTTCAGCTTGCGCTTCTTCTCGGGGTCGTCCGGGTCGGCGAGCTCGGTCACCACGCTCCAGCGCGCGAAGTGGATGAAGGAGAGCTGCTTGAGCGTGATGCTGCGGTGCGGCAGCAGCTTGGGCATCAGGAAGACGCCCTTCAGCCACACGTCGCCCCACCACTTCATGGTCGAGAAGACCGTGATGGCGATCGCCAGGCCATCGATGTTGCCGGGCGAGGTGCCGGTCGCGGTCGGCAACGCTTCAGGCGGCGCGGCCGCCTTCGGCTTGACCCTCCCGCGGCGCTGCGGCGCCTTCTTCGTGGGTGCTGACATGGCGCGCCGACAGTATGCCTCCGGGAGTCAGACCGTCAAGCGGCCCAAATGGCATGCCGGAAAGCGGTTGACTGCCGAGACAGCGCTAGGTGCTCCGCGCGGCGTCCCACGGCCGGGCTAGGGTCGCGTTACGCACCCTTGCTCCGACTTGGAATCGCATGACCACTCCGCCCAACCAGCCGCCCTACGACCCTGGCAGTGAGGACCCCACCACGATCGGGGAGCCTCCGACGCGCGTGCAGCCAGCCGTGCCCCGCGCGCCGCACGAGCCTGCGCCGGGCGCCTACCAGCCGGACCCAGACCTCGAGCCCGAGCTCGAGCCACATGAGGACGAAAAGAAGACGCCCTGGGGCTGGATCGCCGCCTCGGCCGCGCTCGCCATCGTCGCAATCTTCTTTGCCATCTGGGCCCTGGATCTGCGCGGCGACCTGAGTGAGCAGCGCGACGCCACTCGCGCGGCCCAACAAGCAGCCGAGCAGGCCGCCAGCGACGCCGAGAACGCCGCCGAACAAGCCGGCGACGCCATCGATCAGTCCGGCGCGCTCTCCGATCAGCTCGACTCGCTCACGCAGTCACTCCAAGACGCCACCGACGCCGTGGGCACGGCAACGGAAGAGGCTCGCGCGGAGGCCGAGAGCCGGATCGACGAGCTGCGCCAGCGCCTGGAAGACCTGATCTCCAGCGCCACCGAGGATGCGCCGGCCGACCCCACACCTGCGCCGACGACGCCCTAAACCGGCTGCAAAACGAGGAAAGGCCCGGCGTGAGCCGGGCCTTTCTCCGTATAGCGGGGGCAGGATTCGAACCTGCGACCTTTGGGTTATGAGCCCAACGAGCTACCTGACTGCTCCACCCCGCGGCGGACTAAGCATGTTAGCAGCGTGTGACTCGCGGCAGCTTCACCCTGGAGGGCCCCAAGGCGCGGGGGTACACGCCGACCAAGGCGTCACCGGGGAGCGCATGAGAGCTCACGAACCCCGCGGCGGACACCTTGGCCTGTGTGGGACACCCCGGGCGAGCTCAGGCCGCGCGACGAGACGTCAGCGCGAGCACCGGTAAGCGCCCGGAACAGCGACCACCCTTATGCCTGTTGGCGTCAGGGTCAAGGCACTCGCTGGCTGGTCCCGGCGGGTACCCGCATTTTGCAGTGACGCACCGTTCCTTGGGGGCGTCAGCTGGCGGGGTGGTCAAGCCCGCGCACGGCCCGCACGAGCGCCTTGTGGCGACCGGAGTGCACGTCATCGGCAAGGTTCATCGCTTTGCGCTCGAGTTTGCCTCGCCGGGCGCTGATCGCCGACATGAGCGCGTCGCCGATCGCCGGGGTGGGAAACACGTCCGGGTCGGCGCCCTGGACGCGCAGCTCGAGCACCGACAGGTCGTTTCCATCGCCCAGGTAGTCGGCCAGCTGGTGTGCCTGCTCCTGGAGCGCCTGCATCTCGGGTGGCGCAGCGACCTCGAGCAGTTCCGCAGCGTGCCAGAGGTCCTTGGAGCGTTTGCGCAGCTCATGCAGCGCCTCGGTGCGTTCCTCTCCGTGTGATTGGTGGGCGTCGCGCAGAGCCCGTCGGCCCTTGCGGAGGATGCGGTCAAAGCCTGCAGCCAGGTCGGCTGCGGGTTCAGGGCCCAGGGTCCAGCCTCCGATGTCCTGCACGACCACGTCGAGCAGATCGAGCACCTCGGCGATCGTGCCCTTGGCGGAGCGGGCCGTTGCATGTTGCGCGTCGCGCTCGGCAACGAGGAGCTCGCGGAGCCCGGCGACATCGCTTGCCTGAAGACCCGAACTCTTGCGCGCGACGAGTTTGTCGAGCGTCTGCACCAGGACTTCGGCGTCGCGCGTGCCGGAGAGCCGCTGGCCAGCCTCGCGCAGCGCGGCGTTGTCGCGGGCGGCGACATCGTCGCCGAGCCCGGGGCGCGCGACGCGCACGAACGCCCGCCCTCGCTTGAACGCCTTGCG
>JAEMRF010000090.1:3314-10232 GCA_016463515.1 Solirubrobacteraceae bacterium | reverse complement strand
GGCTTGCTCACGCTGCACCTGCACCACATTCCCGCCGAGGGCGACTCGGTCGTGCTCCTCATCGAACGCTTTGAAGCGCCCAACGTCGAAGTCACGCTCACCGCGACCCAGATGCACGGGCTGCGGGTCGACCGCGTCCACGTTGCCCTGGATGAGCTGCCGGATGAACACGGCGATGGCGAGGACGTGCGATGAGCGACATCACGCTTGTCGGACTCTCGATCCTGCTGCTGCTCGCCAACGCCTTCTTCGTCGGCGCAGAGTTCGCGCTGATTTCGGCCCGGCGCACCGCCATCGAGCCGAAGGCGATCGAGGGCTCATGGTCGGCCAAGATCACCTTGAAGGCGATGGAGAACGTGTCGCTGATGATGGCGGGCGCCCAGCTCGGCATCACCATCTGCTCACTCGGCCTCGGCTCGATCGGTGAGCCCGCGGTGGCGCACCTGCTCGAAGGGCCGTTCGAGGCCGTCGGAATGCCCGAATCACTGGTGCACCCGGTCGCGTTCGCCATCGCGCTCTCGATCGTGGTCTCGCTCCACGTCGTGATCGGTGAGATGGTGCCCAAGAACATCGCGCTCTCGGTTCCCGATCGGTCTGCACTCATCCTTGGCCCGATCCTCGTCGGCGTCGTGCGGCTGTTGCTGCCATTCATCGCGGGCATCAACGCCATCGCCAATGCGCTGCTCAGACTCATCGGAGTCACCGCTCGAGACGAGGTCACGAGCGCCTTCACGCGAGACGAGGTCGCCGGCCTGGTGGCGGAGTCTCGACGAGAAGGCCTGCTCGACCTGGGCGAAGAGCAGCTGCTCACCGGCGCGCTGGAGTTCGAAGGGCGGCTCGCTCGCACTGTCCTGTTGCCACTTGAGAAGGTCGTCACGTTGCCCGTGCACGTCACGCCGCGGCAGCTGGAGCAGGCCGTCGGGCGGACCGGCTTCTCACGTTTTCCTGTCGAAGACGAAGATGGCGTCCTGTCTGGCTACCTGCACCTCAAGGACGCGCTGGTCACCGACCCTGATGAACTCGATGAGCCGACCGCGTCGGACCTCGTCCGCCCGCTCCCAAGCGTCGGCGCAAGTGAGTCGCTGCGCGATGTGCTCGCCACGCTGCAGCGCACCGGCGCTCACCTGGCGACCGTGACCGACGGCGCCGGGAGCGTCCTGGGCCTGGTGGCCTTGGAGGACGTGCTCGAAGAGCTCGTGGGCGAGATCACCGACGAGCTCAGCGGCGAAGCCGCCTGACCGGTCCCGGTGGCTCGTCGTTCGACGGCGCCACCGAGACCGGGATTGCAGCTGGCTAGCGGGCTGCGAGCGCGTCGATGCTCAGCAGCGTGCGGGCCGTGACCGCCGTGTCGGGGAAGTCGCTGAACACGCCGTCAACCCCAAGCTCGTAGAACTGGCGGTACTCCTCTTGGGGGTTCGTGCCGTAGTCAGCGGCCAGCCGCCGCGGCTCGTTGCGGAACGTGTACGGGATCACCGTCAGGCCGCGAGCGTGGGCGCGGGCCACGAGATCGCTCGGCGGCGCCAACCGGCGAGCAGCTTCGCCGGTTCCCGGAAGTGAGGGGTCGGCCACGGTGCTCACGATGTAGCGCTTCCACGGGCCGATGCCGTCGGCGTACCGCTTGACCTCGTCCAATCCGGCGTTCGTCGTCAGGTACCCGAACGTGCGGGCCAGCAGGGACGGCTCGCCGGACGCCGTCCAGTCGTAGGGGCGGTCGTACGGAGCCGCGAACGTGAGGCTGCCATCGGCGGCAACGTCGTCGGCGTCGATGAGCTGAACCCGCCGCACCGGGGAAAGGGACTTCAGGGTCTTCAAGCTGCCTGGCTCAAAGCTCTGCAGGATGACCGGTGCGCTCCGGGTGTTCCATCGCGCGCGCTTGAGCGCACGGACGACCAAGGGCTCAAGGGCCAGGCCGAGGCTGCGGTGGTAGGTCGGATGCTTGGTCTCGGGGAACACGCCGATCGTGCGCCCGGTCTGCCGCGTGCGGCGCTTGGCGAGGTCGATGACCTCTTCGAACGTGGGGATCGCGAAGCGGCCGTTGTACTGCTGGGGGCGCTCGGCGAGGGGCTGCTTGGCACGCAGCGTCTTGAGCTCGGCAAGCGTGAAGTCCGAGACGAAGAACCCGGTGTCGGGAGCGCCGTCGAGCAGCACGGTCTTCTTGCGGCTCGCAAACTCCGGACGCTCATTCACGTCGGTGGTGGCGATGATGTTCGGCTCGTGGCGAGCGACCAGCACGCCGTCCTTCGTGGCCTCGAGGTCGGGCTCGATGTAGTCGGCGCCTTGGTCGATGGCCAAGTTGTAGGCCGCCAGCGTGTGCTCAGGCAGGTACCCGGACGCGCCGCGGTGGCCCACGACAAGCGGCTTGGCCGCCGGCTTGAGGGTCGGGAACGGCCACGACGCGGCTTGCGCCTTGGGTGGCCCGGCGCTGGCGACGGGTGCAACGGCGGTCATCGCGCCGAGGGCGCCGACCGACGCGGCGAGCGCGACGAGCTTGGAGGGACGTGAGAGCGTGAACAAGAGACTGACCTTCCGCTGGTGACCGCCGCGACACTGCCGCACCCGAAGGTCCTGGGTGTGACCCGTTTGGGCATGACCCGTCAACGATCCGTGATGCCTGCCCGCCTGGCAGGATCGCCTCATGGACCTGCAGCTGACCGGTCGGGCATGCGTTGTGACGGGAGGCTCGAGCGGCATCGGATTTGCCGTCGCCGAGCGACTCGCGCAGGAGGGGGCCCGGTTGCTGCTGGTGGCGCGCGGCGCTCCAGCGTTGGCTGAGGCCGCGGCGCGTCTGCCCGCCGGCACCGAAGTGGCCACACTGGCGGTCGACGTGACCGACCCAGCTGCCGCGAAGCGCATCGTGGACTCCTGCACGGCCCGCTTCGGCACCATCGACGTCCTGGTCAACAATGCCGGCGGCACGACCGTCACCCCGATGGACGAGCTCACCGATGCCGACTGGGCCAGCCAATGGGAGCAGCATGTTCACGCGCCGATGCGCTTGATGCGGGCCGCTGCTCCGCGTATGGCGCAGGCTGGCTTCGGTCGGATCGTGAACGTCACCTCGAGCTCGGGCCGCCGTCCGTCTTCTCAGAACCCTGCCTATGGCGTGGCCAAGAGCGGCCAGCTCGCGCTCAGTCGGGCATTCGCCGAGCATTGGGCACCGCAGGGTGTGCTCGTCAACGCGATCGCCCCCGGCCCGGCCGCGACCGAGCTGTGGACGGCGCCAGGCGGCATGGGGGAGCAGGTCGCCGCGCGCCGAGGAGGAACGGCGCAGGACGCGATCGATGCGATGGGTGCGGGCCTTCCACTCGGGCGCGTCGCCTCCGCTGGTGAGATCGCCGACGTCGCGGTGTTCCTCTGTTCGCCGCGCGCCTCGAACGTGGTGGGTGCAGTCTGGTCGGTCGATGGCGGCGCGGTGCGCACCATCATCTGACCGGGCGGGGCTACTCCGGCAGATTGCGAAGCAGGCGCTGCGCTACGCCCTTGAGGGTGACTTTGCCGCGTTTGTGGCTGGGGTTGCCCGTCGTTGTGATCGACAGGATCAGTCGACGTTCACCGCTTTGGAGCAGCGCCGTCTGATGGTCGACCGCACCGGTCCCGGAGCCCCAGCCGCCTTTGAAGTAGAGCTTCCAGCGCCCAGGTACCTCGACCTGGCCGATGCCCCATTGCTGCGTGGCCGCGATGGAGCTCAGCAGCTGCATCGCGTACTCGCGGTGGCGCGTGGGAAAGAGCTCCGGGAAGTTCGAGAACAGCGCCACCTGGGCACGCGCGGTGGTCTGCGTCGTGCCCCAGTGTGGCGAGACCAGCACCGTTCCCATGTCGGCAGCTTTGGCGGTGCGCGCGATCGCGTCTTGGCCCAGGCGGACCACCAGGGTGCTCGCGGGAGTATTGGCCGACAACCGGATCATGGGGCGCAAGAGGTCGCGGTCGGCCGCGGTCAGGGCGCGGTCACGGACCTTGGAACTCCGCAGGTACGTGGCCATGAGCAGCGGCTTGAGGGTGCTCGCAAAGTTGACCTTCTCCCAGCCACGAAAGTCCCAGGTGCGCCCCGTGGACTGATCCAGCACGTGGAATCGGACGCGCCCTGGCTGGGCCAGGGCAAAGTCCTTGGCCGCTGCGACATCGGGTGACCATCCGCGCAGGGAGGCCGGCGTGGTGGCTGGCGTGACGCCGCCCGGCGCTGCTGCGGGCGTTGCAGAGAGCGTGCCGGGGCCCGCGAGGGTGGCGGCTGGGGAGAGCAGCACGCCAACGGCCCAGGCGATGGCCGCGGTGGTCAGGCGCCGTATGGGTACCACCAGTCCTTGCGTTCGATGCGCGGGTCCAGGTGGACGTGCTTGGTTTCTTGAAACGCCTCGAGCCCCTCGGGCCCAAGCTCGCGACCGAGGCCGGACTGTTTGAACCCGCCGAATGGCCCGGCGTCGTTGTCGGTCAGGGGATCGTTGATCCAGACCGTTCCAGCCTTGAGCTCGCGGCTCAGGCGCAGCGACGTTGCGAGGTCGGTGGTGAAGACGTTCACGCCCAGGCCGTAGCGGGAGCCGTTTGCGAGCGCGACGGCATCGTCGAGTGAGTCGACGGGCACGATCGGCGCGACTGGGCCGAAGGTCTCTTCCCGTAGCACCGTGGCCGAAGGTGGCAGACCCGTGAGCACAGCGGGGGTGAGGTAGTGGCCCAGCTCATGGCCGCCGCGCGTGCCCCCGATGAGGAGTTCGGCGCCGGCAGCGACGGCTTCGTCGACCTGCAGGAGCGCCTTGGCACGCTGCTGCGCTGAGACCATGGGCCCGACGTCGGTCGACGGATCTGTCGGGTCGCCGACCTGGAGCGAGGCGGTGTGGGCGACGAAGGCCGAGACGAACTCCTCGTACCGCGATCGATCCACGTAGATCCGCTCGGTCGACGTGCAGACCTGGCCAGCGTTCAGAAATGCCGCCCACGCTGCGCCCTCGGCGGCAATCTGTAGGGCCTCTCCGGAGACGTCGGAGCACACGATCAGCGCGTCCTTGCCGCCCATCTCCAGGTTGACCCGTGCCATCCGGTCCAGCGCGGCCGTGGCAATGGCCTTTCCGGTGACGGTCGATCCGGTGAAGGCAATCCCGTCGACGCGTGGATCCGCCACCAGCGCGGCACCCACGTCGCCCGCGCCCGCCAACAGCTGGACGGTCCCCGGTGGCATCGCGTCGAAGAGCGGTGCCAGGGCAAGGGTCGAGAGTGGCGTGAGCTCGGATGGTTTGCACACCACGGCGTTGCCGGCGGCCAGGGCCGGCGCGAGCTTCCAGGCCAGTAGCAGCAGCGGATAGTTCCACGGGACGATCGCGCCGACCACGCCGAGGGGTTCCTTCACGACCATCGCCAGCTGGTGGGTCTCGACCGGCGGGATCACTCGCCCGATCTGCACGCGGGCCAGCTCGGCGTAGAAGTCAAAGGCGCTCGCCGTCCAGCCCACCTCGTCGCGGTTCTCCAGCAGCGGCTTGCCGCCCTCGGCGGTCATGATGGCCGCCAGGTCGTCGGTGCGCTCGCGGAGTCCGCTGGCGATGTCGTGCAGGAGCTCGGCTCGCTCCGCTGCGGCGATGTTCGACCACGCCCGCTGCGCCACGACGGCGGCCTGGGTTGCCGCAGCCACTTGCTCGGCCGAAGCACCGCGGGCCTCGGCAATCGGCGCCTCGGTCGCTGGGTTCTCCACGACGAGCGCAGCGCCCTCGCCTGCGACCAGCGCGCCGTCGATCAGCAAGCGAGTCTCCAGGCTCATGACGACAGCCTAGAACCTGGTGGGCGCCTGTCGTGCAACGTGGCCGCCCGGACGCTGATTGGAAAGTCGGACTGTCTAGGCCGGGCTAAACTCCTGCCAATGGCCTTGCCCCGCCCAGCGTTTCCGCCGGTCACGCAAGCCGATCGCGATCTCTTCAACCCGTTCACCAACGTGGAAGCGCCCGAGGACGGCGGCGGCCCGTTCCGGATTGGTGAGCTCAGCCGACGCAGCGGCGTCGCCGTGGGCACGATCAAGTTCTACCTGCGCGAGGGTCTCGTTCCCGTCGGAGAACCAACCGCAAAGACCCAAGCGCTCTACACCGTGGCGCACCTCCGTCGGCTGCGGCTCGTGCGGGTGCTCGCCGAGGTTGGCGGGCTCTCGATCGCGCAGATCCGTGAGGTGATCGAGGTGCTCGACGCGGGCGGCGACCTTCCCGGCGAGCTGGCGCAGCTCGTGAGCTACTCGATCGATGCGACCCGCAGCAATGGTTCGCGGTCACGCGAAGGAAACGACGCCGCTGCGTGGGCGCAAGCACGCGAGGCTACCGACGCGTTCGTGGGTCGACTTGGCTTCGAGGTGGACCCCGACGCGCCGTCCCGGACGGCACTGGCCGACGCGCTCCATGCTCTGCGGACCCTTCGCATCGCGCAAGATCCGCTCATCTTCACCGAGCACGCGCGACTGGCCTACGAACTTGCGGAGTTCGAGATGGGCGTGATCGACCCCGTGACCGACCGGTCCGCCGCCGTGGAAGCGGTGGCGGTCGGCAGCGTGGTGTTTGGTGCCGCGTTCATGGCGCTGCGCGCCATGGCTCAGGAGCATGAGGCCCGCCGACGGATCGACCAGGATCCGGCCGCCGAACGCATTGGCGAGGAGCGCTAGGCCGTAGGCCGCGCCTGCCGAGCTTCCCAGCGGTCCCGCGCCTTCACGGCAGTTTCCGGAAAGTCTGAGACGACGCCGTCGATGCCGAGATCAAAGGCCTCCGTGTACGACCTTTGTGGATCGAGCTCGAGCGGGTGGTCGTCGGCGTAGGTGAATACGTGCACGACGAGCCCGAGGCGGTGCGCGCGCTCCACCATGTTCTCGCCTGCTTCTGCCAGGAGCTCCCTCGAGACGCCGATGCCAACGGCATACGTCGCGATGGCTTCGAGACCGCGGTCGGTGGTCCGAGCGAGGCC
>JAEMRF010000090.1:1832-3214 GCA_016463515.1 Solirubrobacteraceae bacterium | reverse complement strand
GAACGCCTGACCAGACCGACCACCTGCGCGAACGTGGGCACCATGAAGAGGTCGTCGTGGGTGAGTGGGCGCTCGGGCGAGCGTTGACGTGCCCGCAACCGAGTGACCTCTCGCAGCGGCAGGTCGTGGGTGCAGAGCGCTCCGGCATGCTCGACCTGCACGCCCCGTGCTCGTGCGATGGCCAGCAGGTCGTCTCGGGTTGCGGCATCGGTGGTGTCGCTGAGCTCAGGCTCGTGACGGGCCACGAGGCGGCCGTCGGCCGTCGCGACCACATCGACCTCCACGGCATCGGCGCCGAGCGCAATGGCCCGAGCAAACGCTGGGAGCGTGTGCTCGGGAAGTAGTCCGCTGGCGCCGCGGTGCGCGACGACGAACGGCGAACGCAGCTTCGGCTGGTCGGTGGACCGGCGGCGATGGATCGGCCGACGCGTTCCCTCAGGGCGCGCACCTTCTGCAGTGGCGGGCTCCAGCACCGCGCCGGGCGGCGCAGGGACGGGCTCCAGAGTGGAGGCCTCGAGCATCGACGCTGTCGTGGCGAGGGACGCCGCGGAGGTGGGGTCTGGCAGATCATGCAGGGCCACCGGTCGACCGTGCCACGACCGTTGCCACATCCGGTGAAGCCCGTGTGACCGGTCACACCACCTTCACAGGAAATTCCCTGCAGGGGGACGTTTTTGGCGTCGCGCGCCCGGCTAGCGCTGGGGGGCGTTTGCCACGATCGCGACGCGGCGCTTGATGGTCGTGCTCGCCGGGACGCGGAACCGGATTCGTAGTTCCCGCGCGCCCTGCGGCGCCCGAGAGCTGCGCCCATGCCTGACCACGACCAAACGCGCGTTGGACGGCACCCCGCGGTAGGCCACGAGCATCACTCCGCCGTCGGGCGTGGTGCCTCGGAACAGGATCGCTCCCGACGTGCGAACGATCTTCTTGCCGCGCAGCTCGGCGCCGCGCAGCAGTTCGATCTTGCTGCCTGAGCCCCATACGGGCATGCGGAGAGTGGCGCTGGTCCCCGCGCCGCGCCGTACGCGGTAGCTGGTCTCAAACGCGGCGCTGGCAAAGGAGTGGCGTACCGCGACCGAAGCCTTCCCCGAGCGCATCGTGGCACCGGCCGTGAGCGTGCGGAACGTTCCGGCGCGGTTCCGGCGGTTGCCAGCCACCGCCATGCCCGGGACCCGGCCTCCCTTGCTCGTGCCGGGCTGAATGTCGATGACGGTCGCTCCACCGCGCTGCAGGCGCAGCCCCGGCGAGGGGCCGCCGAAACCACCGGCGCCCAGGACCGTCAGCGGGCGCTGTGTGGAGTCAAAGAGCCGCGATGGCTCAAGGCCGCCCTCGCCTTGCGCGACCGGCTTGATGACCCCGAGGTTGTAGGACCGAGTGGAGAC
>JAEMRF010000090.1:0-1732 GCA_016463515.1 Solirubrobacteraceae bacterium | reverse complement strand
GCAATCTGCCGGCTGTTGAGCGGCCGCATCCCCGCACGGACCGCCGTGGCGTAGAACCCGAGGGCCGAGTGGACGAGATTGGCGTACTCGACGGTGTCGACGGCGTTGGCGCTGCCACCGTTGTTCTGGGGGAGGTACCTGAAGCCGTCGCCGCGGGACAGGTTGGTGCTGCCGCCCTTGTAGGCCCGACGATCAGCGTGGTCGATGAACCACTTCAGGTGCGCGCGGTAATCCGGCAGCCGTGACCGGTCCCCGTTGACCTCCAGGTTGGCCTGGTAGACGTCGGCGTTCCAGTTGATCTGGTTCTCGGCTCGCGTGGGCGCTCGGTACCACTTGCCGTTGGCGACGGCCCCGACGACGGCCTGGATGCGCTGACTGAGTTCGAGCGGAAGGCCTGCGACGTCGCGAGCGCGCCAGGCGGCGGCCAGCGCCCGCATGATGATGGCGTCGGCGGAGGGGTGCAGCGGCGCATTCTCGCTGTCGGCCCGGTAGACGCTCTCGAACGCGGGCGTGTGCGGGAAGCTCGCAGGCCGGCGCTTGGTCTTCGTCTTCGTCACGAAGACCGGGGAACTCGTGAACAGCCGAACGAGGCCGGGGAGTCGGTCGTCCTGTCGGGAGGAGCCCACGTGGCCAGCGAGTGCCGCCATCGCGTGGAGCTCCAGCAGCATCGCGTTGGCGCGGATCGAAACGCTGCCTCGGTCCAGATAGACCTGGCGATTCTTCTGCCACTGCTCGCTCAGCCGGTCCACCAGACGATCCGGAAGTGACCACGGATCGGTGGTCGTGGGGGTCAGCGCCGGCTCTGCAGCTTCGGGCGTGTCCTGGGCGGGGGTTGCTCGCAGCTCATCGGTGGTGGGCGGGACGACGACGGCACCCTCGGTAGGGGTGACCACCGAAGTCGCGCTCGCCGACCCGGCGCCGCCGAGTGAGAGGGCGACCGCGAGTGCAGCGACGGCGCTGCGCGCGCGGGCACGGCGAACCACGTTGCTCACTTGACGCGTGCGACGCTGATGGCGCGCGTGATCTTCGCTTTGCCGTCTTTCGGCGTGGCGAAGGTGATGACGAGCTGTCGGGCGCCGCGGGGCCGGTAGCTGTCGGGTCGTACCGCGACGATCCCAATCCGCGCGGAGTCTGGGATGCCGCCGAAACGGACGGTGAAGCTGCCGCCTTCGGGCGTGGTGCCGCGCATGGTCAGCGGCTTGCTGGTTCGCACCCACCGACCGCCCTTTTGCACAGCGCCACTAACGATGTCGAGCTTGCTGTTCTGCGCCCAGACGGGGACCCGCAACGAGATCTGCGTGCGTTTGGCGACGCGCGTCAGTCGGTACGTCGTATCGATGCCATCGGTCTCGAGGCGATGGCGAAGCTCGATCTTGCCGACGGTGGCCGAGGCGTTTGCCGTGACCTCCATCGAGCTCCCGAACGATGACGACGTGTCTGCAGGTTTCCCGACCAGGCGCACGTCGCGGGTGGTCTGGCGCGTGGGGGAGGCGGGTTCGGTGTCGACCCGCACCACGCCGTCCTTGACGATCGACAGCCCGAGGCTGCCGGTACCACGCCCGCCCAGTGAGGTCAGGGGGTGCATCTCGCCGTCGAACAACCGGACCGGCTCGATGCCACCCTGGGACTGTCCGGCGCGGGTCGGGAGAATCGCGCCGTTGTAGACGGGTGTGCTGAACGCGAACCGTCCAGTCTCTTGGTCGTGTGCCATCCAGTTGGGCGGAAGATCGGG
>JAEMRF010000446.1 GCA_016463515.1 Solirubrobacteraceae bacterium | reverse complement strand
GCGCTCTCGACCGGCATCAGCTGCTTGGCCTATGGCACGGCCCTGCGAGACGGTGAGGTCGCGCAACGCCGCGCCGCGGTGCTCGACCCGCTGACCGGTCTGCTCAACCGGGCCAAGCTCGATGAACGCTTCGAGGAGGTCCGCCAGGTGGCCGTCTCCCGCGGGCGCACGGTGGGCCTGTTGCTCTGCGACCTGGACCATTTCAAGCTCGTCAACGATCACCATGGGCACGCTGCCGGCGACGCCGTGCTGGTGGCCACCGCCTACGAACTCCGCCGCGTCCTGGCCGATCACGAGCTGATCTACCGCCTCGGCGGCGAAGAGTTTGCCGTCGTGCTGCCAGACACCGACCTCGCCCAGGCCACGGCCCACGCTGAGCTCATCCGCGCAGCGGTCGTCGCCGCCCGACCTGGCGGCGTCGACGTGACGACGTCGGTCGGCGTGGCCGTGGGCGACCCGGCGGAGCTGGACTTCGCAGCGCTCTTTGCCGCCGCCGACGCGGCGCTCTATCGGGCCAAGCATGCTGGCCGCAACCGCGTGGTTGCGGGAGTGCTCGGCGATGCGCACTTGCGTGAGATCGAGCGGCCACCGGTGGTCGACGCCCAAGCTGCAGCTGCCTGAGGCGCGGCACGGCCTGACCTGGCGATTTCCTGGCTGGCCTCCAGCGGACCGGTAGAGTCAGGCGCCTAGGTGTGCCGGGAAGTCTGGTCGGCGTTTTTTCAACGCCTGCCCCTGCCCGAGGTCCATGACTCCTGACCCCACGCGCGTCGACGAACTCGCCGCCACGATTCCTCCGCGCACCGCGTGGGAGGACCGCAGTTCGCGATCCGTCCGGGAGTTTCTGCGCACCGAGACCGGCAGCGCCGGCCTCCTGCTTGCCGCGACGCTGATCGCGCTCGTCTGGGCCAACTCGCCCGCCGGCAACGTCTACGAGGACCTGTGGGGCACCTACCTCACGGTCGACGTGGGCGGCTACGGCGTGAAGGAGGACCTCGGCCACTGGGTCAACGACGGCCTGATGGTCTTTTTCTTCTACATCGTCGGGCTGGAGATCCGCCGCGAACTGGTGCTCGGCGAGCTGCGCGACTGGCGCGCGGCGGCGGTCCCTGCGATTGCGGCGCTGGCTGGCATGGTCGTCCCCGCGCTCATCTACTTCGCGTTCAACTTCGGGACCGAGGCGGCCAACGGGTGGGGCATCGTCATGGCCACCGATATCGCCTTCGTGCTCGGCGCGCTGTCGATCTTGGGCAACCGGATCCCGCCCGGCGTGCGGGTCTTCTTGCTCACGCTCGCGATCGTCGACGACGTCGGCGCGATCGCCGTGATCGCCGCGTTCTACAGCGACTCGATCGACCTCGTGGCCCTCGGCGCGGCCGGCGCGATCACGGTCGGCATCTGGCTGCTGCTGCGCTACGGGCCGCCGTGGCGTGGACCGGCGTACTTCCTGGCGGGCTTCATCCTTTGGTACGTCACGCTGAAGTCCGGCATCCACCCGACGATCGCCGGCGTGGTCATGGGCCTGCTGACCGCGGTCCATGCACCGCAACGAGCCGACGTGGAACGCGCCGCCAGCGTGACCCGGCTCTTCGGGCGCGACCATGATGCCTCCAGTGGCCGCGCCGCGGTGCTGGAGATCGGTGCTGCCGTCTCGCCCAACGAGCGGTTCCAGGCGGCGATTCACCCCTACACCAGCTACGTGGTGATCCCGATCTTTGCGCTGGCCAACGCGGGCGTGGTGCTCAGTGGCGAGGCGCTCTCCGCCGCACTCACGTCGCCGATCACCATCGGCGTGGTCGCTGGCCTCGTGGTCGGCAAGGCCCTCGGCATCTCCGCTGCGACGCTTGCGGCCGTGCGCATGAACGTGGGACCGCTTCCAGCAGGAATGCGCCGCGGGCATGTGTTCGGGGCAGCGAGCCTGGCCGGCATCGGGTTCACCGTGTCGCTGTTCGTCGCCGACCTGGCGTTCTCTGACCCAGCCATGAAGGACGAAGCGAAGGTCGGCGTGATCGTCGCGTCGATCATTGCGACGGCCGTGGGCCTGACCGCCTTGGTGCTCCGCTCCGGAGCCAGGGCCGGCGACCCCGAACCGAGTCGTCCGACCAAGCTGGACCCGCCCGTCGACCCCGTGTACGACCGCATCCGCGGCCACAAAGACGCCGAGCACACGCTGGTGCTCTACACCGATTACGAGTGCCCGTACTGCCGCGAGTTCGCCCCAGTGCTCGACGAAGTCTTCGAGCGTGCCGATGGCCGCGTGCGGTACGTGGTGCGCCAGCTCCCGCTCGAGGCCGAGCACCCAGGCGCCACCCTGGCGTCTGAGGCGGCGCTGTCGGCGGCGGCCCAGGGCCGCTTCTGGGAGATGCACGACCGTCTGCTCGCGCACCCGCCCGGCGACGATCTGGGTCCCGCTGACCTCCTGCGGGTGGCGGCCGAGGTTGGGCTTGACCCCGACCGCGTCGCCGACGACCTGCGCCACCACGTTCGTGAACCGGCCGTGCAGGCCGAAGTCGACGGCGCCGCCCGCAGCGGCGTGTCCGGCACGCCCACGTTGTTCCTCGACGGCACGCGGCTGGACGGCAGCTACGACGTCGA
>JAEMRF010000445.1 GCA_016463515.1 Solirubrobacteraceae bacterium | reverse complement strand
GCAAACCAGCGGGTGGCCAGGCGTGCGGCCACGTAGGACCAGCCTGCCAGGGAGATCGAGCTGAGCAGGATCGCCCAGCCGGGATTGGGCCAGGCGGGGCCGGCGGGGCCGCGTGGGTCGACGAGTTGCCCCTCGAGCAGGACGCCCGTGAGCAGGGCGAGCTCCACGCGAAAGCCGGTGAGCAGGGGTGAGTCGCCGGCGTCGGTGGGCGCCTGGTCGACGACGAGCCCCGAGATGATGGTCGCCGCCACGCTGAGGATCGCCCAGATGCCCACGGCCCACCAGCGGCGCGGGGTGCGGGGCATGCCGTCGCCCTCCCACGGCGAGGTCAGCGTGTGCTCGCGGGTCGGGCCGCGCACGCCGCCGTCCTTGGGGGAGAAGTCGTCGACGCTCTCATGCTCAAGCGGCGGGTTGTCTTGCAGGCGGCCGCCCTTGACCCACTCACCCTCGCCCGACCAGCCCGGCGCGGGATCACGGACGGCCATGCCGGCCAGCGACCACCAGGGCGTGACGTAGAGCTGGTCACCCAGTACGCGCTCCGGGATCGGCCAGTTCTTGAGCACGCGCACCGAGCGGTCATCGACCTGCCCGGTATGCGCGAGCCCCTGCGCCTGGGCCTCGAGCACCATCCACGCAAAGGCCTCGTCGGCCATCGGCGTGCGTCGACCACCACCCACATCGGTGTGGACGCCGCGAAACCAGCGCTGGCCAAGCGTCTGCCCCGGCGACAGCGGACCACTGAAGTAGCGGGGCAGGAAGGGGTGACGATGCTCGTCGATGGAGAGGGCGTGGCGCACATGCATGATGCGCTTGCCCTCCAGCGAGTTGGTGCTGGAAATCTTGCGCCGCAAACCCGGCACACCGACGGAGGCGACGGTGTCCCACACGCCCAGGAAGTGCACGTGCGCGCCGGCGCCCGCGGGCGTGGTGAAGAGGTCGCGCACCTGGTCGGCGATCTCCTGACGCACCAGCGCCGGCGACTTGCCAAGCACCTGCCCGCGGATGGAGCTCACCAGCCGCACCCTGGCCGGCGGGTGCGGCGAGGCGAAATACACGCTCAGCAGCGTGGGCAGCAGGTGCTCATGCTCAGCGCGCACCAGGCCAAACAGACTCACCATGCCCGCCACACAGCGCGCGGTGAACGCGCCGCGAGAGAACCCGAAAATGAAGATCTCGTCGGCGGTCGTCTGGCCCTCGTCCGCATGGCGCCCGTACTCGCGGCTGAGGAACAGGTAGGCCTCGGCGATGTTCTCGTAGATCCCGCGACCCAGGGCGAGCCCGAGCGTGCGGCGCGCGGGCTCGATGATCGACCCTGCGACGCCGGTCGGCGGCAGGCCGACGGGCACCCCGACGCCAGGGTCGTAGTAGACGAGCTGCACCGGGCCATCGCCGTCGCGGTTGACGGGATCCGAGAGCATCTCCACGAGCCGCACCACGTTGGTGTCGCGCACGCCCGCGCTGAGCGTGTTGCTGGTGCCGTCGCAGCAGACCACGATCTGGCGCCCGTCGCGGCGTGCGTGGTCGTCGCGCTCGTCTGGTTTGGTCTGCGTTGCCCGCACGGCTCTGGCCCCCAAGCGTCGGCCAGGACCAGCGCTCCCCCGCGCCCGTCGACTGCCGACGCGCCAAACGTAACGAGCGACGTGCACGGCGCCCGCAACACCGCGGCCAAGCGCCCGCCCGGCGAGCACGCCAACGTGTCCACACGCACCGGAACGCTCATTCCGATGCCGCTATAGTTGCTTGCAGCAAGCATTCTTCTCGCCCTTCTGAGCCACATGACCACGCACCCCGATCCCCGCTTCCAGGCCGCCGCAGACACGCCGGCCGGCCAGCTCGCTCGCCAGCTCTATGGGCTGGCGAGCGTGCGCCGCGAGCTGGGCAAGGTCGCCAACGCCGAGCTGCCGGGCCACGGCTTTGGCGCGCTGGTGTCGGTCCGCAAGCGCGAGCACGCTCGCGTGAGCGACATCGCCGCCGACCTCCAGGTCGACCTTTCCGTCGCCAGCCGGCAGATCGCCGGACTCGTGGCCGCCGGACTCGTCGAGCGCCAGCCCGATCCGGCCGACGGCCGCGCCCACGTGCTCGCCCTGACCGACGCCGGCATCACGGCGCTGCGAGCGGCGTTCCTGGAGATGGTCGCCCGGCTCGACCAGTCCCTGGCGGACTGGGCCCCCGAGGAGATCACGCAGCTTGCCGCCGGGCTCGAGCGCCTGGCCACCAGCTTCAACGCCGTCGCGGCCACCTCCGCCGACGCCGACGCCGACACCGATTCCGCCGACCAGGAGGTCGCCGCATGACACCAGCCGACCCCACCCCAGCCTTCGCCACCCCGACCAGCGCCGCTCCGGCAGCGGGCTCCGGCATGACGCACCGCCAGATCCTGGAGGCGATGTCCGGGCTGATGCTCGGCATGTTCGTCGCGATCCTGTCGAGCACGGTCGTGTCGACCTCGCTGCCGATCATCCTCGCCGACCTGGGCGGCAGCCAGTCCTCCTACACGTGGGTCGTGACCTCGACGCTGCTGGCGCTCACCGTCAGCACCCCGATCTGGGGCAAGCTCGCCGACCTCTTCGACCGCAAGACCCTCGTGCAGATCGGCCTCGTGATCT
>JAEMRF010000444.1 GCA_016463515.1 Solirubrobacteraceae bacterium | reverse complement strand
TAGCCGGGCGGGTAGCGGTTCGTGATCGGTACGCGCCGATCGCGAGACAGCGCGCGGCTGGTGAGCCGGATGCCGGGCGGGCCTTGTCGCCGCTTGTATTCGGCGCGGTCGATCAGGCTGAGCGCCCGGTCGACATCCTCAGCCGGCAGTCCGGCGGCGATCAGCTGATCGCGCGAGAGGTCGCGTTCCACGTAGCCCACGATGATCGCGTCGAGGATCTCGTACGGCGGCAGACTGTCGCTGTCCTGCTGATCTGGGCGCAGCTCGGCAGACGGCGGGCGCGTCAGGACCTCCGGTGGGACGAGCTCGCCGCCGTCGCGCGTGGAGCGCCAGGCCGAGAGTTCGAACACGAGCATCTTCGGCGTGTCCTTCAGTGGCGCGAACCCGCCGGCCATGTCGCCGTAGAGGGTCGAGTAGCCGACCGACGTCTCGGACTTGTTGGCGGTCGTCAGCACCAGCCAGCCGAACTTGTTCGACAGGGCCATGATCAGCGTTCCGCGGATGCGGGCCTGCAGGTTCTCTTCGGTGAGATCGGGGGACTTGCCCTCAAACGCCGGAGCCAGGCTCTCCTCAAAGGCCTTGAACGGGCCCTCGATCGGAATCTCATGCATCGTGATGCCGAGGCGACGCGCCAGCTCGCCTGCATCACCCAGGGTGCCGTCTGAGGTGTAGCGCGATGGCATCGTCACACCGGTCACCGCATCAGCGCCCAGGGCATCGACGGCCAGGAGCGCCACCAGCGTCGAGTCGATGCCGCCGCTCAGGCCGATGACGACGTGCTTGAAGCCGTTCTTACGCACGTAGTCGCCGAGGCCGAGCACGAGGGCTGCATAGGCCTCGGCCGGCCCATGCAGGGGGGCGGTGACGCGGCCGCCGCCGACCGTTCGGACGGCGCCGTCGCCTGCTCCTTCGGCTGAGTCCAGGAGCGACTCGCCAGCCACAGGGGCTGGGAGCTTCGGCGTCTTGCCGCCCGTCAGCGTGGCCAGGACCGGGACGCGCGCTTCGAGGGCGAGGGCGGGGCGCCGCCGCCGGGTTTCGCGCAGCCGCGCGGCCCCGATGACCTCGAGGTCCACGTCGCAGAAGAGCAGGTCCTCCTCGAACTCCTTGGCGCGCGCCAGGATCGTGCCGTCGTGGCCGATCACGGCTGACCGGCCATCGAAGACGAGCTCATCCTGGCCACCGACCAGTCCGCAATACGCGACGGCGGCGAGGTTGTCGCGCGCCCGCGTCACCAGCATGCGCTCGCGCCGATCGCCCTTACCGAGGTCGTACGGCGATGCCGACAGGTTCAGCACCAGGCGCGCGCCCGAGAGCGCTGCACCGTCCATCGGATCGCCGGGCTGCCAGATGTCCTCGCAGATCGTGAGTCCGATGCGGTGTCCGTCGACCACGATCGTGGCGGGGCCGGGGCCCTCCTGGAAGTAGCGAACCTCGTCGAAGACGCCGTAGTTCGGCAGGTGGCACTTGCGGTAGCTCCCGACCAGCTCACCGCCGGCCAGGACGGCGGCGGCGTTGTAGACGTCCTCGTCGCGCTCCGGCCACCCGACCACCGAGACGAGGCCTTCCGGTGCCTCGGCTGCAAGCGTGGTGATGGCGTCGCGGCAGTCGTGCAAGAACCGCTCGCGCAGGAGCAGGTCTTCCGCCGGGTAGCCGCAGATCGCAAGCTCGGGGAACATCGCGATCCGCGCTCCGCCCTCAGCGGCGCGGCGCATCGCGTCTGCGATCCGCTCGGCATTGCCTGCAACGTCGCCGACGGTGACGTCGACCTGGCAGAGCGCGAGGCGCAGGATGTCGAGACTCATGGTGCGTCCACCCGTCCGAGGTATTGACGTACGAAATCGGCGAGTCGCGGATCGGAGGCGTCGGTCAGCAGCTGGCTGGCCGTTCCGTTGGTGGCTACGACCTGCCCGCTGCGATCGGCTTTCGACACGAGCGCTTGGCCGGCTGCGCGCGTGGCGGGAGCGTCGGTGGCTCCGAGGCGTTCGGCGAGCTCATCGATTCTGAGCCGATCACGCTGCGAGGAATACGTCACGACCACGTTCCCTGCTGGTAGTCCGTACGGGCCCGCGTTGAGGGTCGTGGCGGCCGGGGTGGCCTGCTGGTCGTCCAGCGCGCTGCTGTCGCGGGAGGCAAGCAGGAAGATCGCCCCGCCGACGCCTGCGATGACCAGCGCGAACGCAGCGACGACCGGAAGGATCCGCTTCACGAGCGCATCGTACCCGTGGCACCCTGCGGCAGCGGGTCCCGTGCGCCGTTGTGCGGCGGGCGTAGCCGGTTGTTGAAGGTTGTTGACAAGCGTTGTGGGCCCTCTGGATGCGAAAAAGCCCGGAATCTCGGGGCCGGGGGTGGGGCACTCCTTACGAGTCTGTGAACACGTTGAATGTTTACGTTGAAGGTTGCAAGGTTCTCGGTATGTTGCTTTCAAGCCCAACCGACCGCTCCGGGACCGACCATGGACATCGCAAGTACCACCACTTTTGAACGCATCTACCGCGAGCACCGCCGCAGCGTGTTCCTTGCGGCGCTGCGCATCACGCACGACCCGGTCGCGGCCGACGACGTGACCCACGACGTGTTCATGCGGCTCTGGCGCCGCCCCGACCGGTT
>JAEMRF010000443.1 GCA_016463515.1 Solirubrobacteraceae bacterium | reverse complement strand
GATGGTCAGGCGTGCTCAGTCCACGCACCCTCCCGCTTTTGGTCGCGGCGGTCCTTGCCACCGTGTCGGTGCTTGCCGTGGTCGTCATCGCCGCAGCTGACCGCGACCGCGCCGATACCGCGCGGGTCCACGCCCTGGAACAGACCAGCCAGGCCACCGCCGCGCTGGGCGAACTGCTGAAAGCCCGCATCTCGAACATCGCAGGGTTGTTCAACGCCAGCGAGCGGGTCGAGGCCGATGAGTTCGCTGCGTTTACGGAGCCGATGCTCCGAGAATCCCGTGCGGCTTCGCTCAGCTACGTCGAGGTCGTGACCGCCGCAGAACGCGCCGCCTACGAGCGCCGAACGGGCCGCATCATCCGCGAGGTCACGCCAACCGACCGCCGGGTGCGCGCCGCCGACCGCCCGCGCTACGCCGTGGCGACCTACACGACCATCGGTGACGGCAGCGAGGAGCTCTTGGGCACCGACGCGCTGTCGCGCCGGCCAGATGCCACGGCGATCGCAGCCGCCACGCTCTCGGGAAAGCCGCAATCGACCACGGCGATCTGGCTCCCAGCAACCCGCGAGGCTGGGGCCGTGCTCTACGTGCCCGTCTACGGCAGCGCAGGTGCACGTCGTCCGGGCGCGGGGCCCCGCAGGCCCATCGGCTACATCGCAGCTGCCTTTCGCTTTCGCGACTTCGCGCCCGTCCTTGCTCCGCTCGTACCGCGTGGCACGAGCGCGAGCTTGGAGATCGCCGGTGCCCCCGCCTTCAAGATCGGCCAGATCCGCGGGGAGGTCTCACGTTCTGAACAGGTCATCGCCGGCCGGACATGGCAGATCGCGGTCTCGAGCCCGCCACCAGCCAAACAAGCCTTCGGACTCACGCGCGCGCAGACCGTCGGGGTGTTCCTGGGGCTGCTGACCCTCCTGATCACGTTGCTGACTCGTCAGGCAGTGGCGGCAGCGCGGAGCGCCCAGGAACTCGCCGAGCTGCGCCAGCGCGAACGTGACCAGGCAGTCCGCAATCACCAGACCGACCGAGCGGCGTCCCACGAGCTCCTCAGCCACCTACCAAACCTCTCGGTGCTGCGATTCGACGAGCAACTCCGCGTGGTCGACGTCAGCGGCGGGCTCGTCGAGCGCGCCGGCTGGACTCAGAAGGAGCTGCTCGGCGCCGACCTCACCGAGCTGTACGACGAGTGGGGACAGGAACTCATCGAGGCCCTCCACGGAGCGCTCGTCGGTGAGATCAGCGCCTTCCCCGGCAAGAGCCAGCGCGTGGGTGGCCTGCACTACTGGGTCCAAGTCCTGCCGGTTCCGGGAGACGGCGGCCTCCTCGTGACCAGCGACGTGACCAGCCTGATCGGCGCCGAATCCGAGCGTGCCAAAGCCCAATCGCGGTTCGAGCGCCTCTTCGCCAGCGCACCGGTCGGCATGGCACTGGTGAATCCCAGCGGCGAGTTCGTGCAGGTCAACGAGGCACTGGCGGAGATCTCCGGCTACGCCACCCGCGAGCTGCTGCAGATGGGCCCGCCGGACCTCGTCCACCCGGACGACGCCCAGGCCAGCCGCGAACAACTCAGTGACCTGTTCACGGGCGCTGCCGCCGGGCTATCGACCGAGAAGCGCTACCGCCACGCCGAAGGCCACACGATCTGGGGCGCGCTCAACGCGACCGTGCTGCATGACCCGGACGGCCACCCCGAATACGTCCTCGCGCACCTCATCGACGTGACCGAGCGGCATGAGATCGCCGAGCAGCTCGAGCACCTGGCAAACCACGACCCGCTCACGAATCTGCGCAACCGCAGATCGTTCGAGGCCGCGCTCGATCGGCAGATCGCGAGCACGCGCCGCTACCACGAACCCGCCGCCTTGCTGATGGTCGACTTGGACCACTTCAAGGCCGTCAACGACACGCGAGGACACCAAGCCGGAGACCGGGTGCTGGTCGACACGGCTGATCTCCTGCGCGACGAACTGCGGGAGAGCGACACGGTGGCGCGGCTCGGTGGCGACGAGTTCGCGGTGCTGCTGCCCAGGGCCACGGCCGAGGAAGCCGTGACGGTGGCCGAGAAGCTCACCGCGCGACTGCATGCCTACGGCGAGAGCTTGCCGACCGACCCGCTCGCTCCAGCGCTGACCGCCAGCGTCGGCGTCGCCATCCTCGCCGGGCAACATCGAAGCATCGACGAAGCGCTCGCCGACGCCGACAACGCGCTGTACCGCGTCAAGACGTCGGGCCGGGATGGCTTCGACGTCGCCGGACCTCGCACGTCTCACACCGTCTGACGGGCACTCCGTAGGTGCCGCGTGAGCGCGTCGCCACATGTGAACGACCGGTGAAAGCGTATGCTCGCGCAATGGCTCGCCTCACCGGGATCTTTACGGGGCGCGACACCCGCTACTTCGAGTTGTTCGAGGAATCGGCGCTCAACGCCGTTCGCGCGTCGAAGCTGCTCGCCGAGTTTGTCGAAGCGATCCCGGACCAGCCCGAGCTGGCCAAACAGATCGGCGCGATCGAGGGCGACACCGACCGGGTCACCCACGACATCATCCAGGCCCTCAATGCGACGTTCGTCACGCCGCTTGAGCGCGAGGACATCTTGGAGCTGGCGTCGGCC
>JAEMRF010000442.1 GCA_016463515.1 Solirubrobacteraceae bacterium | reverse complement strand
GGCCCGGCTGGCGGCGGCACCAGTGTGGTGATCACCGGCAATTTCCTCACGGGCGCCACGCAAGTGCAGTTCGGCGGCGTGAACGCCACCGGCTTCACGGTCGACTCCGCCACGCAGATCACGGCGACGGCGCCGGCCGGCAGCGGCGTGGTCAATGTGCGCGTCACGACCCCGAGCGGCACGAGCGCCAACACCGCGGCCGACGACTACACCTATATCCCGGTGCCGACCATCACTGCGCTGGTACCCGGCGCCGGACCGGATGTCGGCGGGACGCTGGTCACCATCACCGGCACCGGCCTGACCGGCGCCACCCAGGTGCGCTTCGATGGCATCGACGCCCTCGGCTACACCGTGGTGAATCCGACGACGATCACGGCGACCGCCCCGCCGCACACCGCTGGGACGGTCGACGTCCGCGTGACCACCCCAGGGGGAACCAGCGCGAACACCGCGGCCGACGACTACGAATATCTCGCGGCCTGCGGACTGGGCAGCCTGGCGATGACGGCGTCGGACTTCAGCTTCACGCCGCTCACGCTCGACGGCCTGGACCACACCCAATCGACCACGACGACCGTGGGCGTGTCGGACATGACCGGTCCGGGCGTGGGGTGGAAGCTCGAGGTCGGCACCACGCAGTTCACGGCCGGCCCAGGCCGAACGCTGCCGGCCACCGCGGCGCGCATCACCAGCGCGACCGCTACCCCGCTCGGTGGGTCCTGCTCGGCGCCGACGAGCTCCGTCAGTTCGTATCCGGTGCCGCTGCCGCTCAGTCCGTCGAAGATCAAGGTCTACAACGCGGCGCTTGGCACGGGCCTGGGCCCCGTCGATGTCGAGCTCGGCGTGGACCTTGACGTGCCTGCCAGCGTGCAAGCTGGGACCTATACCTCGACCTGGACGATCGACCTCACCGCTGCGCCGTAGCCGCGCGGGCCTTCCTCCGAATCGAAGCGCCGCCCGGGGAAAGCTGGCGCATGCGCCCATGCCGGACTCCTACCGGCGGACCCCGGGATAGACGTCCGGTTTAGTGAACCGATCTCTAGAAACGCCGAGATATTGAGGTGACAGCCCTTTTTGGGCTGCTGTTTCAATGTCGGTCCCCGTCCCTCCTTCGCATGCTCGACGCCGCCACCGCGGTCGGTGGGCGCGGGCGCTCTCCCTCGTGCTGCTGGGCGGCGCGCTGCTCGGACCGGCCAGCGCACAGGCCGATGTGGTGCACCGCGCCACCAGCTGCACCCATAGCGAGGGCTCGGCCACGGTGGTCGTCACCAAGCCAGCAGGCACGGTGGCCGACGATGTGATGATCGCCAGCGCCGTCGTCAACGACGGTGGCAACATCATTCCGCCGGCCGGGTGGACCGCGATGGAGACCGACCAGCCGAACACGGCGAGCTGGTATCGCGTGGCGGGCGGCAGCGAAGGCGCCAGCTACAGCTTCACCTCAACGAGTCCGGACACCTTCGGCGTGGCGATCAGCAGCTTCTCTGGTGCCGATACCGCCACACCCATCGCGGACTCCGCCAAGTCCTCCGGGACAGGGTCCTCGGTTGCACTGCCCACCGCAAACGGCGCCCGCAACGGCAGCATGCGGTGGTCGTCGATCGGCACGAGCCCGAGCAACAACGTCACGTTCACCTGGAGCGGGGGCATGACCGAGTCGTGCGAGCGGGCCGGCAACGACGCTTCGCTCGGCACCGCCCATCAGGTCACGGGCACCGGCGCGACCGCCGCGCGCACCGTGACGATCAGCTCCAGCGAGCCCTACTGGGCCTACACCGCCGTCGTGAACGCGGCGCTGCCGCAGATCACGTCGATCTCGCCCAACCAGGGGCCAACGGCTGGTGGCCAGTCGGTCACGATCACCGGCCGGTACCTCACGGGCGCCACAGGCGTGACGTTCGGCGGCACGGCTGGCACGGCCGTGACGGTCGTCAACGACACGACGATCACCGTCACGACGCCGGCCCGGGCCATCGGCACCTACGACGTGCGGGTCACCACGACGCCAGGCACCAGCCTCGACGCCGGTGCGGCCGACAACTACACCTACCTCGCGCCACCCACGGTGACCGGACTGGCTCCGGCCGAGGGTCCCACCGCTGGCGGCACGAGCGTGACGATCACCGGCACCAACTTCATCGGGCTCTCCGGCGCCGCGGCCGTGCAGTTCGGCGGAGTGAACGCCAGCAGCTACAGCGTGGTCAATGCCACGACGATCACGGCAACGGCGCCGGCCGGCACGGGCACACAGGACGTGCGGGTCACCACGCCTGGCGGAACGTCGGCCAATACTGCGGCCGACAACTACACCTACTACCCGCCGCCGACCGTCACGGTCGTCTCGCCCGATGCCGGGCCAACGGCGGGCGGCACGTTCGTGACGATCACCGGCACGAACTTCAGCGGCCTCTCGGGCGCCTCGGCCGTGCAGTTCGGCGGGGTCAATGCCACCAGCTACACGGTCTTCAACGCCACCACGATCACGGCCACCGCTCCTGCCGGCTCGGCGGGCGTGGCCGACGTGCGCGTGACCACTCCGGGCGGGACGTCGGCCAATACCGCCGCCGACAACTACACCTACTACAACCCGCCGACCGTCTCATCGATCTCGCC
>JAEMRF010000441.1 GCA_016463515.1 Solirubrobacteraceae bacterium | reverse complement strand
AGCTGGGCGTCCTGCTCTTCGGTCGTGCCCACGAGCACCGCGACGGACCCGGCCATGCAGCGCTGCCCGGCCGCACCGAACGCCGAGCCGATGATCCCGCCGGCCATCGTGGCGGGGTCGGCGTCGGGCAGCACGATGAAGCTGTTCTTCGCGCCGCCGAGCGCCTGCACGCGCTTGCCGGTCTCCGTGGCGCGCGTGGCCACATACCGCGCGGTGGCGGCCGATCCGACGAACGAGATCGCGTCGATCCCAGGGTGCTCGAGGATCGCGTTCACCGCATCGCGGGCGCCGTGGACCACGTTCACGAGGCCCTTGGGGAAGAGGTCGATGCTGTCGATCAGCTGGGCGTAGCGCTCGCTCGTGAGCGGCACCTGCTCCGACGGCTTCAGCACGAAGCCGTTCCCCGCGGCCAGCGCGAACGGCAGGAACCACATCGGGATCATCGCCGGGAAGTTGAAGGGCGTGATCGCGGCGACGACGCCCACCGGCTGGCGGAACGTCTCCACATCAACGCCCGTGCCGATCCCCTCCAGGTTCTGCCCCTTGAGCAGGTGCGGTGCGGCCATCGCGGCCTCCACCGACTCGATCCCGCGGCCGACCTCGGCCAGTGCATCGTCGAGCGTCTTGCCCATGTCCATGGTCACGAGCGCGGCAAGCTCCTCGCGGTGGGCGTCGAGCACGTCGCGCAGCTTGTAGAGGGCGCGCGCCCGAACTTGCGGCGCCGTGCGTCGCCAGGTCTGCTGCGCGGCGCGCGCCGCGGTCACTGCCGCGTCGACATCCGCGGCCGTTCCGAGGGGCACCTGCGCGAGGACCTCGCCGGTCGCGGGGTTCACGTCGGCGAGCGTCTGCGTGGCGGTCGAGTCGACCCAGCCGCCCCCGATGAACTGCTGCAGCGTGCGGGTCTTGGCGGTGAGCGTGTCGGTCATGGCGTGGCGGCGGATCTGGGTGGCAAGCGGCGTCGGGGGAGGGGCCGCCCCAGCACACACCGAATGCAGCCGGGAGGAGCGGGGGTGGCTGCGGGGGGTGGCGCAGACCGAGGCGGCCCTGGCTTTCATGGTGCCGACGGGCGCGACAGCGTTTTCCATCATGGTGTCGCGCGTTGAGCCCCTTGGGCAGACGCTCTGCGTGGCTTGAGGGGATGACGCAGGTCGATGGCGCCATCTGCGCCAGGTAGCCTCGCCGCGTGGACCCGCTCGACATCCTCCTGCACGGCACCATCGCCACCGACATCTTCGGCTGGATCGTGCGGCTTGCAGCGATCGTGGTGGTCCCGGTCAACCGTCGGCCGTCATCGGCCACCGCCTGGCTGATGCTGATCTTCCTCGTGCCGTACTTCGGGCTGCTCGCGTTCTTCCTGATCGGGAACCCAAAGCTGCCGAAGGAACGCCGCGAAAAGCAGCGGCGGGTCAACGACCGGATCCTGGCGGAGACGTCGTCGATGCGGCTCGTGCCCCAGGACGATCCTGGCCCCACGTGGCTGGCGCCGCTGGTGCGCATGAACCGCCAACTCGGGGCGATGCCGATGGTCACCGGCAACAAGGCACGGCTCATCGCCGACTACGACGCGGGCATCCACGAGATGGCCCAGGCAATCGACGAGGCCAAGGTGTTCGTGCACTCCGAGTTCTACATCTTCGCCCTCGACGACACGACGCGCCCGTACTTCGAGGCGCTCGAGCGCGCGGTGCAGCGCGGCGTCACGGTGCGGGTGCTGTTCGACCACATCGGGTCTCGGCGCGTGGCCGGCTACAAGCAGACCAAGAACGAGCTGGACCGGATCGGCGTGGAGTGGTTCCCGATGCTGCCCGTGATGCCGCTCAAGGGCAAGTACCAGCGCCCCGACCTGCGCAACCACCGCAAGCTGCTCGTGCTCGACGGCGAGGTGGCGTTCGTCGGCTCCCAGAACCTGATCGACCGCTCCTACAACAAGAAGGCCAACATCAAGCGCGGCCTGAAGTGGCACGAGCTGATGACCCGCGTGGAGGGACCGGTGGTCGGCGGCATCAATGCGCTGTTCCTGACGGACTGGTTCAGCGAGACCGACGAGGTGATCACCCCGGAGCTGCAGTCCGACCTGGACCTCGACGCGACGACCACCCTGGAGTGCCAGATCGTGCCGAGCGGCCCAGGGTTCGACGGCGAGAACAACCTCAAGCTGTTCAACTCGCTGATGTATTACGCCGAGAAGCGCATCAGCATCACGAGCCCGTACTTCGTGCCCGACGAGTCGTTGCTGCGGGCCGTCATCACGGCCTCACACCGAGGCGTCGAGGTGGAGCTGTTCGTCTCCGAGATCGGCGACCAGTGGCTGGTCTTCCATGCCCAGCGCTCCTACTACGAGGTGCTGCTGCGCGCGGGCGTGCGGATCTACCTCTACCCGGCGCCCTACATCCTGCATGCCAAGCACCTGAGCATCGACGACGAGGTCTCCGTGATCGGCTCCAGCAACCTGGATATGCGCTCCTTCGAGCTCAACCTCGAGTCCACGCTCCTGGTGAGCGGCGAGAGCTTTGCCGCCGACCTGGCGCTGGTGGAAGACGGCTACCGCGCGATCAGCCGCGAACTCACCCTCGAAGAGCACATGGCGCGCCCGCTGCCCGGCCGCATCCTCGACAAC
>JAEMRF010000440.1 GCA_016463515.1 Solirubrobacteraceae bacterium | reverse complement strand
TCGTCGCTGAGGCGCTCGGCGGCTTCGATGTGATCGGCAGAGGGGCCAGCGGGCGCTGGCGGGGCAGGCTTTGCGACGTCGCGCGGCGCGTCGGCGGGGCGGGCCCGACGCTCGACTTCGCGCACCGACCAGCCCTGCTCAGCGGCCTCGAGACCGAGGCTGCGACGGGTCTCCTGGTCAGGAGCGAGCAGCAGGGCGCGTCCGTGGCCCTCGGTGAGCGTGCGGTCTTCAAGCATGTCGATGACGTCGTCTGGAAGGTCGAGCAGACGGATCAGATTCGAGACCGCAGACCGGCTGCGGCCCACCCGGCGAGCGACGTCCTCGCGGGAGAGCCCGAGCTCTTCGACGAGTCCGGCGCACGCGCGTGCCTCCTCGATCGGGGTGAGGTCCGCGCGTGCCATGTTCTCCACGAGCGCTGCCTCGAGCGTCTCGGCATCGGAGCGCTCACGGACGATCGCCGGGAGCGTGGTGAGCTGCGCGAGCTGGGCGGCACGCCAGCGGCGCTCGCCGGCCACGATCTCAAACCGACCACCCGGACGCGGCCGCACGAGGACCGGCTGCAGGACGCCCTGCTCCGCGATGGAGTCGGCGAGGCTCTGCAGCTCGTCGGGATCAAAACGGCGGCGAGGCTGGTCCGGGTTTGGGGCGACCTGATCGACGGGAAGGTCACGTAGCTCGGCGATGCCAGACGGCGCCGCGCCACCACCCGGCGCTGGAGACGCCGCGAGGATCGCCTCGAGGCCACGGCCGATTCCGCGCGACTTTCCCGCCTTCACCGGAGGCTTGGGCGCGCTTGCCGGACCGCCTCCGAGACCACCACGACCGGCAGAGGCGCCAGCGGTCCGCTTGGGCTTCTTCGGCGAATCAGGCACGGGCGGCGAGCTCCTCTGCGAGTGCGAAGTAGGCCTCTGACCCACTGGACCGGGCGTCGTAGTGCGTGATCGGGAGGCCGTAGCTCGGAGCCTCGCTCACGCGCACGTTGCGCGGGATCACGGTGTTGAACACGAGCGACGGGAAGTGCTTGCGGACCTCCGCCTCGACGTCATGGGAGAGGCGGGTGCGAGGGTCGAACATCGTGATGATCAGGCCCTCGATCGAGAGGTTCGGGTTGAGCTGCTTCTGGACGAGCGCGAGGGTCTCCAGCAGTGAGCCGAGGCCCTCCAGCGCGAAGTACTCCGCCTGGACCGGCACGAGGACGCGGTCAGCCGCGCCGAGCGCGTTGAGGGTGAGGGGCCCGATCGACGGTGGGCAATCCAGGAAGACGAACTGGGCTTCATCGCGAAGAGGCGCGAGCGCGTCGCGTAGGAGGTGGTCGGAGCCCGCGGTGCGGGGCAGCTCGACGTTCGCGGCTGCGAGATCCGCGTGGGCCGGCAGCACCCGGAGCCCGGGGATCGCGGTGTCGCGCAACGCGTCGACGGCGGGCATGCCAGCGAGCACGTCATACAGCGACGGCTTCTCATCCTTCGGCAGCCCGAGGGCCACCGTCGCATTGGCCTGAGGATCGGCGTCGACGATGATTGCGGTCGCACCTGCCTCGGCCAGACAGGCCGCGAGACTGACCGCTGTCGTCGTTTTGCCGACCCCGCCCTTCTGATTCGCTAGCGCGTAGATCGCCACGTGGTGAGCGTAGAGATGCTGGGCCGGCTTCGCGTCGTCGAGGGTCGTTTCACGTGAAACGCGCCGCGCTTTCTCCGCAGTCTGCGCGCAACTCCTGATGCACGTGCCAAACGGTGTCGGGTCCTTCGTGACGTTTCACGTGAAACGCACGCCTCGACGAGGCAGACTCTTGAGACGCCATGCCAGAACCAGCCCCCCTCCCCACGCTCGTCGGCGCGCCGCCGGATTTGGTGCTGCGGCCGTCAGACCCCTCTGATGTCGACGAGCTGCTCGACCTTCTGCGGCCGCCTGAGATCGCCGAGTGGTGGGGGGAGAACGACGCAGCAAGCCTCACCGACGAGATCGCCGGGCACTTCACGATCGTGATCGGTGGCGAGGTCGCGGGGATCCTTGAATGCCACCAGGAGAACGAGCCGATGTACCCGGAGGTCTCGTTCGACATCATGCTCGGGGTTCGATGGCATGGCGCCGGCTACGGGCGCCGCGCGCTACGGCTCGCCATCGACTACTTCGTGACCCGGGGGCATCATCGATTCGCGATCGATCCCGCAGCAACCAACGTGGCCGCCATACGTTGCTACTCCGCCGTGGGCTTTCGGCCCGTGGGGATTCTCCGCCAGGCCGAACGGACTCCCCGTGGCGAGTTTCGCGACGGACTCCTCATGGACCTACTCGCGACCGAGCTCCCCTGAAGGGCGGCTCCCAGCCGGATGGCGTGGATCACGCGCAGCGACGGTCCCGGGCCACCGTCGCGGCATCAGTCCACGACGCTGAAGCGCTCCGCCACAACGAGGGTGTCGTCCGTGAGTTCGATGCCGAGCTCCCGCACGTGTTCATCGCCAGACCAGAACGCCTCATGAGCTGCCCTCCAGTCCGATGCTCCGTTGAACCCTTCCCCCTCGTCCTTCGCGAACTGGTCATCGATCTCCGACAGGCGACGCACGGCAACGCTCGTGCACTCGATCACGCAGACGTCGCGGTCGTCGGAGTCGACCACGCGG
>JAEMRF010000439.1 GCA_016463515.1 Solirubrobacteraceae bacterium | reverse complement strand
CGATCCTGATCTTCGAGATCACCGCCGACTCGTTCCTGCGCCACATGAACCGCTCCCTGGTGGGCACGATGCTCGACGTCGGCCTCGGGATGCGCACCGTCGAAGAATTCACGGCCCTCCTGGACGGTGCCCCGCGTGAGCAGGCCGGCTGGACCGCACCGCCGCTAGGACTGTCGCTCGAGTCGATCCAGTTCCACGACTGAGGCAGAGCGCGTCTACTGCGAGCAGGCGCCTTCGCGGCTAGAGCTCATGGCCCGTAGCGACGAGGTAACACAGGAAGAGCCAGACCACGAGAAAGACAACCAAATAGGTGATCTGACCGCGGCGCACCCAGCGGTTCTCGACGAGATTCGACCCATCGATCGCCTCCATCACGAACCCACCGAAAAACCGCCGAAATGCCGAGAGGAACCGGCGTAGCCAGCTCCTGCGCGGCTCATCAACTGCGACGTCTCCGTCCATCGCCAGATCCTAACCTTGCGCGCCAAAACAGCACGCCGTACGCGGCCTCCAAGCTCGAGCTCGCGGCACGTCACAAACGCCCCGCCGAACCCCTGGACCCACAACGGCGACCCAAGCCCATCGCCAGCCCAGATCGTGCCCCGGCGAACCGGCCCGACCACCGCCGAACCCCTGGTCCAACAACGGCCACCCCAAACCCATCGCCAGCCCAGATCGTGCCCCGGCGACCCGGTCCGACCAGAGCGAGCACGCAGGCGCCCGACTCGGGCCGCGCCAAGCGGGTCGGGGTTGCCTGCCAAGACCTACGAAACGACGCCGGGGGCGGGTGGGTCTCTCCCCAGGCGGGTCGGCGTCGGGCTGTACGGTTCTCGCCGCCAGGCGATAACCGGATAGCCCGATCGCAGCCAGGGGAGAGACCTACCCGCCCCGGCCCAACCCCGTAGACCGCAAGACGGGAGTTCAAACCCGCGAACCCCGGCCCACCGTCAGACGACGGCGTGCTCGCGTGTGTCGCCGGATCGCACGACCGCGTGTTCGGCGGTGATGTCTTCTCTCGTCACGCCGTTGACGGCGGCGATCACTTGGTCGGCCAGCAGCCACCCGTCGTCGGAGTCCGCTGGCGTGGCGGTGATTCGGACGACCACTTCGTCGTCCTGCACGCCGACGAGGTCGATGTGGGGTCGGCCGCGGGTGGCGACGGTGACGTGCTGGTCCAGGAGCTGTTGCACCTCGCTGGGGAGCGTGCCGGCGCGGAGTTTGGCTTCGAAGTCGACGGCGTCGATCTCCTTGAGGGGCGTCACGGCGCAGGCGAGCGCGGCGGCGTTGGGCACCATCACGCGGTTGGCGCCGTCGGTCATCTCGATGTACAGCAGGCCGAGGGAGACGACGGTGCCTTCGAGCTGGCCGGCGAGGTTGCCGCCTTGGAAGCGGACGCGTTCGCCGATGCGGAACGGGCGGTTGGAGAGCATGACGATGCCGGCGAACAGGTTGCCGAGGGTCTGCTGGGCGGCGAGACCGAGCACGACCGCTGCGGCGGCGCCACCGAAGGCCAGGGTCTGCGGCGGCAGGCCCGCAAGGCGTAGGGCGACGAGAATGATGGTGATCAGGCCGGTGAGGCGCAGGAAGAAGCCGACGGTGGCTGCGGTCTCTGGGCCGAGGCGGCCGAGCAGTGCGGGCGCGACGGCGCGGGCGACGTCGCGGGCTACGAGCCAGCCGAGGCACACGAGGCCGATCACGCTGGCAACTTGGACCTCGGTCGCGAGGCCGGGCAGCCAGTCGCGTCGGTTGCGCGAGACCACGATGAGCGCAGCTGCAGCAGGGGCGACCCACAGCAGCTGCAGTCGAGCGCGGCCGGCGGCGAGCGCCGCCTCCTCGCGGAGTCTGGTCATGCGGGGGCCGTCGAGGCGCATGCGCGCCACGGGGTTTCGGTGTGAACTCGCCATCGGGGGAGGGCTCCTCTCGTTGGGGCTCAGGGCGATGTAGGAGGGTGGCAGCAATGGCCGAGGCGCCGACCCGGTCCCCGGCCGTCTGTGACCGGGTTCACGGGCCTGGTGTGGGGCTGCATGCCGCAAGAGAGCGGCGCGGAGGTCGGTCCCCCTAACGCCAGCTGGGCGCGTCTTGCCCGACGAGCGGTGGACCCGTGCGCCAGCCACCGTTGACCCCGGCAATGGAGACGGGGAGCGGCGCGTGGGAGGTGGTGCCATGCGGCCCGGTGAGCACGAAGGCGCCGGTTCGTGCTGGCTGCGGGGCGGTGCCATCGAACGGTACCCGGCCTGCTCCTGCGAGCTCGGCGGCGGTGCGAGCCAGTGAGGCGATCAGCGTTCGCCCGCGGCCGTCGGCGAGTCGTGCGGTGGCCGCGCGGATGATCGCGGCAGCGAGCAGCAAGCCCGTTGCGTGGTCGAGGATCTGGCATGGCAGGGCCCGGGGAAGCAGGGCGCCAGGATCGGCGGCGCTCGCTTCGGCCATGCCGAGCCCGGTGCTGAGCTGAACGAGGCTGTCGAAGCCACGGCGGCCGTGCCACGGGCCCGGACCATAGGCGCTGAGTGAGGCGTCGATCAGCCCCGGAGCGAGCGCCGCGCGGCGCTCGGGATACAGGCCCAGGCCGTCGAGCGCCCCGGGGCGCAGGCCGTTGATGACCACATCGGTCCCGGCGACGAG
>JAEMRF010000438.1 GCA_016463515.1 Solirubrobacteraceae bacterium | reverse complement strand
GGCGGCATCGACCGCTGAATCGCACCTGGCTTGCTCTCGCTTGCGGGGGCGGCCTTCGGCGTTTTGAGGGCATGGCGGCCAGGACGGGGACGCCTGCGGCGGGCGGGCGCGTCCGCATGAAGCCAACAGGGCCAGCGGCCTGAGTTGGCTCCACGCAGCGGGCGACGCATAGGGGCGAGCCATTCCTTTCGCTCCAACGTTGGTCTCGTCGCACGCGGCTGCTGCGCATACCGTGGTCGCTCGGCCGGCTGCTCAGGCGCTGAGGCCAGCCGCTCACAGCATGGCCCTCGACCTCTCCGACCTCGCTCCAGCCCCCGCGGCAACGGCCCAGGCCGCCACGCCGCTCCAACCAGCAGGACACCTGCGTCGACTTGCGGCCGCGATGATCGACTTCTCGATCTGTTTCGGGTTCGTCGCCGGTCTTGCGTACCTGTTGCAGCTCGACGCAGCCAACACGGCCACCGGCTTCACCCTCATCCAAGACGTTCGGTCGCCAGCCGTCTCAGATGCAGAGGCACGCAGCTTCGCGCGCGTCTGGATCTTCGTCACCGTCGTCGGCGTCCTCTACGCCAGTAGCGCGAGCCGGCTGAAACCAGACCGCTTCTCAGGTCAGACGGTCGGCAAGCACCTCCTGCGCATCAGAATCGTTGCCGCCGATGGTTCACCGGTAGATCCCGACATCGTCACCGGACGCGCCGCGCTCATGTGGGTGCTCCTGGCAGGCACTTCGGCGATCCCCCTCCTGATGCCCGGCGGAGCTGGCGCCGTCATTCTCGGCTCAGCTCTCGACACCACGACCACCGCCGTTCTCCTGATCGCCTGGCTGGCGATCTACGCCGACCAGCGCCAACGGAGCCTCTTCGACCGCCTCTTCGGTACCGCGGTCGTCGCCGCGCACCCCGACGATTTCCAGATTGTCGCCCCCGGACCAGGCATCGCACCACAACCGATGACGGCCCCATCGGTGGCGGGTCTGGCTGCCAGCGCCCTCGTGGCCATCGGGCTCCTTGGGCTCAATATCTCTTGGTTGATCGTCACCGTCCCCGAAGCCCAGGTCCATTGGGACGCAAAGCAGCAGAAGCCGATCGAGGATGCCGCCGCCGTCGAGCAGGCGCTTCTCGAATGCCTGAACCTCTTCAGCGACCCGGAACGCTGCACCGGTGAGGGCGTCGCGGGAGTCACGTTCGCCGAACTCAAGGCACGGGAGCTCCTCGTGTCTCCTCGAGCCAAGCGCCACGTCGGACGCGTCGCTGTCTTCGCCGACAAACGCGAACTCGTCGTGTACTCCTACGCACCAGACAACCGGATCTGGTTCAGCGACGTCAGCACCGGTCAGCCCGCACGTGCCTGCCTGACATACACGGACGCCTACTGCGACGGCGTCGAAGGCTGGTAGCCGGCACGCTGCAGGCAACCGCCCGCTCCGGTTCGTATTCTGCGCCCGGATGCTCGAACTCGTGACCCGTCAGCGCGCCGCCCGATGAGCGTGACGTTCACCACGCCGCAGGCAGCCCGCCAGCCCGCTCTTGCAGCAGGTGAAGTGCAGATCGCCAGCTTGCGCCGCCGCTCCCTGGCCCTGCTGCTCGACTCGTGCGTGCTCATGCTCATTGGCACGATGCTGCTCGCGCCCGTCTGGCTCCTCGCTGGCGGCGGGCCAGAATCGACGGACGGCATCTTTCACCGGGTCTCGAACGAGTCGAGCGCCAACGACCTCTTGTGGGCCGCCGGCGAGTACCTCGTCTTTCCCTTCGTGTGGCTGCTCTACGCCGGGCTCCTGACAAGTCGCACGGGAGCCTGGAACGGCCAGACGCTCGGCAAGCGAGCGGCACAACTCAAGATCATCCAAGCCGACGGCAGCGCCCTGACTGCACGCGCTGCGTGGCGCCGAGCCCTGTGGTCGACAGCCGTCCTCTCCCTCGTGATGCCCCTCGGACGAGTCATCGATGCTGCGGCCGGCACCGCACCGACCGCGTCCGAGGCCACGATGTGGATCAACGGAATCCTGGCAGCGGGCGTTGTGCTGTGGACCTTGCGCGGAGAGCAGCGGAGGACCGCCTACGACCTGCTCGCACGGACGGTGGTCATCGATGTGCCCGAGCGCGCAACACCTGCGGGCGCGGTGGTCAGCGCGCCCGAGGCGACGCCGACCTTCGCTCAGGTTCCCAGCGAGGCACCGGCGACCGTCGTCCCACGGGCGCGCGTTGCCGGGACCTGGATCGGCGTGGGGCTGGCCGCACTCCTCATGCTCACCACGCCGCTGCTCGACCGCCTTGAGCTGCCCGAGGATCGCAGCAAGGAGATCCTCGCCCTCCCCGAGACCAAAGACGCGCTCCAACGAGCCCGCACGCTGGAGGCCCTGGTCACCGCGTGCCTGTCTGCCGGCCGCAGCGCTGAGGCGTGCGATGAGGCCACCGAACTGCGCGCCCCCGAGGACCTGGAGTTCGTCGAAGTCTTCGACCTGGAAGCCGACGGCGTCGGCGCACACGCTGGCAAGGTCGCACTCGTGGCCGACGGCGACGACGCCGTCATCGTCTACGCCTTCACCAGCGCCGACCGCGTCTGGTCCAGCATCGTCGAACAGGACGACACCGACCACGTCTGCGTGAACGCCGCCGGCGACC
>JAEMRF010000437.1 GCA_016463515.1 Solirubrobacteraceae bacterium | reverse complement strand
ACACGCGTCTCGTAGCCGGCACGCACCAGATAGCGGGCGACGACCTCGCTGATCGTCGGTTCGTCGTCGACCACGATGATCGACGCACGCGCGGGTGAGGCTGGGGTCCGTCCGTTCACAAGGTTCACCGTATGCCGCTTTCCTTACGGCGGGAGAAAGAACCTGGCGCATGCGCGCCAGAGTTATGAACGCATACGGGCCTCAACCCTTCCGGGACGACTCCGCGGTTGTCCCGGTGGACATACCCGTCGCGCGGCAGCGTGGTCAGGCTGGCTCCGTGGCGGTGCTGGCCCTTTTCGCGTTCCTGGCTGGCGCGGCGACCGCGCTATCGCCGTGCATCCTGCCGGTTCTCCCGATCGCTCTGTCCGCGGGGGCCACGGGCGGGCGTCGGCGGCCGCTCGGCATCGTGCTCGGGCTGACCGCGTCGTTTACTGCCGCCACCGTGCTGCTCGTCTACGCGATCGACGCCCTCGGTCTGCCCGACGCCCTGGTGCGCCAGCTTGCCGTCGCGACGCTCGTCGGCTTCGGCGTCGTGCTCGTGGTGCCGTCGGTTGCCGCCCGGGTCGAGGGGCTGATCAGTCGGCTCACGGCTCGGATGCCAGTGCCAGCCGTCGGCGGCACGCCGAGCGCCGCGGGCACGGGCGGCACGGGCCTTGGCAGCGGGATCGTGGTCGGCTTGGCGCTCGGGGTCGTCTATGCCCCGTGCGCTGGCCCAATCCTGGCGGGCGTGGTGACGACGTCGGCCGCTCAGACGCTCACCGTTGAACGGGTCGCGATTGCCCTCGCCTACGCCGCGGGCACGGGGTTGGTGCTCTACGCGATCATGCGCGGCGGCCGCCGCCTCACGCGCCCGCTCGCGCGCCGAACCGGCCGGTTTCAGCAGGCCACCGGCGCGGTCATGGTGGTGCTCGGCCTGGCCATGGCCGCGCAGCTGGACATCCGCTTCCAACAGGAGATCGCGACCGCACTGCCCGCGGTGGTGGTCAACCCGACCGGCGCCCTGGAGGAGCGTGCCACCGACGGCAAACTCACCGCGCTTCGCGGCACCGCCGTGCAGGACGTACCGACGACGGGAGCACTCGCCGGGCCGGTTGATCGTGCCGACCAGTTGCCCGACCTGGGCCCCGCCAAGGGCTTCGTCGGCACGCAGGTCTGGTGGAACACGCCGGGCGGCAAGCCCCTCAGCCTGTCGCAGCTGCGCGGCAAGGTCGTGCTCGTGGACTTCTGGACCTACTCCTGCATCAACTGCATCCGCACGTTCCCGCAGCTGCGGGCGCTCGACTCGGCCTACCGACGCCACGGCCTGGTGATCGTGGGGGTGCATGCCCCGGAGTTCGCCTTTGAGCGCAGCGCTCGAAACGTGGAGCGGGCCATACGTGCGCAGGGCCTGACCTATCCGATCACCCAGGACAACGCCTTCAAGACGTGGGACGCCTACGGCAACCTGTATTGGCCAGCGAGCTATCTGATCGATGCACGAGGCCAGCTGCGCTACCGGCGGGCGGGCGAAGGCGGGGTCGCTGCCAAGGAAGCCGCCATCCGGGCGCTGCTGCGGGATGCCGGCGCCGAAGGGCTCGACGACCCGATCGAGCCCGACGTGCCATCGGCGTCCAGCGGCGTCCTCACCGCCGAGACCTACCTGGGCAGCGAGAAGTCCACACGCGTGCAGTCGCCGCCAGGGGGCATCCGGGATCCGCAAAGCCCAACCAGCGGCCAGGAGCCCCGTGGTGCAAGCGAGGGCAAGGCACTCGCCCCGCGGGAGTTTCCGCCCGTGCCAGCCGAGCTGCGGGAGCACCATCTGGCGTTCGGCGGCCAATGGACCGTGCGCCCGGAGTTCTCGGTGGCAGGCCGTGGCGCGACGCTCGCCCTGCAGTTCCGCGCACGGCGCGTGTATCTCGTGATGACCACCGCCGGCGGCGGCCCAGCCCGAGCGCGCGTTTCCCTGAATGGCCGACCGCTCGCCGGGAGCGGTGCGGGACGCGACCTGCTCGGAGGCTCCGCCGCGGAGCCCGCCCTACGCGCAGGCGTTGTGAACGTCGAGGAGCAGCGGCTCTACTCACTGGTCGACCTCCCGTCGGTGCAGGAGGGTCGTTTGGAGATCCGCCCGGACCCGGGCGTGCGCGTCTACGCGTTCACGTTCGGCTGAGCCGCCGAAGGCCGCCTACGGTGCGATGGCGTCGTTGACCGCGTCTTCGATGTCGCCGCGAGTTTCGTCGATGGCCTGTTCGGCTTCGCTGCGGACGCGGTCAGCCTCGCTCTGCGCGTCGCTCACGACGCCGTCGGCCGCGTCGCGGGCGGCCTTCTCGGCATCGGCCGCGCGCTTCTCGGCGTTGCGCTGGGCCTCTTCGGCACTCCCACCGACCGCGTCGACGACGTCCTTCGCCAGTCCTTTGCGGTCCTCGACGTCTTCCTTGGCCAGCTTGGCGTTCTCTTCGGCCACCTTCTGGGCGTCCTTCTTGGCCTGCTCGACGGTCGATTCGACCGCATCGTTGGCCTCCTTGGCCTGGCGCTCCACCTCGGAGTCGCCACAGCCAGCAATGGCCCCAAGCGGCGCCGCGATGAGCAGGCAAGTAGCGACGAGCGATCGCAACGGAAGCATCACTCCAGGCTAAACGAGCCCGCCA
>JAEMRF010000436.1 GCA_016463515.1 Solirubrobacteraceae bacterium | reverse complement strand
GAAGGGGCGCCGCGGCCTGCTCGGCCGCGGCGCCCCTTCGCGCAATTCAGGTGCTGGTGGTGAGCCGCGTTATGCGGTCATGCCGCCGAACATGCCGCCGGAGACCAGGAGGGTCTGGCCGGTGACGAAGTTGGAGTACGGCGAGCACATGAAGAAGACGCCGCCGGCGGCCTCTTCAGGGGTGGCGCCGCGGCCGAGCGGGGTCATCATGGTGGCGCCCTGGCGGACGATGTCGCTCATGCCCAGGTCGACCTTCTTGCCGTCGCCCACGTCGGCGCCGGTGGTGCCCTCGGAGCCCTTGGCGGCGGTCAGGCGCGTCTCGACGAAGCCAAAGGCCACCGCGTTGACGTTGACCTTGAACATGCCCCACTCCTTGGCGAGGGTCTTGGTCAGACCGACGACGCCGGACTTGCCAGCGGCGTAGTTGGCCTGGGCTGCGTTGCCGAAGACGCCGGAGGTCGACGAGATGTTCACGATCTTGCGGAACACCTCCTTGCCCTCAGCCATCTCCTGCTTGGCGACCTCGCGCATGTACGGCGAGGCGGCACGGATCACCTTGAACGGCACGGTGAGGTGGATGTCGAGCATCCGGTCCCAGTTCTCGTCGCTCATCTTGTGGAGCGCGCCGTCGAGCGTGTAGCCGGCGTTGTTGACGACGATGTCGAGCTTGCCCCACGCGTCGATGGCGGTCTTGACGAGCTGCTCGGGGGCGTCGCCCTTGGTCAGGTCGCCGCCGAAGACGGCGGTCTCGCCGTCGATCTCCGAGGCGGTCTGTGCGGCCAGATCAGCGTCGAGGTCGTTGATCACGACCTTTGCACCGTTGGCGGCAAGCAGTTCGGCGGTCGCGCGGCCGATGCCGCGAGCCGAACCGGTGACGATGGCGACCTTGTCGTCGAGAAGACCCATGACGTGCTCCTAGGGAAAGGAAAGAGGGGTGAGGCCCACCGCTGACCCGGGCACGAGCGCCCGGAGACTGGCAAGCGGGCGAGACTCTAGACGGGCGCAGCGGTCGGCCGTCGGCCGCTCCCTACGCCGTGGTAAGCACGGGTCGCCAGCGCGCGGTCACTTCTTCTTCTTGAGCATCCCGAAGACGCCACGGCCAACGTCGCGCATCAGCGCACGGCCCTCGCGGGACTTCAGGAACGCGCCGACCACTGCAGCGCCGCCAGCCACGGCCGTCGCAGCCTCTTTCTGCTGGGCTTTCGGAGCAGGTTTGGGCGTGGCGGGTTTGGGTGCCGCAGGCGCCGCCGGAGCAGCCGCAGCCTCGACTTTGGCCTTGCGCTCGGCCGCCTTCTGCTCGGCCTCGGCCTGCTGCAGCTGCAGCGCCTCCTCCAGGCGCGCTGCCAGCATTTCGCGGGCCGAGAGGCTGTCGATGCGCGTGCCGTACTTCGGCAGCAGCGCCGATGCCGAGACCTTGCCGGGCAGGTCGGTCGCAGGCGACATCTTCGACGACGGCGCCAGCAGCCGCGAGTGCACGACCGGCTGCGGCGTGCCCTTGGCCGACAGCAGCGTGATCGCCGCTTCGCCGGTGCCGACGCTCGTGAGCAGCTCGCCCACGTCGTAGAAGTCGCTCTTGGGGTACGTCTTCACGGTCGCGCGCAGCGCGGATTCGTCGTCGGGGGTGAATACGCGCAGCGCGTGCTGCACGCGGTTGCCGAGCTGGCCGAGCACGTCGCCAGGTACGTCCTTGGGCGTCTGCGTGATGAAGAAGACGCCCACGCCCTTGGAGCGGATCAGGCGGACGGTCGTGACGACCGCGTCGATGAACGCGGGCGTGGCCCCCTTGAACAGCAGGTGGGCTTCGTCGAAGAAGAACACGAGCTTGGGCTGATCCAGGTCGCCGACCTCTGGGAGGGTCTCGAAGAGCTCCGCGAGCATCCACATCAGCGCGGTGGAGAACAGGGCCGGCTTGTCTTGCACGCCCGGCAGCTCGATGCAGTTGATGACGCCGCGGCCGTCAGGGGCCGTCTTGAGCAGATCGGTGATGTCGAGCTGCGGCTCACCGAAGAACTCGTTGCCGCCGCCGACCTCCAGTCCCACGAGCGAGCGCAGCAGCACGCCGACCGTCTGCCCGGACAGTCCACCGATGCCGGCCAGCTCGGCTTTGCCGTCGTCGCTGTCCAGGAATGTGAGGAGCGCGCGCAGATCCGAGAGGTCCAGGAGCGGCAGGCCCTTGCCGTCGGCGTAGTGGAAGACGAGCTGCAGGGACTGCTCCTGCGTCTCGTTGGCCTCCAGGATCTTGGCAAGCAGCTGCGGGCCGAAGTCGGAGATCGTCGCGCGCACCGGCACGCCCGTACCGATCCCGCCGAGGGCGAAGAACTCGACCGGGAAGGCCTTGGGGTCGAACGGCAGCCCCAGCTCGCCCATCCGGTTCGGGCCCGGGCCGGTCACGTCGCCGGGCTCGGCCAGGCCAGACAGGTCGCCCTTGACGTCGGCCACGACCGTCGGCACGCCGGCGGCCGAGAGCTGCTCGACGATGCCCTGCAGCGTCTTGGTCTTGCCCGTGCCCGTTGCCCCCGCGATCAGCCCGTGGCGGTTGACCATCCGCAGCGGCAGCTTGATCGCAACCTCCGGCACGACGGCTCCTTCGTGCACGGCCCGCCCGAGGTCGATGGCCGGCAGGTCGGTGGCGTACGCCGC
>JAEMRF010000089.1 GCA_016463515.1 Solirubrobacteraceae bacterium | reverse complement strand
TCAACCACTTCGTGAACTGGGGCTTCATGTGCTTCGGCATCGGCATCCTGCTGCGGCGCGCGAGCGGCGTTCCAGCATGGGCGGTCGGCACGATGGTGGCCGGCTACGGCGCGATTCTCGCGATCGTCTGGGAGGTCGGCGAGTGGTACACGTTCATCCGTCACGGCAAGGAGCTCGACACCGCCTACGAGGACACGCTCTTTGATCAGGTGCTGGGCACCAGCGGTGCGACCGTCGCGGCGTTCATCACCGTCTGGTTGATTCGGCGGGCCGCCGAGCGCGCGCGATCTTCAGAGCCCGCAGCGGCGTAGACCGAGGCCCGGCGAGCGGGCCTCACTCATAGCGTTCGGGCTAGACGTCGGCGGTGGCCACATGCGTGCGGCCGGGGAACCGCAGCGAGCCGTCTGCTTGCTGCCATGGACGCACTTCGCGCTCGAGCTCTTCGGTGAGTTCGTCGCGCTCCTCAGGCGAGATCGACGCGATCTGTTTGGCGAAGTCCGGCGAGAGATCCAGACGAGCATCCCACCAGTCGTCGAACGAGCCGTAGGTGAAGGCCATGTCGACCTGCTCGACGGCTGGATCAAAGAACCCGGTGTTCTCGAGGGCCTCCACGATCCGTGCAGGATCTGCCCAGGCGAACATGTGCGGGCCAGGGCGGGTCGGGTCGGCGGCGAGCCCCCGGTCGCGCAGGGCGCTGAGCGTTGCCCCCGTCCACGGGTTGTCGTCGTGACCGGTCCACGCGGCGAACGCCACGCGTCCCCCCGGAGCGAGCACGCGGCGGGTCTCCTGCAGGGCCGAGGCAGGGTCGAGCAGCAGCATGTAGCCCCAGCGGCAGAGCACGCGGTCCACGCTGGCCGTGTCGAAGCGCAGCCCTTCCATGAAGAGCTCGCGGACCTCGATGTTGTCGGCACCTTTGGTGCGTTCGCGCAGGCGCTCGAGCATCTTCGGTGCGGCATCGCTCAGGATGACGCTTCCGTTGGGGCCGACCTTGGCGGCTGCAACGAGTCCGGTATCGCCCAGCCCGGAGGCAAGTTCGAGCACTCGGCTGCCCGGAGCGATCTGGGCGAGCTCCACGAGCCTCGACGTGACTGGCGCGGTGATGCTGTCGAATGCGAGCTGCTGGCGCGCCCAGCCTTCGGCGGCTCGGTTCCAGCCCTTGACCAGGGCGGCCCGCTCATCCTGTGGCGGCATCGGCACTCCGCTCAGTTCACGCGGGCGCGCGCAGCCCGAGGCGGTCCGTGACCTCACGGACCGAGGCGGCGCGGTTCATCGTGTAGAGATGCAGGCCCGGGACGCCCTGCTCGAGCAGTGCGGCGGAAAGGTCGACGGCGACGTCGATGCCCAGTGCGCGGGTGGCATCGGGATCGCTGGCGACGGACTCCATGCGGGCGTTCAGGTCGTCGGGGATCGACGACCCGTTCATCGCGGCCATCCGTCGTGTGCCAGGGACACTCACGAACGGCATGACGCCGGGAATCAGGGGGACGTCGCAGCCGAGCTCGCCGAGTTCCTCCACGAGACGGGCGTAGTGGTCGACGTCGAAGAAGAATTGGGTCATGCCAAAGTCGGCCAGCTCCAGCTTGGCGGCCAGACGACGGCGGTCCTCCTCGCGCGACGGCGAGCGCGGGTGCAGCTCCGGGAACGCGGCAACGCCAACGCAGAAGTCGCCGATCTCGCGGATCAGCGCGATGAGTTCATCGGCGTAGACGAAGTCGCCGGCGTCGGTGCCGTCTGCCGGCGGGTCGCCTGCGAGTGCCAGGATGTTCTTCACGCCGGCGTCGCGGTAGCTGGTGATCAGCTCGGCGAGCTCCTGCCGGGTGTGGCCGATGCACGTGAGGTGCGGCATCGTCGGAAAGGTGTGCTGAGCGTTGAGCTCGTTGACCAGCGCCTCGGTCTGGGAGCGGGTACTGCCGAGCGCGCCATACGTGACCGACGCGAAGTTCGGACGCAACTCGGCGAGGTCGTCGAAGGCTGCCGTAAACGCGGCGTGCCCTTCGTCGGTCTTCGGCGGGAAGAACTCGAACGACAGGGTGGTGCCGCTACGCAGGAGGTCATCGATGCGCTGCATTGCCGTCCAGCGTACCGGGCTGGGTCGGTCCGCGCCGACCGTCGGGAGTCACGCGAGCTTGCGACGCAGAAGCTTGCCGTTTGCCGTGCGGGGCAGCTCCGCAACGGCCACGATGCGCTTGGGGACGGCGTACGGCGGCAGGAGCTCGCGCAGCCGCGCTCGCAGTTCCACCTCATCAAGCGTGTAGCCGTCGGCTATGACCACGCGTGCTTCCACGCGCTCCCCCCACTCCTGGTCGGCGACGCCGAGCACCGCGGCATCGGCGACTGCCGGCTGGGCCAGCAGATGGGCCTCGACCTCCGTCGGAGCGACGTTCTCGCCGCCCGTCACGATCGTCTCGGCGAGCCGCCCAACGACCGCGAAACGCCCTCCCGGCAAACGCCGCCCCCGGTCGCCGGTCGCGAGCCAGCCGTCCGCGCCAGCGACACCCGACGCCAGGGTGGGTCCGCGCACGACGATCTCGTCGCCTGCGCCGTCCCTGCCACCGGCGACCTGCGCCCCACCGGTGAGCTCCTCTCGGAGCGCAACCTGCGTGCAGAACAGCGGGGCGCCGGCGGTGAACACCTGCGAGCACGCCTCGCTGAGGCCATAGGTAGCCGCAACGGCGATCCCGGCTGCGGCAGCCCGGTCGACGAGTGACGGCGCGATGGCTGCGCCTCCGAGCAGCACCAGCCGCAGCCCAGGCGGGTGGTGAAGGCCGGCCTCGAGGAGGCGCCCGAGCATGGTGGGCACCAGCGACGTGATCGTCGCCTGACCTGCCTGTAGGAGCGTGAGCTGCTCGGCGGCGTCGAAGGAGGGCCGCAGCGCCGCACAGGTCGCGCCGATCGCCGAGCGCGTGAGCACCGTGAGTCCCCCGACGTGCGACACCGGCATGGCGCTGAGCCAGCGCTCATTCGCCGGCTGCCCGAGGGCAGCAGCCGAGCCGATCGCATTCCACAGCAGGGCTCCTCGAGAGAGGTGCACCGGCGTGCCAGGGCCGGTGGTGCCAGAGGTCGTGAGGCGCACGGCCGGCGTGGCGGCGTCGGCTCCGGACCCTGCGATCGGTGAGGCCAGTCGCTCCCTGGCGGGGGCTGCGGCGGAAGGGTGCCCGGTCCGCGCTGCGGTCACGAATGGGAGGACGTCTTCAGGAGTCAGGGCCACCACGCAGCCCTGTGTGCGCTCTGCCCTGCGAGCCTCCGGCAGGCGCAGGTCATCGGGGACCGCGATCACGCCGGCGATCAGACACGCATGCAGCGCGACCGCGAACGCGGCGCCCGCCGGAATGGCGATGGCTGCTGCCGCGCCCATGGCAACGGTTGGAGGCGTGAGCCGAGCGGCGGCGAGCTCGCGGGCGCCAGCAGCGAGCTGGGCGTTCGTCATCGCGCCATCCGGCGCGTCGACGGCCAGGCGATCCGGGTGCAGCCGCGCCGCCCGCTCGATCCAGGCCTCGTAGGTACCGGCACCGTTCACAGGGCCAAGCGTACGACGCTGCCTGCTGCACGCCTCACCGCGCCCTGCGGCGCGGCGCGGATAGCCTGCGGCCATGGCCGTCACCTGGACCTCCGCAGCCGACTTTCACGACGTTCGCTACGAGCTGAGCGGCGACGGGATCGCGAAGATCACCATCGACCGCCCCGAGAAGCGCAACGCGTTTCGCCCACAGACCGTGATCGAGCTCTCGAAAGCCTTCGAGCTCGCTCGGGAGGACACGTCGGTCGGCGTGATCATCCTCACCGGCGAGGGCTCACTGGCGTTCTGCTCAGGTGGCGACCAGTCCGTGCGCGGCGACGCCGGGTACCTGCAAGACCCGGACAACCCCGAGCGCACCCCCGGCGGCGCCTCCGTCGGCCGCTTCCACATCACCGATCTGCACATGCAGATCCGGCGTCTGCCCAAGCCCGTCGTCGCGATGGTCGCGGGGTTTGCGATCGGCGGCGGCCACGTGCTGCACGTCGTCTGCGATCTGTCGATCGCCGCCGACAACGCCCGGTTCGGCCAGACCGGGCCAGAGGTCGGCAGCTTCGATGGTGGCTTTGGTGCGTCGCTGCTGGCACGCCAGATCGGTCAGAAGCGCGCCAAGGAGATCTGGTTCATGTGCCGCCAGTACGACGCGCGCACGGCGCTGGACTGGGGACTCGTCAACGCCGTCGTGCCGGTCGAGCGCCTGGAAGACGAGACGGTCGCCTGGTGCCACCGCATGCTTGAGCTCTCGCCCTTCGCGCTGCGCCTGCTCAAGGCGAGTTTCAACGCGGAGGAGGACGGGCTCGCTGGGATCCAGCAGCTCGCTCACGACGCCAACTTGCTGTTTTACGGCAGCGAGGAAGCCCGCGAGGGCCGTGAGGCGTACAAGGAGAAGCGCAAGCCGGACTTCGGCCGCTTCCCCCACCGCGCCTAGCGCTGCGGGGCCGCGCTTCACCCCACCGCCACGCCTGAGAACATCACGCCGATGCCGCCTGCCCTCCGCACCTGGATCCTCGCCGCGCGCCTGCGCACCCTTCCGGCTGCTGCAGCCCCGGTGTTCGTCGGTACTGCGGTGGCGATCTCTGCCGACGTGTTCGACGTCCTGCGGTTCTTCTGCGCGCTGATGGGTGCGCTGTTCATCCAGATCGGGACGAATCTCGCCAACGACTACTCCGATGCCCGTCGCGGGGCCGACACCGAGGACCGCCTTGGGCCCGTCCGCGTGACCGCCGGCGGCCTCGTGCCCCCGCAGCACGTGCTGTACGGCGTCTGGATCAGCTTCGCGATCGCCGCCGGCTTTGGGGCGTACCTGATCGCGGTCGCCGGCTGGGAGCTGCTCGTCATCGGCGTCGCCTCGATCATCGCCGGCGTCCTCTACACCGGCGGCCCCCGCCCGTACGGCTACGCCGGGCTCGGCGAGGTCTTCGTGTTCTTGTTCTTCGGGGTGGTGGCCGTCGCAGGGTCGGCGTTCGTGCAGCTCGAGGAGTGGTCGACGGTGGCGATCCTGGCGTCGATCTCCGTGGGCGCGCTGGCCTCAGCCGTGTTGGTCGTCAACAACGTGCGTGACCGCGAGACCGACGAGCGGGTCGGGAAGCGCACCCTCGCCGTGCGCCTCGGGCCCGAGCGTGGTCGCGACTTCTACACCGCCACGCTCGTCGTGGCCTACGCGGCGGTCCTGCCGGTCGCGATCGCGCATGGCTCGGGTTGGCCGCTGCTGGCGTGGCTCTCGGCGCCCCTGGCCGTGAAGATGAGCAACGTGGTGCGCAACCACTACGACGGCCCCACACTCAACGGCGCCCTCGGCGGCACCGCTCAGCTCGAGCTGGTCTTCTGCGTGCTGCTGTCGGCCGGCCTGCTGATCTAGCGACGGGCCGATGGTCCGCGCACCCGCCCTCATCACCGGCCGTCCAGCCGGGCCGAGCTAGTGGCATTTCATCTGGAGATCCGTGAGCAGGTGGTGGGGCTTCGAGCACCGCTCGTCGCCAGCTGGGGCGTGCTCGATCGCCGGACGCTGTTCCTCGTTGAGCTCCACGGCAGCGATGGTCCGGTCGGTCGCGGCGAAGCCGCGCCCATGGAGGCCTACGACGGCGTCTCCGACGACGCCTGCCGTGCCGCGCTGCGCAGACTCGCCGCAGAGCTCGAGCAGGTTGACGAGACTGAGCCAGGCCACGTCATCCTTGACCGGCTCACCGGTGTGACGCCGGTGCAGCAGGCGCTCGCGGCGATCGACCTGGCGATGTGGGACCGCGGCGCGCGTCAGGCCGGAAAGGCCGTCGCGCCGCTGCTTGCCAGCGAGGCGCTGGACTCGATCGCGGTCCACAAGACCATTGGCGGCGTGACCGCCGACGAAGCCGGGCGAATCGCAGCCGAGGCGGCTGCCGCGGGCTTCAGCGCCTTCAAGGTGAAGGTCGGGCTCGGGCTTGAGGGCGACGTGGCGCGTGTCGCCGCGGTCCGCGAGGCCGCTGGGCCGGACGCCCGGATCAAAGTCGACGCCAACGGTGCGTGGTCGGTGAGCGAGGCACTCGACGCGCTGGATCGTTTGCTTGCGCGCCCCCTGCGGGTCGCCGCGGTCGAAGAGCCCGTCTCCGGCAGCGATGCGTGGCCGCACCTGCGTGCTGCCGTGAATGCGGCGCGCTTTGAGGTCGAGCTCTGCGTCGACGAGACCGCCGACCGGGAGCCGGGCGTGCTGAGCCGCGGCCCGGACGTCGTCGAGGTCAAGCTTGCGCGCACGGGCGGCATTGGGCCGCTCCTGGTGAAGGCTGCGTTGGCCCGCCTCGCCGGCGTGCACGTCGCGCTCGCGTCGACCTTTGATGGGCCGCTCGGGATCGCGGCCGCGGTGCACGCCGCTGCCGCACTCAAGATCGAGCGGCCACTCGGCCTCGCGACACTCGACGCGCTCGATCTCGACGACGCTCCCGAGCTCGCCGAACTCGCGGCTCGGCTACAGCCGGTGAACGGGCGTATTGCCGTGCCGGCAGGGCCGGGGCTGCTCTAGCGGCCAAGCCAGTTCCGATACGACGCGTCGAACGCGCCCGAGAGGCTGCCCCAGGCCGCGACTGCTACACCCTCGATCCCAGGGTCGGCGGTTCAGGCGACGTGGTGGTCGTCCGGGCGCAGCGCGTCGGTGAAGCGCTTGGGCACGCGTGCGGCTGCGTCGTCGTCTTCCCAGAGCGTGATGACCACGAGCCGACCATCTTCCTCGCGGCACACGAAGATCAACCCTGGGAGCTGGCGGTCGCGCACGAGAACTTCGCCTTTTGGCCCTGCGTCAACGCGTCCGGCGTCGTAGCCCCGAGAGACGCGCGCCGCGATCTCGGTGCGGGCGTCGAGCGTGCCCCGCACGCGCTGGCGGTAGCGATCCACGGCGTGATTGGTGACGTCGACGAGCATCGTCAGCGAGCAAGCAGGCGCTTGAGTTCGGCCGCGACGGCTTCGGGTGCCTCAAGCGGCAACTGATGGCCTGCTCCGGGAACGACCACGTGCTCGGCGCCCGGGATCTCGTCGGCCAAGCGCTCGCCGATCGCCGTGAACTTGTCGTCGCGCTCGCCGGTGAGGACCAACACCGGCATCGTGAGTGCGCCAAGGCCACCCCACAGCGATCCCATCTTGCCGGTGCCTGCCCCACGCAGCGACGCGGCCAGCCCGGCTGCGTCGTTGCGAAGCCGATCCTCCCGAGCGGCCGAGGCGACGTCCGGGCTCTGGCCGGCAAACAGCGGCCCGCTCCCCCACTCCGCCGCAAACGCCTCGATCCCCTCGCCCTCGATCCGCGTAGCGAGCGTGTCGTCGGCGGCGACGCGGGCCGCGCGCTCGGCTTCGTCTTGGATCCCTGCGGTCGTGGAGATCAGCGCGAGGTGCGTGACCCGCCCGGGCGACGCCAGGGCGGCGAGCAGCGCGGCGCGCCCGCCCATCGAGTAGCCGGCCAGAGCAAGTTCGGCAGAGCCTTCGACCTGACGCATGACGTCGGCGGCCATCGCTGGAAGCACCGTCGGGCGAGTGGCGGACTGCGTCCCGTGGCCGCGCTGGTCCGGGGTGAGGACCCGGCGGTCTCCGAGATCCAGCGCGCCTTGGACGAGATCCCAGGACGCGCCGGTCTGCGTAAACCCATGGAGCAGGACGAGAGGCGCGGGCATGAGCCGTCATGATGAGGCACGGCCACGCGGACTGCTCCGCCCAGCATTCGCCTTGCCCCACTTCAGATGACCGCCGCCCTTCCGTCGCACCTTCCGCTCTTGGCGGCACTCGTGGATGAGCTGGCGCGCAGCGGCGTGCAGCACGCCGTCCTCAGCCCGGGCTCGCGCAACGCCCCCATCCTGCTGGCGTTGAGCAACGATCCTCGGATCAGGTGCTGGTCGGCGGTCGACGAGCGCTCGGCTGGCTTCATCGCCCTGGGGTTGGCGAAAGCAACCGGGGTCCCGGCGGCCGTGTGCGTGACGTCTGGAACGGCCGTGAGCAACCTGCTGCCCGCGGCCACCGAGGCTCACGAGGCTGGCGTGCCGCTCCTGCTGCTCACCGCGGATCGTCCGGCCGAGCTGCGAGACGTGGGTGCCGGCCAGACCATCGACCAGCTTCGCATTTTCGACCATCTGGCCCGGTGGGTCGCGGAGCCGGATTTCGGTGCCGCGTCGCCGGAGCGCGAGCGTGCGCTGCGCGCGACGACCTGCCGCGCCGTCGCAGCCACCACCGGTCCGGGGCGCCCCGGTCCGGTGCAGCTCAACCTGCCACTGCGCGAGCCGCTGACGGCCGCGGGCACCCACGCACCGCTTTTGGACGGTCGCCCGGGTGGGGCGCCGTGGCTGCGCGTCCACCGCCCCCGCTCGGTCGACGCGCACGAGATCGCGGACCTGGCGGCCCAGTGCATGCGAGCTGACCGTGGCGTGATCGTCGCCGGTCGCTGCGAACGCACCCCTGAGCTCGGGGCCCTGCTCCCCCGCCTCGCAGCCACCCTCGGCTGGCCGCTGGTGGCCGATCCGATGAGCGGCGCGCGGCGCGGCCCCCACGCCGTCGCGGCATACGACCTGTTCCTCGGCGCGCTCGACGGCGACGTACTCACGCCCGACCTCGTGCTGCGCGTGGGCGATTTGCCTGTGTCCAAACCGCTACGGGCTTGGCTCGCGGGCACCGCTACTGCCGCCGAACAGGTGATGTTCACCCCGGAGGCCGTGTGGGCCGATCCTGACGCAGCGGCGACGGTCTGGCTCGACGCTGACCCAGCGCGGACCATCCGCGCCTTGAACACCGCCGTAAGCGCCGCGCGGGAAGGCGTGTCCGACGCACGCGAGAGCTTGGCGGAAGACGGCTGGCTCGATCGCTGGCGCGCCGCCGAGTCCGATGCACTTGCCGCGCCGGGGGCGCAGGCCGTCCGGTCCGCGGACGACGACACGCTGCTGACCGAGCCGCTGGTCGCCCACACGCTTGGCACGCAGCTCGGTCCGCAGGACACGCTGATCGTCGGCGCGTCGCTGGCCATTCGCCTGCTCGAGCGCTGGGCGCCGGCGATCCAGTCTCCGCCGCGGGTCCTCAGCAATCGTGGTGCCAACGGCATCGACGGTGTGGTGTCCACGGCGTTCGGCGTTGCGGCGGCGGGCGCCGAGTCTGGCTCGAGCGGGCGCGTCCTTGCGTACCTCGGCGATCTCACGTTGCTGTATGACCAGGGTGGGCTGGCCGGCGCCTCGCGGCTCGGGCTCCCCGTGCAGTTCGTCGTGGTGAACAACGACGGCGGCCGCATCTTCGAGCGGCTTGCGGTTGCGAAGAATGCGGGCGATGCCTTCGAGCCGCTGATCGCCACCCCACACGGACTCGACTTTGCTCACCTCGCGGCGTTTCATCGCCTCGAGCACATCACGCCCGCAACGCGAGGCGAGCTCGCGGCGGCACTGGCGTTGCCCGCTGATCGACCTCGCCTCATCGAGGTGCGCACCCCTCACGGGACGTCCTGATCGCAAAGCCGGCAGGCGGGCTTGTGCGCCCGACCGGTGCAGATCTGGGCGTTACACGGACTGGTTCGTGCTCCTGCGCGCCGCCCAATCCACGGCGGTGCCGCGGTAGAGGGCGTTGACCTCACCGAAGCGCCCGAGGATCTCGCCGCTGTAGCTGAGACCGATTGCAGTCGCGATCCGGGCCGATCCGACGTTCTCAGGCTGCAGTCGCGCGAGGACGCCTTGCGAACCTTGCACCTCGTGCGCTTCTGCACGGATGGCGTGCGCCATCTCGGTGCCGTAGCCCTGACGCCACGCGTCGGCGACGACCCACCAGCCGAGTTCGTGCTCGGAGGGGTCGAGGTCCGGGACGCCGTTGCCGACGGGGCCTGAGGTCGCAACGCCGATCAGGGCGCCGCTGGCGAGTGCGACGGCGACCCGCCACCCGTAGCCGTGCTGGGCCCATTGGTCGGCTTGTGCCGCGCGCACGGCTTCGAACCGAGCGCGATCCCACGGCTGGCCGTTGCCGAGGTACTGCATGACGCGTGGGTCTTGCTGGAATTCAGCGACGAATTCCGGATGGTGCTCCGGCCACGGAACGAGTGCCAGTCGGGTGGTGGTGATCGTGGGCACCGACCGGACCCTACGGGACCGCCCGAGCGCCGCCGCTGGCAACCTTGGGGCTTCAGCTAGCTGGCCGCAGCGCGCTGAGCACGGCTTGCAGCTTGACTTCGGTTTCGGCGAGCTCCGAGGACGGGTCGGAAGCACCGACGATGCCGACGCCTGCGAAGAGGCGTGCGACGTTGCCGCGGATCATGCCGCTGCGGAGGCCGACGAACAGTTCGCCGTCGCCGGCACGGTCGACCCATCCGAGGGGGCCGGCGTACCAGCCGCGGTCGATGCCTTCGAGGCCGGGAATCGCGCGCAGGGCGGCTTCGTGCGGTTCGCCGCCGACGGCGGGCGTCGGGTGCATGGAGCCGACGAGGTCCAGTAGGCCGGCGCG
>JAEMRF010000004.1:34772-39601 GCA_016463515.1 Solirubrobacteraceae bacterium | reverse complement strand
GGGCGCACCACGCTCAACGGCGAGGGGCTCCAGCACGAGGACGGCCACTCCCACATCCAGGCGGCGCTGATTCCCAACTGCGTGGCCTACGACCCGACCTACGCCTACGAGGTCGCGGTGATCGTCCAGGACGGCCTGCGGCGCATGGTTGCCGAGCGGGAAGACGTGTTCTTCTACCTCACGGTCATGAACGAGAACTACGAGCAGCCGGCGCTGCCGGAGGGCTCGGAGGACGCGATTCTGCGTGGCATGCACCGCATCGCTGAGGCTGGTGACGGCGACGGCCCGACGGTCCAGCTGCTGGGGTCTGGAACGATCCTGCGCGAGGTGCTCGCCGCGGCCGAGCTGCTGCGCGAGGACTGGGGCGTGCAGTCCGACGTCTGGTCGGTCACGTCGTTCACGCAGTTGCGCCGTGATGGCCTGGAGGCCGACCGCGTGAGCCGGCTGCACCCGGAGAACGAGCGGGTCGTGCCGTACGTCGAGGAGCAGCTCGCGGGCAAGGGCCCGGTTGTGGCCGCAACGGACTACGTGCGGGCATTTGCCGACCAGATCCGCCAGTGGATCGACGCCCCTTACGAGGTTCTCGGGACGGACGGCTATGGCCGCTCGGACTATCGCGTGGCGCTGCGGAGCTTCTTCGAAGTGGACCGCTTCCACGTGACGGTCGCTGCGCTGTACCGCCTGGCGCTGGCCGGCACCATCGAGGCGTCGGTCGTGGCTGACGCGATCAAGAAGTACGACATCGACACGGACGGAGCCGCTCCATGGCTGAGGTAGCGGTACCGGACATCGGCGACTTCGAGGGCATCCCGATCATCGAGGTGCTCGTGGCCGTCGGCGACACGGTCGAGGTCGAGCAGGGGCTCGTCGAGATCGAGTCAGACAAAGCCACCTTCGAGGTGCCCTCACCGGTCGCCGGCGTGGTGAAGGAGCTGCGGGTCGCAGTCGGCGACAAGGTCTCGGAGGGCGTCGTGATCGCGGTCGTCGACGAGACCGGCGGCGATGGCGCGCCGGGCGACGTCGGCGCAACGCCCGATACCGCGCCCAAACCGGTCGAGGCCAAAGCCGACGAGACGAAGGCCGAGGCGGCGGCCGAGGCCGACCGTCCTTCAGGTCGGGCTCTAGCCCGACAGGAAGGACGGTCGACGCAGGAGCCTGCTGGGCAGACCGGCTCGGCAACGCAGGCCGTGGCGGGGCAGCCTGCTGGTGGCGGAGCGCTCGGTGCCGATCACCCGGTCTACGCGAGCCCGACGGTGCGGCGGCTCGCCCGCGAGCGCGGGATCGATCTCTCGCAGGTGAAAGGCAGCGGCGACAAGGGCCGCATCACGAAGGCCGACGTCGAGGGGTTCGACCCCAAGGCTGCAGGTGCCGCGGGCGCCAGCGCCGCCGCCGGGGCCGACGCAGGCGAGTCGCTCGGCCTTGCGCCCTGGCCGGTGGTCAACTTCGAGAAGCTCGGCCCGGTCACGCGCGAACCGCTCACCAAGATTCAGAAGCTGTCGGCGGCGAACCTCGCTCGCAACTGGGTGCGCATCCCGCACGTGACCCACAACGACGAGGCCGACATCACCGACCTCGAGGCGTTCCGAAAGACGCTGAACGCTGAGCAGTCCGATGTGAAGGTCACCATGGTCGCGCTGCTGCTGAAGGCATCGGTGGCGTCGCTGAAGGCGTTCCCGCGGTTCAACGCCTCGCTGGATGGCGAGGAGCTGGTGGTCAAGCACTTCTACAACGTCGGCTTTGCGGCCGACACGCCCAACGGGCTCGTGGTGCCGGTCGTCAAGGACGTCGATCAGAAGGGCATTCTGGAGCTCGCTGGCGAAGTCGGCGAGCTGTCTGCCAAAGCCCGCGCCGGCAAGTTGATGCCGGCCCAGATGAGCGGCGGCAACTTCTCGATCTCGTCGCTGGGCGGGATCGGCGGCACGTCGTTCACGCCGATCGTCAACGCCCCTGAGGTCGCGATTCTCGGCGTGGTGCGTTCGGCGATGAAGCCCGTCTGGAACGGCAAGGAGTTCGCGCCGCGACTGATGTTGCCGCTCTCGCTCTCCTACGACCATCGCGTGATCGACGGCGCCCTGGCGGCGCGGTTCACCGTTCACTTGGCCAAGACGCTCAGCGACTTTCGGCGGGTGGTCCTGTGAGCGCCGCGATCGAGGTCGCCGTCCCGGATATCGGCGACTTCTCGGGCATCCCGATCGTCGACGTCCTCGTGGCCGTCGGCGACACCGTGGAGGTCGAGCAAGGGCTCGTCGAGATCGAGTCCGACAAGGCGACCTTCGAGGTCCCCTCGACCGTCGCGGGGACCGTCAAGGAGCTGCGGGTGGCCGTGGGCGACAAGGTCTCCGAGGGGACCGTCATCGCGGTGATCGACCTGGCGCAGGGGTCGGCCGCGGCGAGCGCCGGCGAGTCGGCGCCGGAATCGGCTTCGGCCGCGCCGGAGGCGCCTGCTGCGCCTGCCGAGTCCGCCGCGCCTGCGCCGCCTGCGTCCGCAGCGTCTCCCACTGCGGAGCCGTCCGCCGAGGACTTCGAGCGAGGCGATCTTCACGCCCAGGTGCTCGTGCTCGGGTCCGGCCCTGGCGGCTACTCCGCGGCGTTCCGCGCTGCCGACCTTGGGCTACAGGTCGTGATGGTCGAGCGCTACGCCACGCTCGGCGGCGTCTGCCTGAACGTGGGCTGCATCCCCAGCAAGGCGCTGCTGCACGCCGCAAAGGTGATTGCCGAGGCCCACGACCTCGGCGCGCACGGCGTGGCCTTCGGCGAGCCGACGATCGACGTCGATGCGCTGCGTGCCCACAAAGAAGGCATCGTCGGCCAGCTCACCAAGGGCGTCGCTGGGATGGCGAAGACCCGCAACGTCGAGGTCGTCACAGGCGAGGGCACCTTTACCGGGCCGCACCACCTGCAGGTGGCGTCCGGTGACGGCGAGACGACCACGATCTCGTTCGACCACGCCATCATCGCCGCCGGTTCCACACCGGTCGCGCTGCCGGGCATTCCGTCGGAGGACCCGCGCGTGTGGGACTCCACCGGCGCCCTGGAACTCCGAGACATTCCCGAGCGGTTGCTGGTGATCGGCGGCGGCATCATCGGCCTCGAGATGGCGACCGTCTACGACGCGCTCGGTTCCAAGGTGACCGTCGTCGAACTGATGGATCAGCTCATCCCAGGCTGCGACAAGGATCTCGTGCGCCCGCTCGCCAAGCGCATCGAAGGCCGCTACGAGGCGATCCACCTCGGGGTCAAAGTGGATGCGGTGGAGGCGAAGGACGACGGTCTGCACGTGACCTTCGCCGCAGGCGCCGACGGCGGCAAAGCTCCGGAAGACGACGTGTTTGACGCCGTGCTCGTGTCCGTCGGTCGTACGCCCAACGGCGCCAAGATCGGTGCTGAGGCAGCCGGCGTGACGGTGACCGAGCGCGGGTTCATTCCGGTCGACGCACAGCTCCGCACCAACGTGCCCCACATCCTGGCCATCGGCGACATCGTGGGGCAGCCGATGCTCGCCCACAAGGCGTCGCATGAGGCGCACGTTGCGGCCGAAGTCATCGCCGGCCACAGCGTGGCGATGGACGTGCGCGGGATTCCGTCCGTCGCCTACACCGAGCCTGAGGTCGCGTGGGTCGGGCTCACCGAGACCCAGGCCAAAGCCGACGGCACCAGCTACGAGGTCGCGGCCTTCCCGTGGGTCGCGTCGGCGCGTGCGCTCACGGTCGGCGGGGGCACCGGCAAGACCAAGCTGCTCGTCGATCCCGAATCCCGCCAGATCCTTGGCGCGGGCATCGTGGGCCCGAATGCCGGCGAGCTCATCGCCGAGCCGGGCTTTGCCCTGGAGATGGGCGCCGACGTCGGCGATCTCGCCCTCACGATCCACGCCCACCCGACGCTCTCAGAGAGCATCATGCTGGCGGCAGAAGTCGCCGAGGGCACCGTCACCGACCTGCCGCCCAAGCGCAAGCGCTGACGGGTTCGGCCGCTGACGCCTGAGGCGGCGCCGGCTGGCTGAGACCCGCGCTCGAACCGAACCGCAGCCGAGCTCGGCCGCGCAGCTAGCCTCGGCTTGTGGCCGAGGTCGATCTCACCTACGCGTTCTCGGTCGTTGAGGGCATGGGCATCGTTGCTGGCGCGGCCGGTGGCGCGCTGGATGCAAAGCGGCGGGAGGAGTACGACGTCTTCGGGCTTGCTGCGCTCGCGTTCGCCGGTGCGCTCGGCGGTGGTCTGCTGCGCGACGTGCTCATCAACCAAGGCGCGCCCGCGGCGTTCACCGAGCAGCTCTACCTGCCGCTCGTCCTGCTCGTAGCCCTGGTGATCGCGGTGATCCCGGGCGAGTTCGGTCCGCGCACCAGCGGCGTGATCCGAGTGTTCGATGCCGTGGCCATCGGCGCGTTCTCCGTCGTGGCCGCCGACCGCGCCCACGAAGCCGGCTTCACGATTCTGGCCTGCCTGCTGCTCGGCGTGATCGGTGGGATTGGTGGCCTGCTCATGCGCGACGTACTCACCGCAACCCAGCCGGAGGTCTTCCGCCGGGGCGAGCTGAACGGCATCGCGGCGCTGGCTGGGGCGGGCGTCTTCATCGCCCTGCTGGAGCTGGGCGTGCAGCGCCCGATCCCGGCGATCGCCGGAATCGCCGCGGGCTTCGTGTTGCGCCTGGCGGCACTCCGCTGGGATCTGCGCGCCCCGGCGCCACGCCGCTGACTGAACGCAGGTCGAGCTGGCGGTCGCGTTGGTGGGGTCCCACTTGAGGTGGACCACCGAACCGGCTATATTCAACTACACAACCAAGGAGTTGTAGTGCGGTGGTCTTCCTCTCAGCCTCGATCAGCCACCGCTCGGGA
>JAEMRF010000004.1:21582-34672 GCA_016463515.1 Solirubrobacteraceae bacterium | reverse complement strand
AAGGAGTTGTAGTGCGGTGGTCTTCCTCTCAGCCTCGATCAGCCACCGCTCGGGATCGCCCCATGAGCACCGTTACCGATCTGACCACTGAGACCTTTGCCGACGCGATCAAGGAGCCGGGCCTCACGGTCGTGGACTTCTGGGCGCCGTGGTGCGGGCCCTGCCGACAGATGGCGCCGCAGTTCGAGAAGGCGGCTGCGCTTCGGCCCGATTACCGCTTCACCAAGGTCAACATCGACGACGAGCCAGCCCTTGCGCAGGCGTTCGAGGTCCGGTCGATCCCCACACTCGCGGTCATCAAGGACGGCCAGCTGCTGGGGATGGCGCCGGGCGCAGTCGCCGCCGACCAGCTCATCGAGGCGCTTGACCGCGTCGCGGCATGAGCGGCACCTGGCGGATTGCTACGGCGGGAGCCCTGGTGTGTGCGGCCGTCGCGATGGCCGTGGTGGCCGCCCGCTCGGACGACCCCACGCCAGGCACGGTCGGTGCCGGCGCCCCTGGGGTGTCGTCCGGGCAGGTGGCCGAGCAGGCAAGCCCGCAGGCAAGGCCACAAGAGACGCCGTCACCCGCTGCCACGCTCACGACCGAGCAAGCCGCTGCACTCGCCTACCTCCGTGAGGAGGAGAAGCTTGCGCGCGACGTGTACCTCGTGCTGTCTGGAACCTCCGGCGACCGGCGATTCACCATGATCGGCCGCAGCGAGCAGCAGCACTACGACATGGTCGGAGGACTGCTTGCCACCTACGGCGTTCCCGACCCTGCGCTGGGGCGCAAACCCGGCGCGTTCACGGATCCGGCCCTGCAAGACGCCTACGACGACTTCGTGCAGCGCGGCTCCGTATCTCGCGAAGCGGCGCTTGCCGTCGGCCGCGAGATCGAGCGCATGGACCTCGCCGACCTGGCGGAGCGCCGAGCCGGCCTGCCACAGCCAGACATCCAAGCCGTGGTGGACCGGCTCGCTGCGGGCAGCCAGCGGCATCTCGCCGCGTTCAGCCGCTAGCTGGTCGAGATGGCGGCCGTTTGACGTCCTCGGTTTCGACCGGTTGGCGGTGGGGTGTGGTGGTGTGCCGCTAGCTGGTCGAGATAGCGGCCGTTTGGCGTCCTTGGTTTCGACCGGCTCGACGGCCGCGCGGCGTGGGAGACTCGGCGGACGATGACGACCGGCGCTCCAGACGACGCAACCGCCAAGCCGACGCAGCCGCGCCTGGACCCCGTCACGGCTGGGCTGCAGACCGTGCTGGACTACGTCGCGCCGCAGACGGATGGCGAGCTTGCGGACTACATCCCGCAGCTGGCGACCGCGGACCCGAACCCGTTCGGGATCGCGCTGGTGAGCATGGCGGGTCGCAAGTACGGGGTGGGCGACTGCGACCGCCCGTTCACGATCCAGTCCATCTCCAAGGCGTTCGTCTACGCGCTGGCCGTCAGCGACCTGGGCCTCGACGCCGTCCTGGAACGGGTCGGGGTGGAGCCCAGCGGCGAAGCCTTCAACGCGATCAAGCTCGAGGCCGGCACGGGCAGGCCACCGAATCCGATGGTCAACGCGGGCGCCCTGATGACGACCTCGTTGGTGCGCGCGCAGTACCCCGAGGAACGCCTGGAGCGCATCGTGGCCTGCCTCTCGGCATTTGCCGGCCGGCGCCTGGAGATCGACCAGGAAGTCGCGACGTCTGAGCTGGCGACCGCGAGCCGCAACCGCGCCCTCGGCTACCTGATGGAAGGCGCCGGGTCGCTCCGCGAGCCGGTCGAGGAGGTGCTCTCGGTCTACTGCCAGCAGTGCGCGATCTCCGTCACCGCGACCGACCTCGCCGTGATGGCGGCGACGCTCGCAGCTGGAGGCGTGAACCCCGTGACCGGCGATGCCGTGGTCAGCGAGGACGTCGCCGTCCGCACCCAGGCCGTGATGGCCACCTGCGGCATGTACGACTTCTCGGGCGAGTGGCTGCTGCGCGTCGGGCTGCCCGCCAAGAGCGGCGTGGCCGGGGGCCTCATCGCCGTGAGTCCGGCGGAGTTCGGCATCGGCGTGTTCAGTCCGCGTCTTGACGACCGTGGCAACTCCGTCCGGGGGATCGCCGTCGCTCGCGCGATGGCCGATCGCTACGACCTGCACCTGATGCACCACCCCGGCGAGGCTGCGCCGGCGGTCTATCGCTATGAGCTGCATCCGGGCGGCTACCAGGGCGGGGCAACGCTTACCATCGGCGCGCAGGGCTCCTTTGAATTTGCCGCCACCGAGCAGCTCCTCGCAGCCATCGATGCTGGGCTCCAGGGCCACCCTGCGTCGGACGAGCCAGACCATCACCACGGGCCGGTGCCCGGTGCGGCGCCGGGCGTGAGCGCGACCGGGGCGCCCACCGTAGCGCCGGAAGCGCCGGTCACCGGTGTCGTGCTCGACCTGCACCGGGTCACGCGCGTAGAGGACATCTCGTCCGGACTCGTGGCGCAGCGGCTCGGCGCGCTGTTGGCCGACGGTGTCGCGATCGCCATCGTTCAGCGTGAGCATCTGAAGGCGGTCCTGCCTGAAGCCGACCACCTCACGGCGGTGGCCAACGTCGCCGAGGGTCGCGCCTGGCTTGCTGCGTTGCTCGACTCCGCCTAGCGGTGCCCCGCGAACTGGTTGGTCTGCGCGGCCCGTGCGGTTAGCGTGGGGCACACGGCGCCAATGGCGGCCCCCGCCCACATGGCGGCCGTCGCCGTCCTGCATCAAGCGGCGCTGCCAAGGAGGGGACCTACACATGGCACTTCACACGGACATCCCGACCCGCGCGGAGATCTCGCGGCTGCTGGAGACGCATGAACCGTGGTGCGTGTCGATCTACGTGCCCACCACGCCGGTCACGCCCGACGCTGACGCTGGCCGGATCGCGCTCAAGAACGAGGTCGCGAGCGCCGTCGCCGCCCTGCACGAGGCGGGCGCCCCGAAGAAGGACGTCGCTGCGATCGATGAGGCCCTGACCGATCTCGTCGATGACTATGACTTCTGGGCCGTGCAGTCGCACAGCCTCGCGGTCTTCGCCACTCCCACCAGCGTGCGCACGTTCCGCCTGCCGAACAAGCTCTCGGAGGCCTCGCAGGTGGCCGACCGGTTCTACGTCAAGCCGCTGCTGCGCTCGACGACCTTCGCCCAAGCCGCCTACGTGCTCGAGCTCGCCCAAGGCTCGGTCCGGCTGCTGGAGGTCGCACCCGACCTGCCGCCCAGCGAGGTGCACGTGCCGGGCCTTCCGACCGACATCGCCAGCTCGGTCGGCAAGGCGTCGGTCAACGACCGCTCGGCCGTCGGTCGGCTGCAGGGGTCCGAAGGCCAGAAGGTGCGGATGCGGCAATACAGCCGTGCCGTCGACAACGCCCTGCGCGGGGTGCTCGCTGGCCTGGACCTCCCGCTGATCCTGGCGGCCGCCCAGCCGCTGGACGCGATCTACCGGTCGGTCAACACCTACCCGCACCTCATCGAGCACGGCATCGCCGGCAATCCGGAGACCACCGGCGACACCGAGCTGGCCGACGCTGCTCGCACGGTGCTCGACGAGCTCTATGCCGCCGACCTCGCTGCGCTCAAGGAGCGCTTTGAGGCGCGCCTCGACGAAGGGCGCGCCGCGGTCGACGTGGTCGACATCGCCCGCGCAGCGACCTTCGGCGCCGTCGACACGCTCTTCGCCGACATCGACACCCAGGAAGCGGGCACGATCGATCCGAGCAGCGGCGCGGTGACCTACGCAGGCGGCGACGGCGACGGCACCGAGTACGGCGTGGTCGACGAGATCGCGCGCCGCGTGCTGCTCTCGGGCGGTCGCGTGCTCGCCGTACGCGCCGACGAGGTTCCCGGTGGTGGGTCCGCGTCGGCGATCCTGCGCTACCCCGTCTGATCCACGAGCTGTTCGTTGAGCGTCCGCGCGGCGCCGACGATGTCGCCGCGTTCGGCGAAGTCGACCGCGAGGATCGTCGGCTCGCGCTCGCGCTCGCGCATGCACCGCCGCGCCCGTTCCAGGATGAAGGAGGGGGCGTTGGCGGTGTCGGCGTTGACCGGGTTGGGCGGGTAGCTCTCGACCCAGTGATTGAGCTGGAACATCGGCGCGGACGGCGTGCCGCGGTTCGGCTGGCAGCTGGCGTCGGCTTCGAGCTGCGCCAGGGACGTGTTGGAGAACGGCGTCTCCTGGAAGAACGCAAAGCCGTCCATGTACCACGGCACCGGACCGGCTTGGCGCTCGGCGAAGATCACCACGCGCTTGTTGCTCGCGATCAGCTCGCCGAGCGTCGGCAGCGGGTCGCCGAGGCGCAGACTGGCGGCGATCTCGCCGAGTCCGCCCTCCTGCAGCCCCTCGACGATCATCTCGCGGCTCGCTTCATCCTGGATGAACAGCACGAGCACGTCGCGCGGGTGGCGATCCAGCCAGCTGCGCATCACGCGGAACTCATCGACGGCACGCGTGGCGCCGAGCTCGCAGAGCACATGGCACAGGTAGAGATCGGTGTCGCCCGCGATCGGGCCAAATGCGATCCGGCCGGCGAGTCGCTGCGCGGCGGCGAGCGCCTCCGGGCCGATCTTCTCGACCACGGTGTCCTCGGTTTCGCCGGTCAGGTCGGTCCGCACGACGCCCTGCTCGTTGCGCTTGCCGGCGAGCGCGTCGATCTGCATCCCTCGGATGCCAAGGTCAAGCTGCGAGTTCACGCTGAGGGCGTGGTTGGCGTTCAGGTATCCGGCGGCCGCGTTGGCGTTGGCGTTGTGGGACGACGGGAAGACGACCTCATCCAGGCGACGGTCGCACAACTCCACGCTGCCGTTGCAGGCGCGCGGATCGCCGTGAAGGACCGCGGCTGCGGCGCCTGGGTCGGCCGTTCCGCCGACGACGGCCGCCGCTGCGAACGGGACTGCGATCGCGATGCCGGCCACCGTGAACGGCAGACGGCGCAGCGCGGCGCCCGAGCCCGCATCCTGCGGTGGTGGACCTGCGAGCAGGCTGAGCAGGCCGACCAAGCCGAGCACGGCGAGGTAGCCGCCGACGACCGACGCGGCCAGCACCAGGGCCGCATTCGGCGCGAGCACCATGCACACGCCGAGCACGAGCAGTCCCGCGTTGCGTGCGGCACGCCAGCCAGCGGTGGGCGGCTCGCGGCGCACGAACGCCCACACCGCGCGCGGGACGGCCGGGGCGTTGATCGGACCCAGCATCGTTGCCGCCGATGCCGCCAGCAGCGCTCCGGCTCCACCCACGACGGCCAGCCACAGCAACACGTCGCTCAGGAGCGCGTCGAAGACCGCCGCGTAGACGGCACCCGCTCCGGACCCGCCGCCGGAACTCGGGATCACCATGTCGCGAGCGAACACGAACACGGCAGCCATCGACGCGGTGAGCAGCATGAGGCCCGACCCGAGTCGCAGCAGTGTGGCCCGGCGGTCGGGCGTGAGCCAGAGCGCACCGGCGAAGCAGAGCAGCGCCAGCACGGGGCTGATGAGCGCGACCGTCGCGATCTGTTTGGCGACGCTGATCGCTGGTCGCGAAGCACCGGGCGCGTCGAGCTCGGCGGAAAGGTCGGGCGTCGCAGCTTCCAGGCGCTCTGGCAGCTCGTTCCCGGTCGCGCCGAGATAGGCGCGCACCAGCACCGAGAGGTCGGCCAGATCGAGCACCAGACTGGGCTCGTCGTCCAGGACGACCGCCCGGTGCAGCTGTGAGGCGCTGCGCGAGATGATCCCGCCAGCCGCGCGGCCGGCGAGCACCGAGTCGGCCGCGGAGATCAGGGCCGGACGGGCCGCCAGCAGGCGCGGCTGCCGCGCGATCAGCTCGTCGGCGAAGGCCGTGGCGATCTCGTCGCGCACCGGGTCGGCGCGGACGGCCTCCACCGCGCGGTTCCCGAACGCGGCACTGTCGAGTAGCTCGCTTCGCACGTACCCCGAGACGATCGCGACGGCCGTGAGGGCCAGGCCCACCAAGAGCAGAGCGAGCGATCCGGAGCGGTGGCGACCCACGCCGCCGATGGTCGCAGAGCTGGCGGGCGATCGACGCCCGCCGCACCCTAGGCTGCGCCGCGCAGAACCTCGTCGAGGGTGGCCGCGTGGCGCTGCAGGTCGCCGCAGACCAGCTCGCAGAGGGCGTAGACGCCCGGGTCGGCGACGGCGTAGCGCACGAAGGTGCCCTCTTTGCGGCGGCTCACGATGCCGGACTGGTGCAGCACACCGAGGTGCTTGGAGACGTTCTGCTGCGACGCTCCAACTGAGGCCGTGAGTTCCTGCACGCTGGCTTCACCGTCGCGCAGGGCCTCGAGGATCCGAATGCGCATCGGCTCGGCCAGGACGCGGAACCGCTGAGCGACCAGCTCGATGACCGGCTCAGGCAGAGGATGGGGGATCGGTTCACTCATGGGTGGTTGTCCAAGGGTAGAAGGTCGCACCGGCGACCGGCAAATCCAGCAGCGGTCCCGCCTCAGGGAGAGGAGACGGGACCGCCGCCAGGGGGCGTTGGATCAGTGGCCGAACTCGACCTTCGGGAGGATGCGTGCCATCGGCTTTGGCAGCCACCACGCCCACTTGCCGGTGAGGCGCAGCAGCACGGGCAGGAGCAGCAGGCGCACGAGGGCGGCGTCGAGCAGCACGGCCACGCCCAGGATGATCCCCATCTCCTTGGGCGGAAGCGGACCGCTGATGGCGAAGGTGAAGAACACCGCGACCATCACGCCCGCCGCAGCGAAGATCACGCGGCCGGAGTGCGCGAGCCCGCCGACCATCGCTTCCTTGGGGTCGCCGGAGCGGTCGTAGTGCTCCTTGGCCGACGACAACAGGAACACCGTGTAGTCCATCGAGATCGCGAAGATCATCGCGAAGAAGAACACCGGGCCCCAGGCGTCCAGGAAGCCCTGCGACTCAAAGCCGAGCAGGCTCGAGAGCGCGCCGTCCTGGAAGATCCACTTCGACACGCCGAAGGCCGCGCCGGTGGCCAGCAGGTTCGTCACGACGCCCAGCAGCGCCACGATCGGAGCCTGCAGCGCGATGAGCAGCAGCAGGAAGCCGAGCGCGAGGACCACGCCGATCACGAGCGGGGTCTTCTCCTTCAGGAGCACCTCGAGGTCGTGGTTTTCGACGGCGGCTCCGCCGACGAGCGTGGTGCCCGGAAGCTCGCCCCGCAACCGATCGACGGTCTCGCCAAGTGCAGGGTTGCTCGGATCCACGGCGGGCGTCGCGCTGATGAGCACGCGGTCGCCGCTGCCGGGCATGGCGGGCATCACGTTCGCGATGCCTGCGTCGGCTTTGAGTGCAGCCGTGACGGCACCTGCCTCGTCGGCGTTCGTGACGATCTGCAGTGCGCCGGGCGCGCCGACGCCGAAGGCCGCTTGGACCTGGCCGTAGGCGATGCGTGAGCTGTCTTCCTCGGGCACGACCTTGATCGACGGCATGCCGGTATCCAGGCTGAAGACCGGAATCGACAGTGCAACGAGTGCCAACAGGGCCGGGATGCCGAAGCGCAGCGGCTGCTTCCACAGGCGCTCACCCCACGCGGCAAAGCGTGCGGAGCGGTGCTCGCCGGCGTGGACCCACGGCAGGGAGAGGTTGTCGACCTTCGGACCGAGCTTGGCCAGCATCGCCGGCAGCAAGGTGAGCGTCGCCAGGAGGATGAAGGCCACCGAGATCATGATCCCCAGGGCCATCGAGCGGAACGCCGGGCTGGGCACGAGCATCACGGCCGAGAGGCTGATCAGCACGGTCACGCCGGAGAAGAGCACGGCCTTGCCGGCGGTGTCCATCGTGACGGCCACGGCCTCATCGGGCTCCATGCCGGAACCCAGCAGGGCGCCGCGGAACCGGTGGACGATGAAGAGGGCGTAGTCGATGCCCAGCGCCAGTGCGAACATCAGCGCGAAGTTCATCGCCCAGATCGAGACGTCGGTGACCTGCGTGACGAGGTAGAGCGAGCCAGCCGAGGCCACGAGCCCAAGGATCGTGAGCATCAGCGGGAGTCCGGCGGCAACCAGGGAGCCGAACGCGAGCAGCAGGATCACCATGGTGACCGGCCAGCTCATGACCTCGGACTTGAGCATGGCGGCGCGGTTGGCCTCGTTGAAGTCCGACCACATGCCCGAAGCACCGGTGAGGTGCACCGAGACGGCCTCGTTGCCAAGGGCAGCGAGCTCCTCCTTGGTGTCGTCGGCGACCCGCACCATCTCGTTGCTGGTGCCACTGGCGCCAGCCTGGATCACGACGGTGTGGCCGTCTTGCGAGATCGACATGCCGGGCTGCGGCGCGGTGACCTGCGTGACGTTGTCGGCGCCTTCCAGCACCTTGGTGGCGCCAGCGACGGCCTCCTTCATCGCCGGGTCGGCGAGGGTTTGGTCCGGGGAATGCAGCACGACCATGAGGGCGCTGCTCGACAGTCCGCCGAACTCTTCGTCGACGATCTGACGGACCTCCACCGACTCTGAGCCGGTGGCTTCCCAGCCGGCGCCGGAGAGGGAGTGTTCGACCTTGGGGGCAAAGAAGCCCAGGCCGACCGCGAGGATCGCCCACACGACGAAGACCGCGCGGCGGTGGTGTGCGGCCCAGAGGCCGAGGCGGCCGAGGGCTCCATAACGATGCATGGGGTGAGTCATCTCCTGTGGAGGTGCGGAGGGCATCAGCCGTCGTTGGCGGCGGTGAGGCGCGCCACGCGGCGAAGAACGAGGGAGGCAGCGCAGTCGCCGACCAGCGCGAAGACCAGCTGGTTGACGGCGACGAACGCCGTGAGCAGCAGGAACCACGGGCTCACCAGTGCGGCGAGCAGGGCCGAGACGGCCGTCATGGTGCCGGCCATCGCGAACAGGACGCGTTCAAGCGTCCAGCCGCGGGCCCAGCGGGTGCTGCACGCCGGCGCAGCGGCCGGCGAGGAGAGGGGAGAGGCAGACATGGAAGGTCCTCCAGAGCGGGCGGGGAATTAGAGGCGGACCAGGCCGCGGCGGCGGCTGGCCATGAAGTACTTCTCGAAGGCGAGCTTGGCCCAGTGGCCCTGCGGCCCAGCCCACGTGAACGCTTTGGCGTCCTTGGTGGAGAGCACGCGGTCGGTCTTGAAGACGATCCCGCTGTTGCCCGCGTCGAGCATGCAGATGGCCCCGAGCTCGTCGACCGAGACCTCTTTGTGCGCACCGCCTTGGATGTCGGCCGCGATGTTGAGCGCGGCGATCTTGGCCATGTGCTCGCTCATGTAGCCGGTCTTCGGCACGCCCGTCGGGACCGCGGTGGCCTCCGGCGGCGCGAGCGCGATGCCGACGCCGGCCGCAAACACGTTGGGGAGGTCGGGGTGGCGGTACTCATCGGTCACGGGGATGAAGCCGCGCGCGTTGCTGAGCGGACCGTCGCCGCGAACAGCGTCGACACCGGTGAACGGCGGCACGATCATCGAGAAGGACTGCGGGAGGACTTCGCCGCTGGCCAGCTCGATCTCGCCGTCGCGCACCTCCTTGATGGAACTGTTGGCGATGCCGCGGATGCCGAGTTTGTCGAAGTACTTCTCGACCTTCTCCTGCGATCCGCCTACGCCACCGAGCCCGAAGTGCCCGAGGAACGGCTCAGACGAGACGAACGTGACCGGGGCGCGGTCAAGCAGCCCATGCTTCTTGAGCTGGTAGCGCGTGTTGAGCAGGAACTCGTAGGAGGCGCCGAAGCACGAGCCGCCCTGTGAGGTGCCGACGACGACGGGACCGGGGTTCTGGAGGAACGCCTCCCAGCGGTTACGGGCGTCGAGCGCGTGGTCGAGGTTGCAGACGGAGGCGGTGTAGCCCTCCTCCGGGCCGAGGCCCGGAATCTCCTCAAAGGCCAGGCGTGGGCCGGTCGCCAGCAGCAGCTTGTCGTAGTGCAGCTCCTGCTCGCCGGAGGTGTGGACGACCTGGGCGGTCGGGTCCACGCTGGTGACGGCCTCGTTGATGAACCGCACGCCATGTTTGGCGTAGACCGGGGCGAGATCGAACGTCACGTCGCCGGGCTCGCGGCCGCCGAACGGCACCCAGATCAGCGAAGGGATGAAGGTGAAGTAGGGCTTGGGGTCGAGCACGACGACCTCGTGCTGCTCGCCGAGGAGTCGACGGAGCTCGAGTGCGGCGGTGTAGCCGGCGAAGCTGGAACCGACGACGACGGTGCGGGTTGCTGAACTGGAGGCGGGCATGAGATCTGGCTTTCTCGGCGTGGAGAGAACGGAGCAGTCAAAGAACAACTCCACAACCGTACAACTGGAGAGTAGTACATGTCTCGGCACTTGTCCATGGAGCCTTGAATCCAGGCCCCACGCGGCGGTCGGGCCGTGAGCCGTGGGCCTACGCTGGTCGGGTGTTGTCAGCCACCGATCAGCTCTCACCGACCATCGCCGTGGGTGGTGCGACCGGGGAGGTCGGTGGCCGCGTCGCCCGGCTCCTGGCCGAGCGCGGGGTGGCGCAGCGGCTGATCGTGCGCGACGCCTCTCGGGCGCCGTCGCTGCCTCGCGCCGAGGTTGCCGTGGTGGGCGGCTACGAAGACGCTGCCGGGATGCGGGCAGCGCTCCAGGGGGTCGACGCGTTCCTGCTGGTCCCCGGCCACGAGACCGCCGACCGGGTCACCGCGCACCGCGCCGCTGTGCAGGCGGCGGCCGAGGGTGGGGCCGGCCGGATCGTCCAGCTCTCCTTCGCGGGCGCCGCCCCAGACGCGACCTTCACGTATGCCCGCGATCACTGGGCCACCGAGCAGGATGTGCGCGCCAGCGGTCTGCCGTGGACGATCGCCCGGATGAACTTCTACCTCGATGTGCTCCCGCACTTCGTGTTGCCCAGTGGCGATCTCGCCGGGCCAGCTGGCGACGGTCGCGTGGCCGCCATCGCCCGCGACGATGTGGCCGCAGCCTTGGCTGAGCTGCTGGTCGGTGGGGGGCACGCCGGCAAGGCCTACGAGCTCACGGGCGCTGAGGCCCTGACCTTCTCCGAGATTGCCGTGACGATGGCCCGCCAGAGCGGGCGGACGGTGACGTATCTCCGGGAGACGGTCGACGAGGCCTACGCCTCACGTGCTCACTACGAGGCAACCGACGTGGAGCGGGAAGGTTGGGTGACCACCTATACCGCGGTCGCAGCTGGCGAGCTCGCGCACGTCAGCTCCGACGTGCTGCAGCTCACCGGCCGTGAGCCGCAGACGCTGACCCAGTGGCTGGCGGCCCATCCGCTCGCGCTCGCGCACGTCGACACGCTCGGGTGAGCAGCGCCGCGGCCTGAGCGGCCCCGGCGCGGCCGGGACCGGTGGCGAGGGGTCTGCGCCTATTGGCGGCGGAACGGATCGATCATCACGTTGTCGATGAGGACGCCGCCGTTGTCGGCCGTGTTGTCGGTGACTTTGAACGCCAGGCGGACGTAGACGCCGCGTTTGAGGTCCGCGTCTGAGATCTGTGTCGCCAGTGGGTTGATCGCCGAGGGCGCCCAGCGCTTGGAGTACTGCCACGCCCAGTCGGACTGCTCGACCAGCGTGCGGCCCGGATTGGAGGCCGTGCGGTAGTGCAGTTCGGTCGTGATCGCCTGGTAGCGGCTGTAGCCGTTGCCGCGGGTGACGAACCGGAAGGTCGGATGGTCGGCGGTGACGCAGAACTCTGGCGAGATCGCGTACGAATCGCCGCGCCACCGCGAGGCGCCGAGCAGCAAAGAGCGGGTGCCGCGCAAGATGCCGGCAGACTCGTTCTCCTTGACGATGGACGCGTTCTTCAGGGTCCAGCCGCCGGTGGTGGTCTCGAAATCGCCACCCGGTGCCAAGAAGTAGTCGGCTGCGTCGCCGAAGCGTGCAAACGCCTGGGTCACGGGCCGCGATCCGCACGTGGCCGCGGGCGCGGGCGCGATTGCGGTTGATGTCGTCGTCGGCGTGGTGCGCGAGCTTGACGGCCAAGCCGCCAGCGCGCTCGCTGGGACGAGCGCCGACGTGGCAACTCCTGCGAGCAGGAGTTTGGCGATGGGATGCATGGGTCTCGTGGGTCGAGCGTGGGACGTACCCCCGATATCGGCACCTTGAGTGCGATAACGCACCCTTTAATTGGCAATCAAACCCGATTCAGTCGAATCCCGGATCGCCACGCGTGGTGACCGCGTTGCGCGGCGGTTGGCTCCCGGTGGGTTACGCGGTGGCGGTCACGACCGCGAGCCCGCTCTCGGCCCACACGACTGCGGGCACGAGGCCTCCGTCGCGCATCCGCCCTTGGAGGCCGGCGAGGCTGTCGGTGCGGTGCACGGCAGCAGCGCGGCCAGCGGCGTCGGTAGCCACCAGATCAGCGACGACGAGGCGCCCACGCGGAGCGAGCGCTCGCCGGACTCGGGGGAAGAGGTCGGCGCGCTGGTGCGGTGGTAGCGCCTGGATGGTGAGCGCCGAGAGGATGAGATCGAAGGAACCCTTGGGCAGTGGTTCATCGAGATAGCCCAGGCGCAGCTGGGCGTGCTCCGGCAACACCGCGCGGGCGATCTGGAGCATGTCCTGGCTCGGATCGATCGCGATCAATTCGGCGTCTGGGTATGCCTCCAGCGCGCGGCGGCTCGTCTCACCGGTGCCGCAGCCCAGGTCGAGAATGCGGCGAACCGCGACCCCATACGTTGCTTTGATCAGCTCGTCTTGCAGGCGGTCGTAGAGCGGAAGCTCTCGGCGAATCGTCTCCAAGTACGCAGCCGAAGCGTCCCTGTACTCCGACATCACCTGAATGTAGTGGTCTCGGCCAAGGTCTTCTGTGACCAAGCGGGCCCTATTCGGGCGCTGTCCTGGGACGCGTGGGCCCTAGACAACCACGTGTCGATGTGCCACAAGTGGCCCCGGTCCGGGCGCTGTCAGGCGCTGAGGTCGACGCGGTGCTCAGGTTCGTCGGTTTCGTCGCGCGCGCCTGGCTTGACACCGCCGCCTCGGGGCGGGCCGCCCGCCTTGTCGTCGCGCAGTCGAGCGTCGGCGACGTGCATGAGTACGTCGGCGGTCACCGCGTCGTCAGGGTACGTCGCGATCCCGTAGCCAGCGGTGACTCCGTCGCCCACGCCTGCCAGTGCGGCTCGCAGCGCATTCGTCGTGCGAACAGCGAGCGCTGAAGTGCTCTGCGGCAACAGGACGCAGAACTCGTCGCCGCCTTGTCGCACGACCGTCTGGTCGGATTCGATG
>JAEMRF010000004.1:4739-21482 GCA_016463515.1 Solirubrobacteraceae bacterium | reverse complement strand
CAGGACGCAGAACTCGTCGCCGCCTTGTCGCACGACCGTCTGGTCGGATTCGATGGCGCGTTCCAGCGCCGTTGCGACGCCACGCAGAATGGCGTCACCGTCTGCGTGGCTGAGCTCGTCGTTGATGGCTTTGAACCCGTTGAGGTCGAGCAGGATGATCGAGAACGGCTGCTTGATGCGGCCATGCCGTTCGATGGCATGCTCGAGCCGATCGCGGAGCAGTCTCAGGTTGCCGATGCCGGTCAGCGGGTCGCGGCGCACGAGACGATCGAGTTCTTCACCTTGCGCCTCCGCCATGCTCAGGACGGCCCAGCAGGTAAAGCCGAGCACCCACATCGCCATGGCCGTGACGAGGAGGCAGATCGACGTTGCGGGGTCGTTCACGAGCACCGCCACGGCGAAGAACGAGACCGAAGCGGCAGCCAGGTGTGCGACGAACTGGCGCTGATCCTGCAGCCGCACCGAGGCAAGAGGTCCGATGAACATCGCCGCGCCCACGGCAACACCGGCGCCGATGTTCGACACGTAGAACATCGAGCTCGCGCCGAACCAGGGGAGCGCGACCACCGCGTGGTTCAGGCGCGAACCGATCTCTGGCGGCTCGCTGGAGAACAGCGCCAACGCGATACAGGTGAACGTGGCGGCGATCACGGCGATGGGAAAGTGCAGGGCGTCGGTATCGAGCACCGACAGTCCGCCGATGGCGATCGCCATGAAGAGGGTCATCCCCGCCGTGGCGTGCCACACGCGTCGGTCGAGGGCCAGGTCCTTGCGCGACAGGTGGACCGCCGTGGAGCTGATGCGGCTCACGGGCTAGGCACCCCGGCGTTCACCTTCGACCGGAGCAAGCGACAGGATCGCGGCCTGCTCCGTCGCCAGGTCGCGATCGCCGGCGCGGCGGCGCGGGTGGCTGCCTGCGTTGGCGCTGCGCCTGGCGGCCTTGTCGGCGAGGAGACGTTCGTCACCGACGTGCAGCAGCGTTCGGGCGTCGGTGGCGTCGGCTGGGAAGCTTGCGATCCCGATGCCCGTGGTGATGCCTTCGAAGTGCAGGTCGGCAAGTGCGGCCCGGACCGCGTTGGCCGTCCGGATCGCGTGCTCGGGCGGGGTATCGCCGAGCAACAGCACGAACTCGTCTCCGCCTTGGCGCACCACCGTATCGATGGGTCGGGCCACGTCCGAAAGTGCCGCGCCAACCTCGCGCAGCAGCGCGTCGCCTTCGGCGTGGCCAAGGGTGTCGTTGAGCGCTTTGAAGCCGTTGAGATCAAGGCACAGCGCCGATAGGGGTCTGCCCGCGCGGGCATGCCGCTCGATCTCCTCAGGCAGCGTCTCCTCGAGCAGGCGCCGGTTTCCGAGCCCGGTCAGAGGGTCGCGACGCACGAGGCGCTCCAGCTCGTCGCCCTGTACCTCGGCGCTCTGCAGCACCTCCCAGCAGCTCACGCCCAGGACCCACACCGCGAGGATGGTCGTGAAGATGCCGATGAACGAGGCTGGCGAGAGTTGCCCAAGAAGTCCGCCCAACACGAGCGTGACCGTGGCGACGGCCAAGTGCACGAACATGTGCCGGCGGTTCTGCAGTCGGACGGCGGCCAGCGGACTGATGAACATCGCGGCACCGATCGCGAAGCCGGTGGAGCCTTCGGCGGCCCAGAAGATCGCCGCACTGCCGATATACGGCACCGCGATCACGGCGTGGTTGGCCCAGGTGTCGATGGCCGGCGGCTGGGCGCGCAAGAGCAGGAGCCCGAGCAGCAAGAAGGCGACAGCCACGGCGGCGAGCCGAACGTCGAGCCGTCCGGTCAGCGCGAAGGCCATCACAGCCACGCCCATCGCCATGAACAGGGTCATGCCACCGGTCGCCCGCCACACGAACGGGTTGCGTGCGAGGTCGCGCCTGGAGACGCGGGCAATGAGGGGAGCCGGGGCAGTGCTCACGGTTACGCGGTCGTCACTTTGGCGCCGCGAGTTGAGCCGATCCTCACCTTTGTGGCCACTTGGTCAGGCAATCGCGTGCGTCTGTCCCCGGTCCCCGCAAGTACCGGCCTGGACGGGCCTCGGCGGTCCTAGACGACCTGCTGCACGAGCGGCAGGATCTCCGCAACCGTCTTGCCCGAGCCGGAGTCGCCCAGGGCGGCCATCTTCCACTCTCCACCGTGGCGGTAGACCTTCGCCATCACGAGTGCCGAGTGCGATCCCTGCGCCGAGAGGTCATACCGGGCAAACTCAGCGCCGGTCGTCTCGTCGACGATCCGGCAGAAGGCGTTGGCCACATCGCCGAAGCCCTGCGAGCTGAAGCTGTTGACCGTGAACGCGAGGACTTCGACGTTCGAAGGGACCGCCGAAAGGTCCACGAGAATCGATTCGTCGTCGCCGTCGCCTGCGCCCGTGAGGTTGTCGCCCGTGTGCGTGACGGACCCGTCTTTGCTGCGCAGCTGCCGGAACCAGACGGTGTCGACGACCTGGCGGTTGGCGTCGAGCAGCACGACCGATGCATCCAGGTCGATCTGCTTTTCCGGGGTGGCGCGCTTGAACAGGCCCTTCTTCGGTGCGCTGGCGACCGGATCCCAGCCGAGACCCATCTTCACCTTCGTGAGCGCTCCGCCGTCCTTGCTCAGGCTGATCTTCTGGCCCTTGCTGAGGTTGATGCTGCTCATGGTGCTGGTGCTCCTGTCGGTGGCGGACCGGGAGGCCGCAGGATTGCCCGGGTGGCGCGAGCCTACCCCGCCGTGAGGGGCGGCGCGCCAATCCGCGCAGGTCAGCCGAACAGGCGGCGGCGAATGCTGCGCGCGGCTGGGGCCGGAGGTGGTGGGGGCCGCATCGGCCGCGGTGCGTCGAGGCGGCCGAGCCGCACGTGCAGCGAGGCCGTGGCGCACGGTCCGTCATCTGGGGCGTGCGCGATCGGCGCAAGCTGCACCAGCTCCCGACTGACCTCTCGCCACGCTCCCCCGGCATCGCCGCCGGCCTCGGCGCGTAGCAGCGCGACGTGGGCGACGTAGCCGAGTCCTGCTCGCTGGAGCGCTGCGGCCTGTGCCTGCGCGCGGGCTGCCAGGCCGTCCGGCGGGAGGGCGTCAGCTGGGAGGCCCTCGATCTCACGCACGAGCAGTTGCTCCTTTATCTCAGAGCCGGGTCCCGACCAGCGGCGTGTCGTTGGCCACGGGAGGTTGTTGCGGTAGTCGGCGGAGTCGGCAGCCAAGTGCCGCAGCGTGTCCTCGATGGCCTCCGCGGCGTGGTCGACGAACTCCAGTCCGCGCTGGAGATCTGCGGTCACGGCGGTGCGCGGGAGCTGCAGCGCGGCGTAGTTGCAGTGGATCGCCGGCGGATCACCGGGGAGTCCTTCGTCCTGCACGCCGAACCGCACGAACGACTGCTCGTCGTTGCGGGCAGCGATCGCTCGCCAGAGGCCGGGCTCGGGGCGCACGCTGGCCCGCACCGTGCGTTCGACGAGGATGGCCCAGGCGCGCGCCGTGCCAGACAGCAACGAGGGCCCGACCACGAGCTGGCCTGAGTCCGAGGGCATGAGCACCGCCGCCGGCTCGTCGACGAGTGGCATACCGCCGGCGGCCAGCAGCCTGCTGTGCACGTCAGCCCAGGCGGACTCGTCTTGGAGTTCCTCGGCGATACCGAGTCGCAGCTCGCGCGGGATCTGGTCGGTCAGCTGGGGCGGACGCTGCCAGCGGCGTGCCGTGCGCATCCGCGCGTTGAAGCGCGCAGCCGTGACCCACACCTCGGCCAGGAGTGCCTTGAGCAGCGCACTGTCGACCGCGTCCACGTGCGCGACAGCTGGCGCCGACACGAATGCCGTCGTTTCATCCTCCGCGAACGACACCACCGCGAGCGGGGCTTCGCCCGTGGCGCGCAGGGCGGCCAGCGCGACGGTGTCGGTCAGTTCACCTTCGCCCCCAGGGGAGACGGCGATGATCCGGGCGAGGTCGCCGGAGCGTTCGTAGGAGAGCCGCAGGAGCATGCCGTGGAGTGCGAAGTCGACGAAGGTGTCGTCGCCGTACCGCGCGCCCGGGCCGACGACCTCGTCCAGGAGCTCGCGCAGGGCGGGCGGCCCGACCGCCGGGGACGGTCCCTCATGGTCCTCCGGTGGCGGTGGGCTCACCGGAGCAGTGGGTGGGGAACTCGGCTCCGGCGCAGCGACGGCAAACGCTGAGGCCGGCAGGCCGACGGCGTCGGCCATCGCCGCGACATGGCCAACCCAGCCAGAGGCGACCGCGCGGACCTTCCAGCCGTCGCCGCGACGATAGAACTCGACGAGTTCGGCGGCCCGCAGCTCGCGCGCTGGCCCCGGCAGCTCGGTCTGCACCTGTGGGCCGCCGACCTGCGCCACCACTGCGACCGTCCGCGCGAGTGGCAGAGACAGTCCTGGCGACCAGACCAGCAACCGCAGGCGCACCGCCTCTGGTGCGACGCGCTCGAGCGACACCTGGACCCTGACGCGCTGCTCGCCAGGAAGGACCGTCACCGTGGCAAACGGGTCGGTGGGCGAGAGCAGCCGGACCGCCCCATCGCCTGCTTCGACGAGCACAGCGGCACCGCCGAGTTGCTGCACCTCGATGTCGACGTCGACGGTGCCCGGTCCGAGCGGCGCGTTGGCGCCCGGCGCGAGTGCGATCACCTCGGTCATCTGGGCCGAACGTAGCAGCGGCGCGGAGCGGCGGCCAGCGCTCGCGCAGACTCGCGCAGGGGCCGAATCCGGTCTAGGCTGGCCGCTGAGTGACCAGCGAGCCCGAACACGCCGCCACCGATGTCGAGCGCCTGACGGGTGCGCTGGAGGCCGCCGAGCTGCGTGCCGGGGAGCTCGCGTTCGTCGCCCGCAAGCAGACGGAGATGGCCGACGAGCTCCACGCCGAGAACCGTCGCCTGCGCGAGGGCGAGGTCCGCGAGGCCGTTGCGCCGCTGGTGCGAGGTCTTGCGCGCCTTGCTGATGAAGTCGCGCACATGCGTGGCGGTTCGGCGCCCACCGACGATGATCTGGGGCACATCGAGCAGCGCCTGTCGGAGTTGCTGCACGACGCGGGCGTCACCATCCTTCGCACGAACCCGGGCGACGCCTTCGACGTGCACGTCCACGTAGCGGCCGGCTCGGTCCCCACCGAGGACCCGCTGGAAGACCAGACGATCGTCGGCGTGCGGCGGCCCGGACTGATCCGCGACGACGGTCGGCTGGTGCGTCCGGCGGAAGTCCTCGTGTACCGCTTCGACACGCGCTCGATCCCGGGTGCCCCTTCGGACGGCGCGGCCGCCCCAGAACCTGGAGAACCTGAATGAGCCGCAGCGGCAGCGTGCTGGGCATCGACCTCGGTACGACCTACTCCTGCATCGCGCAGGTCGACCGGTACGGGCGACCCGAGGTCATCTCCAACATGGACGGCGACGCGACCACGCCGAGCGTGGTGCATTTCCAGGGCGATGATGCCGTCGTCGGCAAGCTCGCCAAGCGTTCGTCGCGCATCGATCCCGACCACGTCGCGCAGCTCGTCAAGCGTCAGATGGGCGACCCCGACTGGCGATTTCAGGCGGGCGGCCGGGACTGGTCTGCCCCCGGGGTCTCGTCACTCATCCTTGGCTCGCTGGCCCGCGACGCCGAGCGCGCGACGGGGTTGCCGGTCAAGGACGTGGTGATCACCGTGCCTGCCTACTTCGGCAACGAGGAGCGCAAGGCCACCAAGCTCGCCGGCGAGCTGGCCGGGCTGAACGTGATCGACCTGATCAACGAGCCGACGGCCGCTGCGTACGCGTACGGATTCGGGCTCGCCGCGGCGGCAGAGGGCACCGGGGCCGATGAGACGGTCCTCGTGTACGACCTTGGTGGCGGCACGTTCGACATCACGATCATCGAGCTACGTGGCAACGACATTCGCGTCGTGGCCACCGACGGCGACCACGAACTGGGGGGCGCCAACTGGGACGCCGAGCTCGCGGCGCTGCTGTCTGAGCGGTTCCTGATGGCGGTCCCGTCGGGAAGCGATCCGTTCGACGACGTGTACAGCGAAGCCGACCTCATGACGCAGGCCGAGGAGCTCAAGGCCTCGCTGTCGCAGCGCGAGCGGGCAGACGCACTGGTCACCAGCGGCACGGAGCGGGCCAGCGTCACGCTCACACGTGAAGAGTTCGAGATCGTGACCCGGCCGCTGCTGGAGCGCACCATCGAGCTCACGCGCCGCGCGCTGGCCAGCGCCCGCGAGCTGGGGTCGCCGCGGATCGATCGCTGCCTGCTCGTCGGCGGCTCGTCGAAGATGCCGGCCGTGGCGCGGCGCCTCACCGAGGAGTTCGGCTTTGCGCCGCAGCTGGCCGATCCTGACCTTGCGGTGTGCAAGGGCGCGGCGCTCTACGGCCACAAGAAGCTGCTCGAGCGGCTCGTGAGTGATGCGACGGCCAAGGGCGTTGACTTGCGCCAGGCCCTCGCCGACGCCGCAGGCGAGCATGGGATGACCAGCGATGCGGTCAAGCAGGTCGTCGACAAGCGGGTCGTCAACGTCGTCTCCCGCGGGTTCGGTGTGCTGGCCAAGCAGGACGACGTGCTCACGACGGTCTTCTTGGTGCACCGCAACGATCCCGTCCCGATCGAGGTCGACGAGGTCTTCTACACGATGGTCGACGACCAGACCCATGTGCGCGTGCAGGTCGTCGAACAGGGTGGGGCGGAGGAGTCGCCGGATCCGGCCGACGCCACGGTGCTGGTACGTGGAGAGATCTCCGATCTTCCGCCTGGCTATCCGGAGGGCACGGAGCTGCGTGTGCGGATGTCGATGGGCGGCGACGGCATCCTGACCGTGACCGCGCACCACGCCGGTCGCAAACAGCCGCTCACGATGACCGTCGACACGACCTCCGCCCTCAGCGGTGAGGAGCTCGCGGCCGAGGCGGAGGCCGTGTCGCTGCTCAAGAAGAAGCTGTGACGGCACCGCCGTTTGACGGTTCGGAGTACCGCCGCACGGTACTCACGCCGCTGCGGACCGTCGCGCCCGCTGGCATCGATGACGTGTTCTGGCTCGGGCACGTGCCTCGCGAGATCGACGACGAGGCGCTCATTGCCGCTCGGCTGAAGTCCGCCAAGGCGTTCTTGCACAAGGAGCGCAGCCGGCCCCGCCAGGCTGACGTGGCCGCCGCCGTGCTTCGAGAGTGGCCGCGGGTGGAGGGCGTGCTCGCCGATCCGGCCGCCCGCGGCGCGCTCCGCGCGCGCCTCGGCAACGCCGCGCCCGGCGCAGCAGCCGTGGGCGCTGGCGCCACGGGCACTGCTGCAGCGGCCGACGCCCCGGCCGCAGGCCTTGATCCCGCGGCGCGCAGGCGCCGGCAGGTGGCGACCGCGCTCGGCGAACTCGCGCGCCTGCGCGAGGAGCCCGAGCTGGCTGAGGACCTGTTCGCATTTCTGGGGCTGCCGGTGACCTCCACCGAGCAGATGCTGCGTGCACGCGTGGAGAAGGTCGGCGAGGTCAATCGCAGGCGTCGCCCCGACCGCGAGCGTTCCCTGGTCGACGAGCTGCTCATGCACAGCCGCGAGTTGCTGGTCGATGGTGATCCAGCCGCGTATCGGGCCGCACTTGCAGCCGACGCCGCTGGCGTCGCCGGTCCGCTGGCGCCGCCAGCGGCCGCAGATCCCGTGGCGCCACCGGTGCAGGCGCCCGAGCAGCCGGAGCCGGTGCCCGAAGTGCTGCAGGTGGAGCTGCCAAACGCGGCGGATGCTCCCGGGAGTCCCGACGGCGCGTCCGCGGAGTCCGGCCCGCCGAGGATCGACTACACGCGCCGCCGCCCACCGGGTGCAGCCCGACCGCCTGTGGTGCCTCCGGCCGCTGAAGCGCCGCCAACCGAGAGCTCTTCGTCTCCGGCCGAGGGCGCGCCGGCCGTCGTAGCGCTTGCGGCGACGCGGGACCCGGGCGGGGCCTTGCGACTGACCTGGACGTGGCCGCCCGGAGTAACGGAAGTGTTCGTGGTCGTCGGCGAACCGGTTGACCCCGAGAGCGCGGTCTCGCCGAGCCGGAAGTTCACGAATACGAAGTACGGCTTGGATGGCGGGGCGGTGCTGGACGGGGTGTCGCCCGGCACCAACCTGACGGTGCTCAGCGGTCGGCGCGATGCGTCCGGGCGGCTGTCGTGGTCGTCTCCCGCGCATGCGCCTGCGACGATCGCCCCATGAGTACCCGGCTCGAACAGGTCGCCGACGGCCTGCTGGCCCTTGCGGGCGATCGGCTCTCGCCCGACGGCGTTGACCTTCCACGCCATTACCTGCGCGCTGCGCGGGCTCTGGCTGAGACCGAGTTCGCCGCGCACCAGGTTTCGGGCGCAGATCGCCTGGCGGGCGACGACGTGCTCCGCGCCGGCGGCGATGCCAGCTACACGGCGATGGAGGCCGCCGGCACGCTGTGGACTCTCGCGGTGCGCCTGCGGGCACGCTGCAAGGGCCTGCACGTCGACGAGGCCGCCGCTCCGCTGCGCGAGGCGCTGATGGAGCAGGCGGGCGAGGGCGGCGACCACGACCCGGGGCAAGCGGGTCTCGACGCCGCAGCGCGCTCGCTCGTGTTGGCGTCTTTCGTCGTCGACATCGCGACCGACAATCCGCTCGCCCTGCGTGAAGCGGCCTTCGTCGACCCGGCCGTCCACCAGATCGTGTCCCACGGTGTCCTCAACCTGCTCCGCCTCTCGGTCGCGTTCCAGGAGGACGCAGGACTGAGCTGAGGGCTGGCGACCAGTCGCGGTCGCCGGTCTCCCAGGGTGCCGCATCGGCTGGTGGGCGGCGGTGGACCGGCGGGCGCTTCGGGGCTTGCGCGGGGCCCACGCCCAGGGAGAGACGGCATTGCGGCGTGCGGCGGCGGCGGACCGGAGGGCGCTTCGGGGTCTTGGGGCGGTTTCGCCGAGGGCGGACGGTCTTTGGGGTTTTGGGCGGTGGCGCTGGACGGGCGCGGGGCCGACAGCGGGGACCTTTGGGCTCTGAAATGTCGGCCCTGCAGACATTTCACAGCCCAAGCGTGCACCCCCACCACCTTTGGGCTCTGAAATGTCGGCCCTGCAGACATTTCACAGCCCAAGCGTGGGTCCGGGCGGTCAGCCAAGGCGACGCACAGCCCGCCGACCCAGCCAGTCCGCCGCGCCCTCGGCGTGGACCGCCCGCTACCCCGAACCGCCCGCAGGTCCGCTGCCGCCAACCAGTCCGAACGCCGCCCCACTACCTCTGCGCTCGTCTTCAGCGCGCAGCCAGGTCGAGGTCGTCTACTCGGCCAGGAGCCCTTCGTAGTAGTCCAGCCAGGCCCGCTCGGCGAGCATGCCGGCGCGCAGCGCCTGCAGGGGGCCCTGGGGTGCGTCGGCTGGCATCTTGGCGCCGGCTTCCATGAGCCGTTCGTACTCGGCCATGCGCGCTTGGTGGCGAGGAAGCATCTGCTCGGCCATGGCCCGTGGGTCGGCGCCGAAGAAGATGCCGAGGAGGGCAGGGATCCGGTACTCGGGCAGCTCGGTAGGCGGGTCGGCGAGCCAGGCGTCGAGCGCGGCTTCGCCGGCGGGTGTGCCCGAGTAGGACTTGCGGCGCCGTCCACCGGACTCCTGCTCCATCCGCAAGAGGCCCCGCTCGACGAGCTTGTCGGGAGCGGCATAGAGCTGGGAGTGGGGGAACTCCCAGAAATACCCGAGGCTGCCGCCGACGCCTGCCTTCAGGTCGTACGGCGTGGCGCTCCCGGCGGCGCGCACCAGCCCAAGCACCACGACTTCGACCGGGCTGAGCAGCGCCTTGGCAGGTGCTGGAGGCCCAGAGGTAGGCAGGGAAGGTTCGGGCGTGCTTGACAATAGTCTGAATCGGACGGTAGGTTTCGGATGATCCGAACTGGAGAGTCCTGATGGTACCGTCAACACCCACCGCCACCACCGCAGCACCCGGCCGCGCTGAACGCTCTTCGGCCGCTCAGCGCTCCAGCTCGGAGCTCGGATTCACCGACCAACGCACCGAGATCACGGTCGAGGCGCTGCCGGTCGAAGGCGAGGTCCCGTCGTGGCTCACGGGCAGCCTGCTGCGCAATGGGCCCGCCCAGTGGGATCTCCAGACCGGCTCGGTCAACCACTGGTTCGACGGCATGGCGATGCTGCACCGGTTCGCGTTCTCCGAGGGCAAGGTCTCGTACCGCAACAAGTTGCTGCGCGGCAAGGCGGCAACCGCCTACGAGCGCGACGGCAAGCTCTCGTACCGCGAGTTCGCCAGCGACCCGTGCAAGTCGACCTTCGGGCGGGTGATGAGCCTCTTTGATCCATCGCTGACCGACAACGGCGCCGTCAACATCACGCAGGTGGCCGGCAAGTGGGTTGCCATCACCGAGTCGCCGATGGGGGTCGAGTTCGACCCACGCACGCTCGAGACGATCGGCGTGTACCAGCGCGCAAAAGGTTCTCGCGTGCCGCTCGCCCATGAGCATGTGGACCGCGCGACCGGGGAGATCTACGGGGTGCGCACCCTGTTGGGGCGCAAGTGCGCGTACGAGCTCACCGCCACCGAGCGCACCACCGGGGTCGAGCGGCTCATCGCTCGAATCCCGGTCAAGCATCCGGCCTACCAGCACTCCTTCGCGCTGACGGAGCGATTCGTCGTCGTGGGCGAGCACCCGTTCGTCGTGGATCCGCTCCGCCTCCTGCTCTCCGGCAAGCCCTTCATCGAGAACTTCCGCTGGGAGCCGCAGCACGGCACCACCTTCACCGCGGTCGACCGCCGCACGGGCGAGGTCGCCGGCACGTGGACGGCCCCGGCAAGCTTCTGCTTCCACCACGTCAACGCGTTCGACGATGAGGATGGGTCCGTCGTGGTGGAGCTGTGCGCGTTCGACGACGCCTCGATCGTCCACGCGCTCGCCCTGCAGGAGCGCCGCGACGGCGCCGCGATTCCCGAGTCGACGCTGCGCCGGTACCGGCTGCCGCGCGGTGGTGGCGACGTGGTGGTCGAGACGACCGCACCGGCCTCGATGGAGCTCCCACGGATCGACGATCGCTTCGCGCGCGCCCCGCATCGGTTCGTCTGGGGTGTGGGGCTCGGCGGGGAGGATGCCTCGTTCCTGGACCGGCTCGTGCTTGCCGACGTGCAGCAGGGCGAGGTCCGTGAGTGGCACGAGCCAGGGGTGTACCCGGGCGAGCCGGTCTTCGTGCCGCGGCCAGGAGGGACTGAGGAGGGTGACGGCGTCGTGCTTTCGGTCCTCCTGGAGCCCGCGCTGGGCGCCTCGTCGCTGTTGGTGCTCGACGCCATCTCGATGCAGGAGGTCGCCCGGGTGCGCGTGCCCCAGCACATCCCGTTCGGGTTCCATGGCGGGTTCGTGAAGTCGCTCGCCTAGGGGCGCTGAACCTTACGAATCGCTGAACAATCTGACGTAAGGCGTCCGGAACTGGCGCACCAAGACGCCTCCACCAGCTAAAACCTGACATGGGATTCAGCATTCCGCTGTCCCTACACTCGTCAGCGCTGGTTGGAGGCGTACTTGCTAGAAGACCTGTTCTCAGGAACCACCGGCGCATGGGTGGGGCTCGTCATCGCGATCGCGGTGCTGTTGTTCATCGATCTGGCGGTCCTGCGAGGCCGCGGCGGTCAGATGACCACGCGGCAGGCTGCGATCACGAGCGTGGTCTGGGTCGCAATCTCGCTGGTCTTCGCAGGCGTGCTGTTCACGCTCGGCACGCGCGAGCAGGGCGAGGCCTACCTTGCCGGCTACATCGTCGAGAAGAGCCTCTCGCTCGACAACGTCTTCGTCTTCCTCATCGTCTTCGGGGCCTTTGCGATCCCGGAGATCCAGCGGGCCCGCCTGCTGACCTACGGCATCGTGCTGGCGCTCGTGTTGCGCCTGCTCTTCATTCTTGCCGGCGCGGCCGCGCTGAACGAGGCGTCGTGGCTCAGCATCCCGTTCGGTCTCTTCCTGCTCTGGACGGGCTGGAAGCTGTGGCAGGACCGCCACGGTGAAGGCAGCGAGGAGAAGCTCGTCGAGGGCGTCCGCGAGCGGCTCAGGGTCGCCGACGGCGACTTCGGCGGCCGCCTGACCACCAAGGTGGGTGGCAAGCGGATGTTGACCGCCGCCGGCGCCACGCTGGTGGCGATCGCCATCGTCGACATCATCTTCGCCGTCGACTCGGTCCCGGCGATCCTGGCGATCACGACCGACACGTACGTCGTGTTCGCCGCCAACGCGTTTGCGCTCCTGGGCCTGCGCCCGCTGTTCTTCCTGGTGGCCGACCTCGTGGAACGCCTCTACTACCTGAAGGCGGCGCTCGCCATTCTGCTGGTGTTCATCGCCGGCAAGATGCTGCTCTCCGAGTTCATCGGAAAGATCGGCCCGGTCTACTCCCTCTCCGGGGTCCTGCTGATCCTCGGAACCGGCGTGATCGCTTCGCTGGTGCGCGATCGTCGGTTGCGCGCGGCCAAGACCACCGTGTGAACCGCCGGTATCCAATCCCGGGCCAACCAACGGGTGTCGCCGCACGTAGGCGATATGGTCGGCCTCGAACCTCGACCCTGCGTTCAAAGCAACTGGAGCAAACATGGGCGTCTCACTGACCAAGGGCGGCAACGTCTCCCTCACCAAGGAAGCCCCCGGCCTCACGGCGATCATCGTCGGCCTCGGCTGGGATACCCGCACGACGGACGGCACGGACTTCGATCTCGACGCGTCGGCGATCCTGCTGAACAACACCGACAAAGCCGTGTCCGACGGGCACTTCGTGTTCTTCAACAACCTCAAGTCGCCCGATGGCTCCGTCGAGCACACCGGCGACAACCTCACCGGTGAGGGTGACGGCGACGACGAGCAGATCAAGATCAACCTCGCCGGCGTTCCGGCCGAGGTCGAGAAGGTCGTCTTCCCGGTCTCGATCTACGACGCCGAGTCGCGCAGCCAGAGCTTTGGTCAGGTCCGCAACGCGTTCATCCGCATCGTGAACCAGGCCGGCGGGACCGAGATCGCCCGCTACGACCTCTCCGAGGACGCCTCCACCGAGACCGCCATGGTCTTCGGCGAGGTCTACCGCAGCGGCGCCGAGTGGAAGTTCCGCGCCGTTGGCCAGGGCTGGGCGTCCGGTCTGGCCGGCATTGCACGCGACTACGGCGTCAACGTCTGACCCAGGGCACGTAGCTCCGGCTACTCTCCCTCTCCAAACACCTCGCTCACGGGCCGGTCGCACCCTGCGGCCGGCCCGTCGCGTACCAGGACTACCCCTTGCACCCACTGAAGACCTTCCGTATCCCGCTGGCGATCACGGTTCTGTCGATCATCCTGTCTGCCGTTTTCGGCAGCGTCGAGATGGCCGTCATCGTGACCTTGCTGGCGATCCTCGAGATCTCGATCTCGTTCGACAACGCGGTCGTCAACGCCGCCGTCCTCAAGACGATGACGCCCAAGTGGCAGCAGATCTTCCTCACATGGGGCATCCTCATCGCCGTCTTCGGCATGCGCCTGGTGTTCCCGATCGTGATCGTCGCGGTCGCTGCGGGGCTGAGCATCCCCGAGGTCCTGGACCTCGCGTTCAACAACCAGGAGCAGTACGCGAGCGAGCTACGGGAGTCCTACCCCGTCATCGCTTCCTTCGGTGGCGTCTTCCTGCTCATGGTGTTCCTGAACTTCTTCTTCGATGAAGAGAAGGACCACCACTGGCTCGGCCCGATCGAGAAGCCGCTCGCCAAGCTTGGCCACATCGAGGGCATCACGCCGGCGATTGCCGCCATCGCGCTGCTCCTGGTGACGGAGTTCATCGCCAAGCCCGAGGATCTCTCAGACGTGCTGGTCGCGGGCCTGGTCGGCCTCGTGGCCTACCTGATCTCCAATGGGGCTGCGGGCGCCCTCGAGGAGTCGATGGAAGACGACATCGAGCGGGAACAGGAAATCGAGGCGCAGGCTCGCCGAGAGCATCCCGAAAATCCCAACAAGGCCGCCGCGGCGGCCGCGCAGGCTGCCGCCAAGGGCGGCCTTGCGAGCTTCCTGTACCTCGAGCTGCTCGACGCGTCGTTCTCGTTCGACGGCGTGATCGGCGCTTTCGCCATCTCGACCGACATCATCGTCATCGCGATCGGCCTGGGTCTCGGCGCGATCTACATTCGTACGCTCACCGTGTATCTGGTTCGCCAGGGCACGCTCTCGGAGTACCGCTACCTCGAGCATGGCGCCCACTGGGCGATCGGCGTGCTCGCAGTACTGCTGTTCATCGGCATCGAGAAGCACGTTCCCGAGGTCATCACCGGCACCCTCGGCGCCGGTTTCATCCTGACGGCGTTCATCTTCTCGATCCGGGCAAACCGGCGCGACGCGGCGGCAGGCAAGCAGCCTGAGCCACTCGAGCCGCACCAGCACTCGCTCTAGACACCCCGGAGGCGCCGATCATGGGCATCGACTACAACAAGCGACCCAGCAAGCCCACGCCGCCTGCCGATGCAGGCGGGTCGGCGCCTCCAGCCGGGAAGGTCGATACGAGCAAGCCCGCGCCGGCCTCGGCTCCGGTCGATACGAGCAAGCAGGCTGCGCCTGCCGCCGCGCCGCCGGCCGCCGGCCCGATCAGCCTCACCAAGCGTGGGCAATCGGTCAGCCTGACCAAGGGTGGCACCGGGCCCGTCCGGATCAACCTGAACTGGAACCAGGCGGCGCCAGCGGCCTCCGGTGGCGGCCTCTTCAAGAAGCTCACGCAGGGCAGCGGCCAGATCGACCTCGATCTCGGATGCCTCTTCGAACTCGCTGACGGTCGCAAGGGCGTCGTGCAGGCGCTTGGCAACTCGTTCGGCGCGCTCGATCAGCCACCGTTCATCAAACTCGACAAGGACGACCGCTCCGGCGCCGCGACCGACGGCGAGAACCTGTTCATCTCGGCCGAGCACTCCGCGCAGATCAAGCGCATTGCGGTGTTCGCCTTCATCTACGAAGGCGCGCCGAACTGGTCCAAGGCCGGTGGCATCGTCACGATCCACCCGCCCGCGGGGCCGCCCGTCACGATCGCGCTCGACGAGACCCGCGATGGCGTCGGCATGTGTGCGGTCTGCCTGATCAGCGGTGGTCCAGCGGGCTACACCGTCGAGCGTCAGGTCGAGTACGTCTCCGGCCACAAGCAGCTCGACGAGCGGTTCGGCTGGGGCATGAACTGGGTCCGCGGCAGCAAGTGATGTCGGCCGGGTCCGTGGCTGCAGGAGCTGTGACCGCGCGTCCGCTCACGCGCTTCGGGCACCTGTCGCCTGAGGCACGCGAGCAGCTCTTTGAGCGTCAGCCGGTGGCGATGCGTGCCGACGCATCGGTCCAGGCCGTTGGGGCCGCGCTCGGGGCCGTGCTCTACGTGCCTGCGACGACGCCGCGGGCTGGCGAGCGGCTCCTCTCTGGCTACTGGCCCGCAGTCACCGCGATGGTCTTCTGCTTGGAGGACGCGATCGCCGACCGTGACTTGCCAGCCGCCGAGCAGCAGGTGCTGGAGCTGCTGCAGCGCGTCCGAGATCACGTGGAGCGCGCCGGCTCCCGCGAAAGCGTGCCGTATCTGTTCGTGCGTGTTCGCGATCCCGAGCACCTGGAACGCCTCCTCGTTCAGTGGGGCGGGCTTGCCAGCGAGCTCGACGGCGTCGTCCTTCCGAAGGTGGGCGCTGAGCGCGCCGCTGAATTCCTGACGATCGTCGCGACGGCCCAGCGCGGTCGGGACCGTCCGCTCTGGGGCCTGCCGATCCTCGAGGGCGCGGACCTTGCCCAGCGTGAGACGCGCCTGGATGCGTTGCTGCACCTGCGGGCGGTCATCGCCGAGCACCGTGGGCTTGTGCCCTGCCTGCGCATCGGCGCGACCGATCTGTCGGGCCTCTACGGACTGCGGCGCCCCCGCGACTTCACGATCTACGATCTGGCGGTCGTGCGCGACATCATCGCTGACATCGTCAACGTGCTCGCCCGAGACGCCGATGCTCCACCGATCAGCGGAGCGGTCTGGGAGTACGTCCGCGAGCCGCGCGTGTTCAAGCCCCGCCTGCGCCAGACGCCCTTCGAAGATGAGTTCGGTGAGTCCGAAGGCCCCGAGATCCGTCGCCGGCTCTTGTCTGGGGCGATCGATGGGCTCTTGCGCGAGGCCCTCTTGGATCGCGCCAACGGCCTGCACGGCAAGACGGTCATCCACCCGCTCCACACGCTCGCCGTCGACGCCGCCTACGTCGTCTCGCACGAGGAGTGGCAGAGCGCAGACGCGATCCGCGCGGCGCGCGAAGCGGGCGACGGCGTCACCGCGAGCCCGACCGGTGAACGCATGAACGAGCCCAAGCCCCACGCCCTCTGGGCGCACCGCACGCTGGCCCGCGCGAGCGCCTTTGGCGTGCTGCGCGCCGACCACACCTTCCTCGCGCTCCTGGAGCAGGCTGATGGCCGCTGATACCGCGCTCGTTCGGATCGCTGAGCGTTCCAACCCCAAGCGGTCGTTCCTGCTGGTCTCGACCGTCCTCGGCAAGCACCTGCCGGTCGGGGCTGCCCGTTGCCGTTTGGCTGGCATCGCGCTGGGGCTCGCGGTCGCCGCTGACCCGCGTGCCGCCGACGCCAAGACGGCGCTGCTCGAGGGCAGCGACGCCGAGGCCCTCTCCATGCTCGACATGATCGAGACGCAGCCACCGGTCGACGGCGGCCCCTACGTGGTCGTCGGCTTCGCCGAGACGGCCACGGCCCTCGGCGAGCAGGTCGCGACGGCGCTCGATGCCACCTGGTGGCAGACGACCACCCGCCAGAGCGCCATCGCGGCCGCCGGCGGGCTGCGCTTCGACGAATCCCACTCGCACGCCCCCGATCAGTGGATCGC
>JAEMRF010000004.1:0-4639 GCA_016463515.1 Solirubrobacteraceae bacterium | reverse complement strand
CCGGCGGGCTGCGCTTCGACGAATCCCACTCGCACGCCCCCGATCAGTGGATCGCCAAGCCCGAGGGCGGCTGGCCCGAGGGGACCATGGTGCTCGTCGACGACGAGCTCACGACCGGCGCGACGGCCTGCAACCTCATCGAGCTCCTGCACGAGCACAGCCCGCGCGAGCGCTACGTCGTCGCGGCGCTGCTGGACGGCCGCGGCAAGGGCGCCGGCAAAGGGCCGGAGAGCCCGATCAAGCAGACCGCCAAGAAGCTCGGGGTGAAGATCGACGTCGTGGCGCTGCGCAAGCGCGGCGCCGAGGTCCGCACCGAGGCGGGCTGGAGCGGCGGCGAGCTGCCGGTGCAGCAGCACGGCCTGCGCCGCACCGACGAGGTCCGCGAGGTGTGGCTCGGCTTTGAAGGCGTGCTTCAGCACCAGGGCCAGGACGCCGCTGCGCGCCAAGCACTGGCCGACGCCGCGATGGACGCCGCGGCCGAGATCGGCCCGATGCCGCGCGGCACGCTGGTGCTCGGCACCGGCGAGCATCTTGCGTTCGCGCAGCGGGCAGCGGTCTATGTGTCGGCCTTGACGAGCTCGACCACACGCAGCCCAGTCCTCGTGAGCGACCTGGAGGGGTATCCGATCCGCGATGGGCTCGCCTTCCCCAACCCAGACGGCGCCGACATCGCCGGCTTTGCCTACAACGTGCACGCCGCACGCCGCCCGGCGATCGTGGTGCACTTCCAAGACGCCGCCCACCGCGAGCGCGGCCAAGCACTGCTCGACGCGCTCGCTGCTGCCGGTGCGCGCGACCTGACGGCGGTGACTCTTGCCCCCTGAGGGCACCGCTCCGGCGCCTCGCGTGGCGACGCCGCCGCACCTGGGCTCCTACGACCCAGCCGACGTCACGATGCTGCTGACCGAGATTGCTGGAGATGGCCTGGAGCTCCCGACCGAGGTGCGTGAGTCACTCATGCAGGGCGGCGGGCACTACGCCGAGACGCTCCCCATCGAGTACGAGCCAACGGCTGAGTACGAGGCGCTCTTCGAGCAGCTTCTCCAGCTGCATGCGGCGCGCATCGCGCGGCAGACCCAGGTCCTCGCACGCCGCATCACCGAAGAGGCCACCGCCTCGCCGGTCCTCGTGTCGTTGGCGCGCGCTGGCACGCCCGTCGGCGTGCTGCTGCGCCGCGCGCTGCTGCGCGATGGGATCGATGCCCCGCACTACACCGTCTCGATCGTGCGCGAGCGCGGTCTGGACCCCGTCGCGCTGCAGTACCTCACCGAGCGCTACGACCCCAGCCGGATCGTGTTCGTCGACGGCTGGACGGGCAAAGGTGCGATCCAGTGGGAACTCCAAGAGGCACTCGACGTGCACGCCAAGGTCAGCGGCGCGCAGATTCCGTCGCGGCTGGCGGTGCTGACGGATCCGGCGCACGTTGCCGAACTGTGCGCCTCCCGTGAGGACGAGCTCGTGCCGTCGGCCTGCCTGAACTCCACCGTGAGTGGCCTGCTCAGCCGCACCATCATCCGGCCCGATCTGCTTCCCGAAGGCAGCTTCCATGGTGTGCGCGTGTATCGCGAGTTCGCGGAGCGCGACCTCTCACGGCGCTACGTCGACACGGTGGCCGAGCACTTCCTCGGCGCCACCGACGAGCAGCTGGCTGGTGAGCTCGAGCAGGCGCGCAACCTGGCCCCAGCCGATGGCCGGGGCCTGCGCGAGGTGCAGGCCGTGCAGGCGGAGTTCGGCATCGAGAACGTGCACCGCGTGAAGCCCGGCATCGGCGAGACCACGCGCGTGCTGCTGCGGCGGCTGCCGCAAGGCATCGTCGTCGACCCCAGGCACGCCCACCGCCTGCAGCACGTGTTGCTGCTTGCGCGCGACCGCGGGGTGCCCGTGATCGAGCGCGCCAACGAGGTCTACGCCTGTTTCGGGCTGATCGAGGACAAAGCCCAGTGACCCGCGTGCTTGCCAGTGACCTTGACCGCACCCTGGTGCACTCCTCGGCCCGGATGGCTCCGGACGAGGTTGACTCGCCGGTCATCGAGATCTACAAGGGTCGCGGCATCACCGTCACGCGCCAGGCCACGCTCGACGCCCTGGCGGCGCTGCATGAAACGGGCGGGTTCATCCCGGTCACGACCCGCTCCAAGGAACAGGTCGCCCGCATCGAGCCGATCTGGGCGATGGCGCAGACCGGTTGGCTCGTCTGCACGAACGGCGCGACCATCCTGCGCCATGGCAAGGTCGACGCCGCGTGGGAGGCCCAGATCGATCAGCTCTGTGCCGACAGTGCTCCGCTCGCGCAGGCCCACGCTGCTTTCACGGCCGAATTCGGCACCCCCGAGACCGTCGATTGGATGCCGCTGTTGCGTGATTGCGACGGCGTGTTCCTGTACTGCACCCTCAAGCTCGACCTGAGCCCGAGGGATCTGGAATCGAGGGCCAATCAGCTCTTTGCTCCGCTCGGGTGGCGCGCGATCTTGCACGGCCGCAAGCTGTACGCCTTGCCGAACGGCGTCTGCAAGGGCCGAGCGGCGCAGTATCTGCGCGAGCGGCTCGAGATCGACGAACTCATGGCCGCGGGTGACTCAGAGCTCGACGTCGAGCTGCTCCTCGCGGCCGAGCACCGCTGGTGCCCGATCGATGCCGAGCTGGTCGAGCATGGGGCCGTGCCCCCACGCACGCGGCTCACGCAGCTCGGCCACGTCGGCGCTGGCGAAGAGATCGCGCTCGACGCCCTGCGCTGGGCGCGCGAGACCGTCGCCGCCGGCTGAGCGTCGTTGCGGCGCCACCGGCGTCGCTGCCGGGCTTCCGGCGCCCTCCGGTGTGCCCTTGGCGCCGATGGACTGCCCGCCCGGCGCCAACGGAGCACCGAAATGCGGCGGGGCGCCGACGCGGGTGCGGCGGAAAACCGACGGGTGGACGCCCCAGCCGATTTCTACGGTCTATGGCATGCACCGGTCTCTCCTCCTCGCCATGCTCCTCGGCGGCGCCGCGCTGGCGACGGCAGCGCCCGCCGGAGCCGCCACGTTCAACGTGGTCACCACCGCCGACGCCGCGGATTCAAACACCGCCGACGGCAGCTGCAGCGCCGCCAACGCGGGTGGCCAGTGCACGCTGCGCGCGGCGATCGGTCAAGCGAACTTCACGCCCGGCATCGACCGCATCGTCGTGCCTGCCGGCACCTACCAGCTGCTCGACGGCCTCGGCGAGCTCGTCGTGGGCACCTCGGTTTCCATCGAGGGCGCAGGCGCCCGGACGACGACCATCAAGGCGCCGACGGCCACCCGTGTGATGACTGCTGCCGCCAACCTGTCGCTGCGCGACGTCGGCCTCACGGGCGGCGCTCCCACGAGTTCGGGCGCCATTCGCGGCGGTGGCCTGAACGTGACGGCGGGCGACGTGAGTCTGGAGCGCGTGTGGGTCTACGGGAACACGATCTCCTCCGCCACGAACGCCAACGGCGGCGGCGTGGCGGCGACCGGCGGAAGCCTGTCGATCTTCGACTCGGTGATCTCGGGGAACACGGCCGTCGGTCAGACCCCGGGCTCTGGCGGGGGTTCTGCCGGTGGCGGTGGCGTCTCGATCGCTGCACCCACGATCATCCGCCGCAGCACGATCACCGCGAACATCACGCGCGGATTCGGGGCGGGTCAGTTCTCGGTCGGCGGCGGTGTCTCAGCCACCGACGAGACCACCCTGGAACACGTCACGATCGCCGGCAATACGTCGTCGAGCGTGGCCGACAGCAGTGGCTTTCGCCAGGGCGGCAACCTCTACATCCAGGGCTCTGGCCTGCGCTCGATCGCCAGCTCGATCCTGTCTGGAGGGGCCGCTGCGAGTGGGCCCAACTGCTACATCGCCAGCGGATCGATCACGGAGCCGGCGCGCAACATCTCAAACACCGCCGAGTGCCTGGGCGCCGCCAGCATCAAGAACGCGAGCCTCCAGCTCGGCGCGCTGGCCAACAACGGCGGCCCGACCGACACGATGCTCCCGGCGATCGCCTCGCCCGCGGTCGGCGCAGCCGTCGGCTGCGGCGTGCGCGCGGCCGACCAGCGCGGTGGCGCGCTGCCAGCAGGTGCGGCGTGCGATCTCGGCGCCGTCGAAGTGGGCGCCGATCGCCGCCTGACCTTGCAGGCCTCCAAGACTGCGCCGGCCGCTGGCGAAGACGTGACGCTGATCGCGACCATCACCAACGATGGCCCAGACGACACCGTCGGGGAGACCGTCACGATCCCGCTTCCCGCAGGCGCTACGGCCACGACCGCGACGTCGACATTGGGCACGTGCACCGGCGGGACTGCCGTGACCTGCACGGTGGGCACGCTGGCCGACGGCGCCGCGGCGACGGTAATCGCCACCGTGCGAGCCAGTGGCGCCGCGGCCACGATCACCGCCACCCGCGCCGGCGCCCTTCCGGACCCCGCTGCAGGCAACGACCAGGCGAGCGTGAGCTTCGCGGCGGGTCCGGTTGCGCCGCCGGCGTCTACCGGCGGTGAAGCTCCCGGCAGCGCTGGCGCGGCAGGGAGTGGTCAGAGTGCAGCCGCAGGCAGCGGGGCCATCCCAGCCCCGGCCGTGACCGGGCTCAAACTCGCCGGCAAGCCCACGCTGCGTCGCGGCGCGAAGGTGACCTTCACCCTCTCGCAGG
>JAEMRF010000435.1:1321-2648 GCA_016463515.1 Solirubrobacteraceae bacterium | reverse complement strand
GCCGTCGTCTGCCAGACCTTGCGCAGCGTCTCGTGGACCGTCCACGTGGTCTTGGCACCTGCGCGCAGGATGCCCACCACGCCAGGGCGCAGCTCCAGCGTCGAGCCACCAGGCACGCCGACGCCGCCATCGACCTCCACGGTCGCGCGGCCGCTGACCACCACGAACAGCTCGTCCGCCTCCACGTCGGTCGTCACGCCTGGCGTGTGCTCCCAGATCCCGCGCTCCACCCGGCCGTCGGCCGAGACGTCGAGCACCGCGTAGGCCGTCGTCGGCGCTCCACTGACGACCTGTGCGGGATCCAGCGGCAGCGGCGTCAGCACGGCGCCCGCCACATCGAACACCGCCGACTCGTGGGGCCCAAGCGGAACGGAGGAGGAGGCGTCGTTCATGCCCGCGAGCCTAGGGCCCTGTCCCCCGCCGAACGGGATTTTGTGGTCGCTATGGCAACCACAAAATCCCGTTCGGCGCGGCCAACCTTGCGCTCGACGCCGCCGTCGACTGAGCGTGTTGGCTACAGGCTGCTCGGGCGGTTCGTCACGCGGTCCCAGCCGTACTTGACCCAGGGGCCAAAGGCACCCTGGGGCGTCTGCTGGCGGTACTCGAGCTGGAAGGCACCGACCTGGAACTCGATCTTCTCGAGCGCAGGCGGCTCAGCCTCGCCACCCTGATTCCACTTGCTCACGACCACGAAATCGAGCTTCAGCTTCAGGAAATCGCCACCCTGCGGACCGTTCTTGCGGAACGTGATCTCGCCCGTGTTCCACTTGCTGCCCGACGCGACCGACTGCACCAGCAGCGGCGAGGACTTGTCGAGGAACTTCGACACCTTCAGCGGACCAAACGCCACCTTGCCGGCGCCGGCTCCGCCCGTGGAGCTCCCGATGTTCACCGTGTTCTCCAGCGAGAAGCCGACCGACAGCAGCTCGATCTCATCCTCGTGGCCCTGCACCACCGACTCGCCCTCAACCCCCGGGAGCTTGAGGAACGCCTGAGCCGTTCCGCCGTTCAGCGCCTCACCACCGAGCGTCAAGGCCGCCGCAGCCCCGGACGGACCAGCCGGCCCTGCCGGACCCTGCGGACCGGCTGGCCCAGCAGCGCCGGTATCGCCCTTGGGCCCGGCGGCGCCTGCGTCGCCCCTTGCGCCAGCCGCCCCATCACGGCCGTCCTTGCCGTCGGTCCCGTCACGCCCAGCGGCGCCGGTCTCACCCTTCGCACCCGGGGTGCCCGGAGCACCGGTGGCTCCCGGCGCCCCAGGAGCACCAGCGTCGCCCTTCGCACCCGCGTCGCCCTTCGGGCCACCCGGCCCGGCCGGGCCCGCGCCGCC
>JAEMRF010000435.1:0-1221 GCA_016463515.1 Solirubrobacteraceae bacterium | reverse complement strand
CCGACCCGCCTTCTGCGCCTAGGGTGAAACCCGTGACCCGTGGACCCATCACCGCCTGGCTCAGCGACATGGACGGCGTGCTCGTGCGCGAATCCCACGCCATCCCCGGCGCCGCCGAATTCATCGCGCGCCTCAAAGCCGCCGGCACGCCATTCCTCGTGCTCACCAACAACTCGATCTACACCCGCCGCGACCTCTCCGCGCGGCTGCGCCTCGGCGGCCTCGACATCCCCGAAGACCGCATCTGGACCAGCGCCAACGCCACCGCACGCTTCCTCGACGACCAACGCCCCGGCGGCTCGGCGTTCGTGATCGGCGAAGCGGGTCTCACCACCGCCCTGCACGAGATCGGCTACACGCAAACCGAAACCGACCCCGACTACGTCGTCCTCGGCGAGACCCGCACCTACTCCTTCGAGCGCATCACCACCGCGATCCGCCTGATCGGCGCCGGAGCCCGCTTCATCGCGACCAACCCCGACGCGACCGGACCCTCACCCGAAGGCCCGCTGCCCGCCACCGGCTCGGTAGCCGCGCTGATCACCGAAGCCACCGGCGTGCGGCCGTACTTCATCGGCAAACCCAACCCGCTGATGATGCGCAGCGCACTCAACGCGCTCGACGCCCACTCCGAATCCACCGCCATGATCGGCGACCGCATGGACACCGACGTCGTCTCCGGGCTCGAAGCCGGACTGCAAACGATCCTCGTGCTGACCGGCGTGTCAACGCGAGCAGAGGTCGAGCGGCATCCCTTCCGCCCGACCCGCATCCTCGACTCGATCGCCGACCTCGTCGACGACATCCCCGCTCCCGCCTCGGCCGCGAGCTAAGCGGCCGAGGCGGAGCAAGCGGGGTACTCGCCCGCTAGGAGCAGGTGCGTCCGCGCAGCAGGCCGAGCTTGCCGGCCGTGGCGGTGTCATCGATGAACTTCTTGTAGCCGGCGCTGTTGGGATGCACGTTGTCCCACGTCACCAGGCTCGGAAGCTGACGCACGTCGTTTGCGTCCTGCACGGCCTTGCTGAGATCCCAGAACCCATCCGGGTACCGGGTCGTCGACGCCACGCCAGGCACGTGGCGGTTGCCGGTGTTCCGAATCCACGAGTTCACCGCGCGACGATCGTCGCCCATCCAGAAGTCACCGTAGGTCGCCACCCACGCGCCGCCGGTCGGCGGGATCGTCACGGCGATCACGTTGATGCCACGAGCGTGAAGCTCCTC
>JAEMRF010000434.1 GCA_016463515.1 Solirubrobacteraceae bacterium | reverse complement strand
GGCAAGACGACCGGCACGCTGCTCGACGGCGTGCTGAAGTCCAGCTCGCTCCTGCGCATCAAGGTGCTCGAGGTCAAGCTGTTTGGTGCTATCCCGCTCGCGGGTGGCAACAGCTGCCAGACCAAGTCGTTGTCGAAGGTCGACCTCACCTCGACCGACGCGGAGTTCGATCCGCTCAAGGGCGGCACGCTCGCCGGCTCCTTCGCCATCAGCGACCTGAACGGGTGCGGCGTCCTCAACGGCCTCGTGAGCCCGCTCACTGCCGGCGGCGGGAACTTGATCTCGCTGAAGCTGTCCCCCAAGCCCACCGTCTAGCCCGAGGAGAATTGGCATGTACCTCTTCCTCAAAACTCGCATGGCCCGGGCGACGGCAGCGTCCCTCGCAGGCCTGATGCTCGCTGGGTCGTTCGGCCCGGCAGCCACGGCGGTCGCCGCTCCGGTGATCGACCGAAACCAACCGGCTCCGACGCCGAATGCGGATCCCGATCCGTTCTACACGCCTCCGGCGGTCCTTCCGGCCGGCGACCCGGGCGACATCATCCGCGCACGCCCGGCCAAGGCTGGTCCGCCGACCGCACGCGCTCTGGCGAACGCTTGGCAGGTCATGTACCTGTCGACGAACGCCGTCGGTGAGCGCAACACGGTCACCGGCACCGTTCTGGTGCCCAAGGGCGTCAACCCTGCGAACGCACCGGTGGTGTCGTTCGCGCCGGGCACGACCGGTCCGGCGTTCCGCTGCACCGTGTCGCGCTTCATCAACAGCGGTTCGTTCTACGAGCAGGCCGCCGTCAACGAGATGCTCAAGGCGGGCTACGCCGTCGCCGTCACCGACTACGACGGGTACTACGAGAACCCGGAGACCTCCTACATCGTTGGCGCAGCGATGGGCCCCGCCGTGCTCGACATGGCGCGTGCCGCGTCACGTCTGCCGGAGGCCGGTCTCTCGGCCACCCCACGGGTGCTGCTGCGTGGGTACTCACAGGGCGGCGCTGCCGTCATGTGGGCCGGTCAGCTTGAGCCGACCTACGCCCCGGAGCTGAACCTCCTCGGCGTGGCGGGCGGCGGCGTGCCGTCGAACCTGGCCAGCGTCGCGCTCGGTCTCGAGGGCAAGGCTGCCTTCGGATTCGAGATCGCTGCCGTGATCGGCCTCGACAACGCCTACGACGAGCTGGACCTGGAGAACTACCTGTTCCCCGAGGCCAAGACCGTGTTCGCGAACTCCGAGGCCAACGACTGCACCATCGAGCTCCTGACGGGCTACGAGGGCAAGCTGTCGGAGGACTACACCGAGCCGAGCCCGTTCGGCGATGCCAAGTGGCTGGCCCGCGTTGGTCAGAACACGCTCGGCAAGACGCCGATCAACGCTCCGGTGCTGCAGTACCACGCCACCAACGATCAGATCGTGCCGTTCGGTCAGGCCCGCTCCTTGCGCAACAACTACTGCGCGCTCGGGATGCAGGTCGATTGGAAGCTGTTCGACACCGGCCACATCACCACCGTGGCCCGTGGTAACGCTGACGCGATGAAGTTCATCGGGGACCGGCTCTCCGGAGCTCCGGTCACGTCAAACTGTTAGCTCTCCCACACAGGAACAGCTTCGGTGATCACACGCATCAAAAAAGCTCCCGTCGTTGCGCTCGTCGCAGCGGCGGGGCTCCTCGCCGGTTGCGGCGGGGATTCAGACAAGCCAAACGCCAACGCCAGCGGATCCACGCCGGCGGCGGCAGACAACGGCGCGGTCACCTCGGCCGACAAGGCCACGGCCACGACGCCCGAGGAGAACTGGGCCGCCAAGCTCTGCACGACCATGGCCAAGCAGGCCAAGACCGTGCAGCCGCCTGAGGTCGACACGTCGAGCCCAGAGGCCACGCAGAAGGGCCTCGTGAAGTTCTTCGTCGACGTCGGCGATCAGCTCGAGGACCAGGTCAAGGCTGTCGAGAAGGTCGGCCCGCCTCCGGGCGGAGACGCCGAGGCTGCCTGGAATCGCGCGGTCAAGGCGATGAAGGCAACCGAGACGAAGGTCGGCGACATCCGTCAGGAGCTGCGCGCAGCTACCCCGGATAGCGCTGCCGAGCTCAACGCGGTGGTTGCCAAGCTCGGCGACCAGATGAAGGTGCTCAACGAGTACCAAGGCCCCGTCGCCGACCTCTCCAAAGAGGACACCCTCGCAACCGCGCTCTCCAGCGAGCCGGCCTGCGCGAAGGTCAGCTGACCGAGAACCAGCGCAACGCGCTCGCGCGACGCCCGGTACCGCTTTGCGCGGTGCCGGGCGTTGCTCGTTCTCAGACTTGAAGTACCGCTCATCGGCCGATGTGTGCCATTCGTGCCACATGGACGTCAATTGAGTGCTACGCGTCACGTTGCGGTTGGGTTATGGAATCGCCCGAGTTCTCGGGGCGTTCAACGCCCGGGCCGACGAACCGGCGTCGGTCAGCGCGTGCTCGCCCTCACAGATGCCTCAAACTGCAGTGGTCGCCGCCGAAAGGTGGCAAGTCACCAACTCCGGTGCGTGCCGTTAGTCCATTGCGCCGCCGGGTCCCAAAAACAGGAGTCGGAGTGTCCCTCAAGTCCCTTGAGGCGCGAAAGCTGGCCGTTGCCAGCATCGCTGCCATCGCTGCCGCTGGCGCGTTTTCGTCTACTGCGCAGGCTGCGCAGAC
>JAEMRF010000433.1 GCA_016463515.1 Solirubrobacteraceae bacterium | reverse complement strand
AGGACATGCCAACGACGGGCTCCTCCTTGATGTAGGGGATTCGCGTCGTGGTGGTGTCCGGATCGAGCATCGTGAGATGAATGTAGCGAGGCAGTGCGGTGGTTGTGTTCATTTTGGATGAAGCGTTGACTGCAGCCGCGTCTTGCTCCTTGCAGGTTTGCGCCAGGAGGCGCCAGAACCGGCGAATAGAGTCGCACCGGAGCGGTTCGCTGCGTACGATGCACCAATGTCCCGGAGTACTTCACCGTCCGCCGTCCTTCGCCACCTTTCCGTCGCAGGAGCAGTCGTAGCGAGCGGAGTCGCGCTGGCCCCGAGCGCCGCCGTTGCGGCGAGCCCCGGCGGCTACCAGTACGACCAATTCCGCCTCGCGGGGCCGGGGCGCATGGTGGTCACGGTCGCCGCGCCCAAGCAAGTCCCTGGCCTCCCCGCAGCGACCCGCGGCTACCACGAGTACTGCAGCACGAGCGTGTCGCCGATCCTGCGCTACCGCATCAAGTTCAGCAAACCCGGTGACTCCTCCGGGTTCTTCGTCCGGGCGCAATGGGCGCGGCCCGGGTCAACGGCCTACGTGCCGTTCGGGCTCTCCAACCCCGGCTCGTGGGATGGCTCGACGTACGGCGCCCCCAAGACGCAGGACCAGCCCCTCACCGCCGATCGATTCATCAGTGATCCCAGCGCACAGGCCATTCCCGTCGCGCCGCCCGCGGCCCTGCTCAACCTGCGGGTGATCGTGCGCACCGACTACTGGTTCCCGCTCTGGGGAGAGGTGGGCTACTCGACCCTGATCGACCAGGCCACGCTCGCGACCAAACTCGAGTTCCGGGTCTTGCCGAGCACCTCGTGCGCTGTGCCTGCGACCTACCCGGGCTACTTCCGGGCTCGCTAGTCCGAAACGCAGAAGGGCCGCTCCGGAGAGCGGCCCTTCTGAAGAACGTGCGGGCGCCGAACGCCCGGCGCGTGCCTTGGGTTTACACCGAGCCGATGACGGTCTCGGACCAGTCGATGACCGACGTCGGCTTGACGACGTGCTTGTTCAGCCCGAGCTCCTTCGGCGTGAGGCCGAGGGCCAGGCCGACGAGCTGCGGCAGGTGCAGGACCGGCATGTGCAGGTCGTCGTTCCCGACGGCCGTGGCTGCCACGGGCTGCTGCATGTCGAGGTTCAGGTGGCAGAGCGGGCACGGCGTCACGAGGCAGTCCGCGCCAGCGTTCTGGCCGTCGGTCAGGTGGGTGCCGGCCTGCTTGAGCGAGGCTTCCTTGTTCATCGTGATGATCGGGAAGCCGCAGCACTTGTGCGAGCCGGCGTAGTCGATGACGGTGCCGCCCAGGGCCTCGATCACGAGCGGCAGGTACGTGTCGCGCGGGTTCTCGTCGTTGATGTGCAGGCGGTGCACCGGGCGCACGATGTAGCAGCCGTAGAACGGGCCGACCTTCAGGTTGGTCAGCGGGTTGACCACCAGGCTCTTGAGCTTCTCGAGGCCGATGTCTTCCACGAGGACCCACAGGAAGTTCTTGTTGACGATGCCCTTCTCGTAGGACAGGCCGAACTGCGCCAGCGTGTGGTTCACGTCGTGGCGGTACTCCTTGTTTGCGTCCAGGCGCTCCTGCGACTCGCTCATCGCGCCCTGGCACGTGGAGCAGATGTTCATCATGAACTCGGCCTGGTCGACCTGCTGTGCGAGCGCAAAGGTGCGGCCGTTGAGCGTGTCGGTCAGCTCCTGGTTGTGCTCGGCGAGCACGCCGGCGCCGGTGCAGGAACCGCGATCGAGCTGGACGAGGTCGAGGCCGAGCTTGGGAGCGACGAGGTTCATCGCGCCGTGGAGTTCGGGGGTGAAGCCACGGCTCACGCAGCCGGGCCAGTAGGCGACCTTGGTCATGCCGTGGCCCCTTCCTTGTCGGTGGCGAGTTCGGTGACGGCATCGCCGTCCTCGTCGTAGCCGGTGATGTAGAGGTTGAGCTCGTTGCGCTTCTCGCGAGCAGCGACGGTCTCGAAGATCGTCTTGAGCTCGGCACGATCCGACGGAGCGAGACGGTGCGGGATCAGGATGTCCTTGATCTTGATCTTGCCGCGCAGCAGCGCTTTGCCCAGGAACGGCAGCGACGTTGGGATCTCCCGCACCGTGGCCGGCGAGAGCTTGCCGCCGGTGATGCCGTTGCCGCCGTAGGAGCGAGGCACGATGTCGGCCTCGGCGAGGATGCCGTACTTCTTGATGAGGACGACGAAGGCCTCCTCGTGACGGTGGCCGTTGTTGTCGGTGATCTTGTGGTCGGCACCGGCGATGCGGCGCAGACGCATGATCTGGCTCATCGGCGCGACCTCTTTCGGGCACGCGTCGATGCACTTGAAGCAGTGCGTGCACGTGTAGATGCCGTGCGGATCGGCCGAAAGATCCTCGAGACGCTGCTGGTGCTGGGCGTCGCGCGGGTCACCGACGAAGCGGTAGGCCTTGGCCAGTGCGGCAGGCCCGATGAACTCCGGGTCGGCCTCCATGGCCAGGCAATCAGACACGCAGGAACCGCACTGGATGCAGGCCATGGTCTGGGTCACGTCGACCATCGACTCGCGAGAGACGATGTGCTCGCGCTCGGGCAGCGGCTCAGCGTTGAGCAGCCACGGCGTGACGCGGCGGACCTTCTTCCAGTGGACGGCGTCCATGTCG